>NZ_SMKK01000198.1 GCF_004348425.1 Actinomadura sp. 7K507
CGCCGGCACCGTCGTCTACGGCGCCGCCCCGCTCTTCGTCCACGTCGCCGACTACTCCGCGCTCGGCAAGGGCCTGGTCATGGTCGAGCAGCGCGGCCTGGACGGGCGGTTCCGCCTCTGGCGCGCCCCCGTTCCCGAAGGCCCCTGGACCCCCGCGCGCGACGGCGTCGTGCCCTGCTCGGACGGATCCGGCCTCAACCAGTGCCGAGCCCTCTTCGGCCACCCCGGCCTCAGCACCCGGAACGCGCTGCTGCTGACGTACTACAACCCCGCCGACCACCACATCACCGCCCGCGCCGTCCCCTGGTGACGCCGCAGGAGGCTGCGGTGGAGGGCGGTCACAGGCTCCACAGGCGCCGCTTGCGGTAGCGGGGCTCCCACACCACCCGGTTCCGCTTGCGCAGCGGCGCCGGCAACGCCGTCAGGAACCGGCTCCGCTCGACCGGCGCGATCCCGTCGACCACCCACGGCACGAACAGCGCCGCGCACCGTCCGGCGACCTCGTCGGCCACCGCCCGCCACTCCTCGGGGCCCAGCACCGACTCCGCCAGCGGGACCGCGCTCATCTCCTCGTGCCGCAGGTGCGCCTCGACGGCCTCGCGCAGGTCCCGCACCGCCAGCGGCAGGTCACCGCCGTCGCGCAGCACCACGTCGACCCGCCCGATCAGCGGCCCGAGCCGGGCGTGCTCGGCGCGCATCTCGGCCAGCACCGCGCGCTCCGCGCGGCGGCCCGCCACCGCGCGCTCCACCCGCGGCCACAGCACGCGGTCCTCCAGGTCGTGATGCAGGCGGATCTGGTCCTTGAGGTTCTCCCAGCCCGCGCGCACGTGCGCGGCCCCGCCCTTGCCGGCCGCCGCTGCCGCCGCGAGCCGGTCCAAGTCCCGGCGGAAGGCGTCATGGGCGGCGTGCAGGAAGGCGTGGCGGGTCACGTCCCGCGGCTGGATCGCGAATGCTCCCATACACTCAAAGACCTCCTGCCGGCGTGCGATGTGACACCTCAGGCGGCGGAAGAGATCCACTTCACACCCCGGCGTCGCCCGCGCCGGCCCGGCACTCAGGTGCGGGCGGTCATGGCGCTCTCGATGCCGTCCCGGGCGGTCACGGGCGGGGCCAGGGGCGGCCCGCGAGGCGTTCGATGTCGGTGTTGAAACGCTGCAGGAACGCGGCGAAGGCGGCGACGTCCTCGGGGGTCCAGTCGGACAGGACCTTCTCCAGTCCCCGGACGCTCCGGTCGCGCTCGTCGTCCAGGAGCCGCTCGCCCTCGCCGGTGATGCGGAACTTGCGGGCGATGCCCGCGCCCGGGTCGGGGATGCGCTCGACCAGGCCGGCGCGCAGCATCGCGGCCGTCTGCCGGTTGAGGGTGGAGGGGTCCAGCCCGAACGCCTCGCTGAGCTCACCGATCGACATCGGGCCCTCCAGCCGGATGCGGCTGAGCAGGATGTAGGCGCTGCGGTCCATGGGACCGCCCGCACGCCTGCCCCGCGGACCCGTCATGTGGATATGCCGCCCGAGCAGCATCGTCTCGTACTCGATCAGGTGCGTGGGCTTGTCCATCCCGGTCCTGCCTCCCCGGCCCGTCTCCCGGTCCCGCGCGCCGGTACGGCTCCGCCCGGCGCACGGCAGCATGCCTACCACACCGCGATGTGCGTCATGCACGCTTTGTGTATCGACCACATCATATGTACAGTACACAAGTTCGCTCTGCCGAAACCGAAGGAGATCCGCGTGGCCGACCCCGCGCCCGCCGTCCGAGCGCCCGCCGTCCGCCCCGGCGGGATCGTCGGCGTGCTGGCCGCGGCCGGCATCGTCGCCGCGCTCATGCAGACGCTGGTGGTGCCGTTCATCGGCGACATGCCGCGGATGCTGGACACCAGCGCCTCCAACGCCTCCTGGGTCGTCACCGCCACGCTCCTGGCCGGCGCGGTCTCCATCCCGGTGACCGGCCGGCTCGGCGACCTGCTCGGCAAGCGCACCATGCTGCTGGCCTGCGCGGTGCCGCTGATCGCGGGCTCGGTGGTGTGCGCGCTCGCCGCCACCGTCGTCCCGATGATCATCGGGCGGGGGCTGCAGGGCCTCGGCATGGGCATGATCCCGCTGGGCATCAGCGCGCTGCGCGAACTGCTGCCGCCCGAGCGGCTGGGCACCTCGATCGCGCTGATCAGCGCGTCCCTGGGCATCGGCGGGGCGCTCGGCATGCCGATCGCGGCGGCGGTCGCCGAGCACACCAACTGGCGGGTCCTGTTCTGGGCCTCCAGCGCGCTGAGCGCGATGATCGCCGTGCTGATCTGGCGCCTGGTGCCCCCCACGCCCCCGCAGGCGAAGGGACGCCTGGACGTGATCGGCGCCCTCGGCCTGGGCACCGGGCTGGTCTGCCTGCTGCTGGGAGTGTCCAAGGGCGCCGACTGGGGCTGGACGAGCGGCACCACCCTCGGCCTGCTCGCCGCGGCGGCCGTCGTCCTGCCCGCGTGGGGATGGTGGGAGCTGCGGTCCCGGGACCCGCTGGTCGACCTGCGCGTCACCGCACGCCGCCAGGTCCTGTTCACCAACCTGGCCTCGGTCCTGGTCGGATGCGCGATGTACGCGCAGGCGCTGATCGTGATGCAGCTCCTGCAGCTGCCCGAGGCCACCGGATACGGCCTCGGCCAGACGATGCTGGCCGCCGGGCTGTGGATGGCGCCGTCCGGGCTGACGATGATGGCGGTCTCGCCGCTGGGCGCCAAGCTGTCGGCCGCCACCGCCCCCAAGGTCACCCTGGGCGTCGGCAGCCTGATCATCGCGATCGGATACGGATCCTCGACGGTCCTGATGGGATCGACGTGGGGCCTGCTCGTCATCACCGTCATCTGCAACGCCGGCGTCGGCCTCGCCTACGGGGCCATGCCCGCCCTGATCATGAGCGCGGTGCCGGCGTCGGAGACCGCCTCGGCCAACGGCTTCAACACCCTGATGCGCTCCGTCGGCACCACCGTGTCGGCCGCCGTCGTCGGCGTCGTCCTGGCCGAGATGACCACGAGCATGGGCGGGCACGTCCTGCCGTCCGAGTCGGGCTTCCTCACCAGCATGCTGTTCGGCTGCGGCGTCGCCCTGCTGGCCGCGGCGGTCACCCTCGCCATCCCGGGCCGCCCCGCCCGCCGCCCGGCCAAGCACGCCGCCCCCGCGAAACAGTCCGCCCGGTCCATGACCTGACCCGCCCTGCCTGCGGGCGGGCGGGCCAGCGGATCCCGCTCGAGCCCGCCCGGATCGGCGGCCGCCTCCGCGCGCCGGCGCCGGTCAGCCGCGAGGACCGGCGGCCAGGACCTCCAGGTAGTGCGCGTTGTGCATCACGCCAAGGACGTTGCCGAACGGATCGACGACCGACGCGGTGACGAACCCCTCGCCCCGCTCGGTGATCTTCTCGTACGTAACGGCGCCCAGGGACAGCAGCCGCTCCACGGCCCCCGCCAGGTCGTCCACGTGCCAGAACATCACCGCGCCGCCCGGTCCGGCCGCGGGGCCGCCGGGCCGGAACCGGCTGTCGATCAGGCCCAGCTCATGCCGGTAGTCCCCGACCCGGAACTCGTAGTACCCGGCGCGGCCGTCCGGTCCCGGCGCACTGAAGTAGGGCTGGACGCCCAGCAGCTCGGCGTACCAGTCCTTGGCGGCCTCCAGGTCGTCGGCCCAGTAGCTGATGGTGGCGAATCCCCGCAGCATGGCGGTACCTCCGTTGACGTGGGCCGCGAGGGAGTCCGCGGCCCGGTACCCACAACGCTAGGCACCCAATAGGTCAGTGAAGGTCCTATTAGGGCGGCAGGATGGGAGACATGCGTGATCCGTCCGGACGGCTGCTCCGCCTGCTGTCCCTGCTGCAGACGCCCCGCGAATGGTCGGGCACCGAACTGGCCGCGCGTCTCGGCGTCACCGCCCGCACCGTCCGCCGCGACGTCGACCGCCTGCGCGAGCTCGGCTACCCCGTGCACGCCACGCACGGCAACACCGGCGGCTACCGGCTCACCGCCGGCGCCGCGATGCCGCCGCTGCTGCTCGACGACGACGAGGCGACCGCCATCGCGATCGGCCTGCGCACCGCCGCCGCCGGCGCCGTCACCGGCATCGAGGACACCTCGCTGCGCGCCCTGGCCAAACTGGAGCAGGTCCTCCCCCACCGGCTCCGGCGCCGCGTCGCCGCGCTGACCGAGGCGGCGGTGCCCCTCCCGCCGCAGGACGGCGGCCCGCCGCCCGCCGACCCCGATGTCCTGGCGCTGCTCGCCGCCGCCTGCGTCACCCGGGAAAAGGTCCGCTTCGCCTACACCGCCGCCGGCGGCCGCCAGACGCGGCGGCTCGCGCAGCCGCACCGGCTGGTCACCGTGGCGCGCCGCTGGTACCTGGTCGCCCACGACGAGGACCGCGCCGACTGGCGCACCTTCCGCGCCGACCGGATCACCGAACCGCACCACACCGGCGTGCGCGGCCCCGAGCGCGAACTGCCCGGCGGCGCCGACGCCGCGGCCTGGGCGATGGACGCCCTCGCCGGCGGGTCCGGGACGATCCGGGCGCGGCTGCTGCTGCACGTCCCGATCGAGGAGGCCGCCGAGCACGTCACCGCCTGGCAGGGCGCCCTGGAACCGGTCGACGGCCGCTCATGCCGCCTGCACACCCACTCCGACTCGCTGCGGTTCCTGGCCCACCGGATCGTCCTGCTGCCGATGGACTACACCCTGCTCGACCCGCCCGAACTCGCCGGCCACCTGACCGCCATCGCCGACCGCGCCGCCCGCGCCGTCCGCCCCTTCACCCCCTGACCGGCCACGTCCCGGGGCGACGCACCTGAATCCCTCGCGCCGCGCCCGGCGGCCCGTCGCCCCGGAGAACGGTCCGTCACGGACCGTCAGCGGACCTTCTCGCCGTACACGTGGTCGACCGTCATCGTCATGAGGACCCTGCGGTCGGCCACCATCACCGCCCGGTACTCCTCCCAGTCGGGATGCTCCCCCGCGGCGAGGCGGTAGTAGTCCACCAGCGCCTCGACCTCGGGGCCGCGGGGATCGGTGCCGGGGCCGGTGAGCACCGCGGTGCCCTCGGCGGTGGCCCACGCCCAGCCGTCGGGGCCGGTGACCTCCAGCGCGGCCCGCGGGTCCCGGCGCAGATTCGCCGTCTTGGCCCGTCCCTCGGTCATCGAGACGTAGATGACGCCGGCGTCCCGGTCGTAGAAGGACATGACGGGGGAAAGCTGCGGGCGGCCGTCCGACCTGAGCGTGGCCAGGACCCCGAGCCGGCTGCCCGCGAGAAGCTCGCGCGGCTCGAACGGCGCGCCGGTCATGACCGCGTCCCCGCGGGCTTGCGGAACTGCTCGATCATCGCCGCGTAGCCGCTGCCGCCGTGCCCGTCGGCCGCCGCCCTGCCGGCCACGGCCTGGAAGAACCTCGGAAGCTCGGCGCTGACGCCGAGCGACTCGCTCTCGTGGACGACGTGCTCCATCGCGGCCAGGTGCGTGCCGAGGGTGGAGTCGAGCGCCGGGTACGAGCCGTCGTCGATCTGCCGCGCGTAGCCCGGCAGCCATCCGGTCACGGTCTCGATGCCCGTGCCCGCGATCGGCGCGAACGCGGCGGCGTTCACGCCCGCCGCCCCGAGCAGCGCCGCCCCTGCAGGAAGCCGTTCAGGACGCTCCACATCAGGCCCAGCACGGCCACCTCGTGCAGCGCCGACAGGCCGTGGTCGCCGCCGAGGTGCGCGGTTCCCGCGGCGAGGGTCTTCAAGGTCGGCTCGTGCAGGTCGTACACCTGCCGCGGCCCGCTGTAGAGGATGGCGGCGTCCGCCGTGCCGATGCCCTGCGGGACGGCCATGATCGCGCCGTCGAGGTAGGTGCCGCCACGCCGGGCCACCTCGCCGGCGATCTCGCGCGCCTGCGCCGATGTGCCCGAGGTCAGGTTCACCACGGTCCGCCCGTCCAGGACGCCGTCCAGCGCGCCGAGGAGTTCGCGCACGGCGCCGTAGTCGGAGACGCAGACGACCACGAGTGGACTGGCCGCGGCGGCGGCACCGGCGGACGCGGCGAGCGTCGCGCCCTCGGCGACCGGCCGATCGGCCTTCGCCGCCGTGCGGTTCCACACGGTGGTGGGATGTCCGCCGCGCAGGAAGGCCCCGGCCAGCGCCTGCCCCATCAGCCCCAGGCCGATGACGGTCACCGGCATGTCACCGGCGTCGTCGTTCTGCATTCTGTACTCCTCGTCAGGTGTTTCGGTGGTCATGCCAGAATCGTCAACGTTCACACCGGTATGAAGGTCAAGGGGAGGTCTGGAGAGTGTTGATCGGGGAGCTGAGCCGGCGGACCGGCGTCCACGCGCACCAGCTGCGCTACTACGAGGCCCAGGGACTGCTCGAACCCCGCCGCAGCGCCAACGGCTACCGGGAGTACGGCGGCAACGCCGTCGTGACCGTGGCCCAGATCAGGAAACTGCTCCAGGCCGGGCTGTCGACGCAGGAGATCGAGTACCTGCTGCCCTGCGCGACCGGCGCGGCCCCCGACCTGGAGCCCTGCCCCGAACTCCTGGAAACCCTGCGGGCCCGCCTGCGCGGCCTCGACGACCACATCGACGCCCTCGCCCGCTCCCGCCAGGTCCTGCACGACTACATCGACGCCACCGAACGCCGCGGGTCCACGCCGGCCTCAGCCGTGTGACCCGTGCGACCAGGCCCCGTGCGACCAGGCCCAGCGCGACAAGGTCCCGTCCGGCGGCGGAGGTACCGGCGGGCGGCGCGGCGGCCCGCCGGTTGGCCGACCAGCTCATCGCCCGGCACGGGGACCTCTGCCAGAAAGGGCGGCCGGGTTCGGCGGTGTGCACGGCCACCATGACGGTGGCGGCCAGGGAAGAACTCCGGGAACTCGGGGCCGGGGGATGTCGAGAACGCGCCGGCGGCTCCGTCCCCGGGACGGTTCACGACAACGACCCTGGAGGGACGGCCATGCGAGCGGACGAGATCACCGAGATTCTGGACCGGCCGATCAGCCGGGAGCTGCTGGCACGCGACGTGACCCGGCTGGCGTACGTGGCCAAGGACGGCACGCCCCGGAACGTCCCGATCGCGTTCACCTGGAACGGTTCGGAGATCGTCATGTGCACCGCGAAGAACGCCCCGAAGCTCCCGGCTCTGCGCGAGAACCCGATGGTCGCCCTGACGATCGACACCGAGGTGCACCCGCCCAGGATCCTGCTGATCCGCGGCCGGGCCGAGCTGGACGTCGTCGACGGCATCCCGGACGAATACCTCCAGATGAACGGCTCGTACGAGATGACGCCCGAGCAGCGGGTCGAGTGGGAGGCCGAGGTCCGCTCGCTCTACGACGGGATGGTCCGGATCGTGGTGACCCCGACGTGGGCGAAGCTGATCGACTTCGACACGACCCTGCCCAGCGCGGTCGAGGAACTGGTCCGGCAGCGGGCCGAGCGTGAGCGCACCTGAGCACCGCCGCCCGTTCCCGCGGTTCGTCGGCGACCCCGGCGAAGTCCCCCGACCCGCCGGCCTGCTGGAACTCCGCCGGGGCCTGTCCTCGGTGAGCGGCGTCCGGCCGGCACCGCCTACCGTCTGCCGCCGGCCGGACGACCTGGGCGGACGGCGGCTAGCTCAGATGCCGGGCGAGGAACCGGACCGCGGCGTCCCCCGCGAACCGCGGGACGCCGGTGTGCCCGCCCAGGTTCGCGTGCAGCGTCTTCTCCCGGGAGCCGAAGGCGTCGAACAGGTCCAGGGCCGCCTGCCGGTCGTTCCCTTCGTCGTCCCACTGCAGCAGGACGTGCAGCGGAATGGTGACCCGCCGGGCCTCCTCGAACATGGTGCGGGGCACGAAACTCCCCGCGAACAGGACCGCGGCCGAGATGCGCGGCTCGACCACCGCCAGCCGGATCCCGATGGAGATCACTCCCCCCGAGTAGCCGGCCGGGCCGCCGATCCCGGGCAGCGAAAGGAGTGCGTCCAGAGCGGCCTGCCATTCCGGGACCGCCTTGTCGACCAGCGGGAGGACGAGCCGGTCCACGACCTCCGCGCCGACCGGCTCGCCGGCCTCCAGCGCCCGGCGCAGGTCGGCGCGGGCCCCCTCGGCGGCGGCCGAGGCGGGCCGGTCGCCGCCCCCGGGGAGCTCGATGGCGGCCGCGGCGAAGCCGAACTCCGCCGATTGCAGGGCCCGGGCCACCAGCCGGGGGCGCATCCTGCGCAGTCCGCCGGGGTGGCCCATCAGGATCAGCGGCGCCGGCGCGGACGCGGGTGTCCACAGGATGCCGGGGATCTCGCCGAGGGTGAACTCGCGTTCGAGGACGCCGTCATCGAGGCGCTGCTCGGAGGTGAATCGCATGGTCGTGCCTTCCGCGAGTGCTCTGAACGGCGCTCCCGGACGACCTATCGCCCGACCGTGACCCCCGGGGGGAGCACCCATGTCGATACTGCTTTCACGGGTACCACCTCCTCGTTCTCCGGCACGGCCTCCGGCAAAGTAGCAGCGGCCGCCGTGGCCCGCCAACGGGGTTTCGCGAAGGCCCCATGGCCGCCCACCGGGGCGCGGCCGGGCCGGAGCCGCCCTCGACGGGGGATCGCGCGCGGATGCTCGGGGGACCATCCCCGCTAGTCCCCGGCCATCACGGTGAAGGCGAAGTCGGCGATCGTCGGGCGGCGCAGCGGAATGTCGCATTTGATCCGGCGCTGCACCTCGGCTCTGCTGATGCCGAGTCCTCGCGCGACGAGCCGCTCCGGGCGCACCGGCACCGGATCCTCGAAGCGGACCTCCACCTGGACCGGCCACCCCTCGTCGAGCCGTGCCGGCGGGGCGTCCAAGCGCCAGGCCCCCGTCCAGTCCAGGGTGAAGCGGTTGCGGCGGGCGAGCAGCGGATCCAGCAGCCTGGACGCCACCAGGCCCGGATCGTTGACGCGGTACCCGCGCAGCTCGGCCGGATCGAACGATCTGACCGGTGCCCGCTCGTGGACGGTGAGCTTGCTCGTCCGGTCGCAGGACACGCAGCGGACCAGCAGCCACACGTCCAGCAGCTTGCCGTTGGCGTTGACGCGGAACCTGCCCTCGCCGGTGGTGGCCGACACCGACCGGCAGTCCGCGCACCGCAGCGACAGCAGAGGCAGCCTGGTCCGGCGAACGACCCAGGGCAGCACGCTATGAGGTTGTGAAGACATGAGCTCTCTAGACCTGACACGAGGCCGATTGCGCGCGGCCTCAAACGCTGTAGGACCGGGCGCACGAGGGCAGCCCGGCAGAACCGACCGGAGGGTCGGCTACAGGTGAGCGGAAGAAGTTGTCAGGTCTGAAGAGCAGGCGGTGTCACGCGGTTCGTCCTCTGTCCTCACTGCGACGGGGCCGCAGGCAACCTAGGGGAACACGGGAGGGACCCTCAAACGGTTTTCCGGGAACCCGTGACTCTCGGCGCGAAGGCGATGGTGTCGCCGAGGAGCCGGTCCAGGGCACCGTCCGGCCGGAACGTCTCCTGCGTCATGTCCTGGGCGTCCTCGTAGTTCGCGAGCGTCCGGTGGCAGTGCACCTGCAGCTCACGCCGGTAGCGTTCCCTCATGACCGCGAACCGTGCCGTGTCGTCCGAGCGGGCCGCCGCGATGAGCGCGGCCCCGTCGTCGCCCAGCGGTCTGGCGTCGGTCATGGTCGTCATCCTTCCGCGGGTGGCGAGGGGCTACAGAACTGACGACGCGGCCGAGGATTTCTGAGGGGACGTGTTCGGGTCAGGCGCACCAGGAGCAGGCGGAACACATACGCCGCCCGATCGAGGGGTGTCGGTAAGGAACGTGCTGGAGACCGGCTGGTGCGGGACACCGTGTTCCCGGTCGCGCCGCGGGCGATGCTGCAGGACCTGGTCGCGGAGTTCAAGTCCTCTGGTCCGACGTATCAGCGGACGGTGAAGGCCACGCTGAAGGCGTCGTACACGAACCACTACCGGACCGGGTTGATCAAGCTGCTGGACGTGTTGGAGTTCCGCAGCAACAACACCACGCACCGCCCGGTCCTGGACGCCGTGGACCTGGTAGCCCGGCACGCCAGCGCGGGGAACCTGCACTACTACCCGGTCGGTGAGCACATCCCGACCCATCGCGGGCTTGGCGCGGACTGGGACGCGCTGGTGTACAAGACCGATACCCGTGGTCGGCGGCGGGTGGTGCGCATGGTCTATGAGGTGTGCACGTTCCAGGCGTTGCGGGAGCAGCTGCGGTGCAAGGAGATCTGGGTCGTCGGCGCGGACAAGTGGCGCAACCCGGCCGAGGACCTGCCGACCGACTTCGAGGACCGGCGCGGTGAGCACTGCAGGCGCTCCGCAAACCCCTGGACCCCACGGCGTTCATCGAGGAGCTGCGTGAGGAGATGCGCAGCGAACTGGACGCCCTCGACGAGGCGCTGCCTGCCTGTGACTGGCTGGAGGTCAGCGACCGGGCGGCAGGCGCGATCAAGCTCACCCCAATCGACGCCGCGGCGGAGCCGCGGAACCTTCGCAGGTTGAAGCAGGCGGTGCAGGCGCGGTGGGGCACGGTGCCGCTGATCGACATGCTCAAGGAAGCGGTGCTGCGCACCGGCTGCCTGCAGGCTGTCACTTCGGTGGCCGGCCGGGGCAGGCTGCCTGAGCATGTGCTGGCCGAGCGGCTGCTGTTGGCGATCTACGGGTACGGCACCAATACCGGGATCCGTGCGGTCGCCGCCGGCGAGCACGGGCACGGGGAGGACCCGGAACTCCCGAAACTGGCCCGAAGTGCAAGTGACGGAGGGGGCAGCCCACGTCGGTGTGAGCTGGGTTTACACCGGTGCTTTAGGTTCCGGGGTCATGCGGGACAAGATGGGGACACGACAAGGAGAGACGATGAGCGAGCTGACCACCACGCAGCCGGCTGGCACACCGACCTGGATCGACCTGGGCATCCCGGATCTCGACCGCGCGATGACCTTCTACGGCGCGTTGTTCGGTTGGGAGTTCGATGTGGGACCGGCGGAGTTCGGCCACTACACCCAGTGCTTGCTACGGGGCAGACCCGTTGCGGCCATCAGGCCGAACCCCGATCCCGACGCCACGGACTTCTGGTGGAACGTCTACTTCGCGACGGATGACTGTGACGCCGCGGCCGCCCGAGCGCGGGACGCGGGCGGCTCGATCATCACCGGTCCGATGGACGTGCTGGACCAGGGCCGGACGGCGATCATCAAGGACACCACCGGTGCGCAGTGTGGACTGTGGCAGGCCGGTGCCCACATCGGCTGCGAGATCGTCAACGAGCCGAACGCCCTGCTCCGCAACGACCTGGTCACCGCGGAATCCGGGCCCGCGCGCGACTTCTACGTCGCGGTCTTCGGCTACACGTTGGATGCCAACCCGGACATGCCCGAGCTCGACTTCACGTTCCTGCGCAGACCGGATGGCCACGAGATCGGCGGCATCGCCGGTGACCCGAAGGCCACGAAGTCCCGTTGGGGGACCTTGTTCCAGGTGGACGACGCCGATGCGGCGGCGCGGCGAGCGGTCGACGCGGGTGGGACCTCGGCCGAGCCCTACGACATGATCTACGGGCGGGTCGCGAACATCACGGACCCGTTCGGCACGGAGTTCGATGTGGGTGCGGCGATGACGAGCTGAACCGGCGGTCAGCTCGCCGAGTGGTCGAGCTCGGCAAGACGCGTGGATGTCGTCGGTGTGGACCTCCTCGACAAGGTGAGACCGAGGTCGGCCAGGCACCATAGTCAGGGTGGACGTGCCTGCACCGCCCATCGGCATCGCCTGCTTCAATCACACGGGCGATCACCGCCGTGGTCCCGGATCGTCGCCGTACCCGACACGGCCCTGTGATCATCGTCACAACGGGTCTCATGTTGCTGTCCCTTGGACGGTCTTGCTGCGGCGAGGTAATGCCCGATGGGATCGATGCGGATGACGGCGAGGTTCGGAGAACGACACTGGTAGCAGCAACATGAACTGCGTCCGCTGAGGAACCCCTTACGTACACTCGGTAGCGGCGCAGCCCGATCGCCCTGACCGTGACCTGCCGTGTTGCAGATACCCCGTACGGTGAAAATCCCGATTGTCGGGGGCTAACCGTACACTCCGGGCCATGCCCGAGACCATGATCGGCTACGCCCGCCGCTCCACCGACGAATAAGACCTCACCGCCCAGCAACAGCGGCTAATCGAACTCGGCGTATCACCGGAGCGGGTCTACCTCGACCACGGGTTAACCGGCACCAACCGTGCCCGCCCCGGCCTTGACCAGGCGCTGGCCGCGGTCCGGGTCGGCGACACCTTGGTCGTCCCGAAACTCGACCGGCTGGCCCGCTCCGTGCCCGACGCCCGCGCGATCGGCGACGACCTCGCCGCCCGCGGCATCAAGCTCTCCCTCGGCGGACAGGTCTACGACCCCACCGACCCCATGGGCAAGATGTTCTTCAACATCCTCGCCACATTCGCCGAGTTCGAAGTCGACCTACTGCGGATGCGCACCCGCGAAGGCATGGCTGTGGCAAGAGCGAAAGGCAAGCTCCACGGGAAACAGCCCAAGCTCTCACCCAAACAACGGCGCGAACTCGTCCGCGTGGCCGGCACCGGCGAATACACCATCGCCGACCTCGCCGAACTGTTCACGGTCTCCCGCACCACGGTGTACCGGACACTCCAACGGCACGACAGCTCAACGGACTGATCGCCAGATCACGCGCCTGGCTCGTCTGCACCTGGTGACACGATCCTTACCAGCGCCCCATCGAGGGTGCCGTCCGGGCGGCAGCTGCCGAGTCCCCTCAGCTCGTGCGAGGAGGAGGGGCGTTGGATTCGTTGGGTTCGTCGTCTTGCTGGTTGTCCTGGTCATGGGAGGTGACCGGGCGGCCGGGCGCTGTCGAGGCTTCGGCGCGGGCGGCGCGTTCGCGCTGCGTGGCGGCTTCGGCGCGGGCGGCCGCCAGGTCGGTTTCGAGTCGGTCGCCGAGGGCCTGCTGGGAGGCGAGCGCGCTCTGGGCGGTGACCAGCTGCTGAGCAGCCTGCTCGGCGGCGGACTGGAGGTCTTGTTGCCGACGTTCCAGGGCCTCGGCGCGAGCGGCGGTCTCGTGTCCGTGCCGTATCGCCTCCTCGCGTGCCTGTTCGGCGGCCTCAGCCCTGGCCAGCTGGGCGCGGGCCTCGCCGTGAGCGGCGGCCAGCGCCTCTCGGGCGGTCGCGAGTGCTGCGGTGCTGTCGGCCAGTTCGTTCCGGAGGGTCTGCACGTGGTCGGCCTGGCGGCGGGCGGTCGCCTCGAACCGGGCGCGTTCCTGTTCGTGGGCGTCGCGGGTGTCGCGGAGCTCGGCGGCCTTGGCGTCGCGGGCGGCCTGGGCGGTGGCTTGGGCTTCGCGGGCGGCGTCGCGGGCGCTCTGGTGCGCGGCGATGGCCTCGGCGGTGTCGGCGCGGACCTGCTCCAGGGCCGCGTGGTCGCGGGCGGCGGCCTGCTCGGCGGCCCGCTGAGCGGTGCGGGCGGCCTCGGCGTCGGCGACCGCGTCCTTGCGCGCCTGGTCGGCGGCGCGGGCGCGGGCGTCGGCGTCGGCTTCGGCCTGTGCGGCCGCGGTCGCCTCGGCCTCGGCCCGCTGCACCCGCGACAGCGCTCCTTCCTGGGCCTCGGCGAGGAAGCCCTTCAGCTCGGTCAACTGATCCTGCAGGGCGCTGATGGCCGCTGGTACCCGCTGAGCGAGCGCTTCGGCCTGGTGGAGCGGTTCGTCGACCGCGGCGGCGTCGGCCGCGCGCCGGTCCCGGCTGGCCTGGTCGGCGTGCGCCTTGCTGCAGTACTTGGCGGGCCGGCCGCGGCCGCGCGCCGGGAGCGGTTCGGTGCAGCCGGCCAGGCCGCACTCCCCCGCCGATGCCGCCCCTGAGGTCCCGGCCGCCACCTGCCCGTCCGCTTGTCCGTCGCGCTCAGCACCGGGGTCGACCACGGGACCGGCCGGGGGCGCTGACGGCGGCGCGGCCGCGCCGCCGGGCAGGTCCCCGGGCCGTGCGGGCAATCCGCCGCCGACCGAATCCTCCGGAGCGGTCGGCGTCGTGCCCGGTGCCGCCGGAGAGGGCCCGGACGGGGTGCCGCCGGGCGGCCCGCCGGCCGGTCGAGTGACCGCCGCGGGGTCCGCCGAGTCGCCGGTGGCGCCGTTCTCGCTGCTCGTCTCGCTGCTCACCCGGCCACTCTAGAGGATTTTTCGCTGCGCGCAGCGTTAGGCGGATAACGCGACACGCGAAACGCGTAATCTGAGTCTGGTTGAGGTTCCGGGATAATTACGGTTATCCTGGTGTGCATGATCAACAAGGGCGGTCGGTCCGGCAGCGGTGTCATGGCGGACGCGGGCGCGCACAGCGGCCTGGCGCCTGATCCGTTCGGGCATGCCGTGGCCCTGCTGCCGGCGCTGCCGCCCGACGAGCCGGGCGACCGCTACGGCCTGCGGCTGCTGACCGCCGCCTGGCTGCGCAGTCAACGCACCGAGGCGACCCGCCGCGGCTACTACCGCGACCTGGCCGGCTGGCTGGACTACTGTGCCCGCACCGGGCTGGATCCGGGGGCGGCGCGCCGCGCGGACATCGACGACTGGTCGGCGTCCATGACCGTCACCGTCGCCGGCCGGTCACGCCCGGCCAGCGCCTCGACCCGGGCGCGGCGGCTGGCGGCGGTGTCGTCCTGGTACACCTACCTGCAGTCCAACGACGTCACCGACCGCAACCCGACCCTGCTGGTCAGGCGGCCGAGCAGCGCGCAGATCGCCGCGTCCGCGCGCAAGGCGCCCACCCTGAGCGTCGCCGAGACCGCCCAGCTGCTCGACACCGCGGAGGGCCGCGCCGTCGACCGGGGCACCGAGGCCGCCTGGCGCGACGCGGCCGTGGTCGCGCTGCTGTTCTACACCGCGCTGCGCGTGTCGGCGTTCACCGGCGCGGACCTGGCGGACCTGGGCACCGAGGCCGGGTACCGGGTGCTGTGGTACCGCGCCAAAGGCAAAGGGCCCGACGGCCGCGACTACGTCCGCCTGGACGGCGAACTGTGCCGGGTCCTGGACGCCTACCTGACCGTCCGCGCCGGCCGCCACCCCGACGGCGTCGCGCCAGCGGGCCCGCTGCTGGCCACCACCCCGCACCCCTACGACCGGGCCAAGACCGGCGACAAGCGCCTCACCCAACGCGACGTCACCAATATCCTGCGCCGACAGGCCACACTGGCCGGGCTACCCGCCGCCGCCCGGCTCAGCCCGCACAGCGGCCGCCGCACCGTCATCACCACCCTGCTCGGCAACGACGTCCCCCTCGCCAAGGTGCAAGACCTGGCCGGGCACGCCGACCCCCGCACCACCCGCGGCTACGACGACACCAACCACAAGCTCGCCTCCTCCCCCGTCACCGACCTCACCCGCATCCTCGCTGGCCACCGCACCACCTCGGGCCGTGTCCAGCATGCCGACAAGTCCGCGGAACGTTGAGGTCCGCCGCCCGGCGCCGACCCCGACGGCCAGCCGCGAGCGCGGCTCGCGGCGAAGATCTCGACGATGGCGGGTTTCTCGGACCGTGACCACGGACCCTGACCACGGTCAGCCGGTTCGGCGCCACTGCCGAGGCGCAGCGGGGGCTGGCGGCGATGAAGGAGCTGCTGACCGGCGGAGGCGGCCGGTCGCTGCGGCGGGCGGCCTTCGGTGTTCGCGGTCTTGTTCATGAGCTGCGGTGGCGGGCGTGCTGGGCGGCGCCGTTGCCGGTGATGAGCCACAGGGTGGTGAGGTCGTTGATGAGGGTGTCGAGGGGAACCTCGAGGATGCCGTTGACCCAGGCGAGGATGGTCTCGGCGGTGCCTCCGACGACGAACGGGGGGGCGACGCGGGCGAGGCTGTCCACGGCGAGTTCGACGCCGTGGATCGTGCGGGCGTGATCGAGGAGGATCCGGGTCAGTCCCTGGACGACGGTGGTGCGGTGCCGGGTGACCTCCGGCGGCCCGGCGGTCGCGCCGAACAGGACCCGGGCTTTGCGGGGGTCGTCGGCCAGGGCGTGCACGACGGCGCTGATGCTGGCGTGGGCCTGCTCGTGCAGGGGGCGGCCGTCGGATGCGGCGAAGGCGGTGAGGGCGGCGTGGCCGACCTCGTTGGCTATCTGGTCGATCGCGGCTGAGGCGAGGTCGTCGAGGCTGGTGAAGCTCTCGTAGAAGTAGCGCTTGTTGAGCGCGGCGGCGGTGCAAAGGTGAGCGACGGTCGCGGACCGCCATTCACCGGACGCCATGGCTGTGAGGGCCGCGTCGATGAGGCGCAGGCGCCGTCCGGCCTTGCGGTCGTCCCCGGACTGGCCGCCGTAGGCGCGCTGCTGAGCCGTCTCGTTTGCCACGCGTTCCATGCTCGCATCCGGTGGGCTCGCCATTGACAGCACCCATCCATGATCTGGTACAAAAAAGTACCAGATCATAGAGGTGAACCTGGAGGTTCATGTGAACGCTGGACGTGCCCCCACCGCCGCGCCCCGCCCGGCCGGCGATACGGCGGGGTCGGGAGATTCGCTGCTGGACGAGTTGCGGGAGCTCGCGGTCCACGCGCCCTCCCGTGCCCGCGTCGCGGGGTGGGAGTACCTGCGGGAGCTGTCGCGCAAGGACGACAGGGCCGCGATCTCCGCGCTGTTCTCCCGCGGGAAAGCCCCGGGAGAGATCGACGGGAAGCTGGAGGGGCTGATCGTGGGCCGGCTGTTCGGGGTGCCGGAGACGGTCCTGGCGAACCCGCTCATCGCGATCAACCCGACCTGGATGGGCAAGACCTTCGACGCCGCGTCCGGGAAAGGCTTCAACCGGCTGATCCCGCTGGCCCGGTACGCGATGCGGGTGGTCGCGCCGGCCTACGGCGGGCTGCGCAGGGTCGGCGACGCGATGGAGGGGTTTGATTTCGACTACGCGCCGGGCACCGGGCTGGTCGAGCCGCGTATCCCGGTCGTGGCGCTGGACTACGGTGTGGCGCAGTACCGCAACCCCAGCCTGCGCACGTTCCCGATCAAACGCACCCGCGACGAGTTCGTCGAGCTGGTCCCTGGTCTGTACCTGGGCCGCGCGCTGCTGACCATGCGCGGAGGCCAGGTCCGCACCATCGCTCACTTCGCGCTGCGCGAGCCGGTCGCCGGGCTTCAGGCATGATCGACCCGAACGGCGCGGTCGTGTGCGTGACCGGCGGAGCCCGGGGGATCGGCCGGGCCACCGCCGCGCTGCTGGCCGAGCGGGGCGCGCGGGTGTGGATCGGTGACCTGGACGCCGACGCGGTCGCCGCGACCGCCGCCGAACTCGGCGTCGCCGGACACCCCCTGGACGTCACCGACCCGATCTCCTTCCAGTCCTTCCTGGACGCCGCCCGCGCCGACGGGCCGGTCGACATGCTGGTGAACAACGCCGGGATCATGCGGATGGGGCCTTTCGCCGACCAGGCACTGGCCGGTCACCATCGTGAGATCGCCATCAACCTGACCGGGGTCGTCAACGGCGTGCATCTCGCGCTGCCCGCCATGACCGAGCGCGGGCGCGGGCACATCGTCAACGTGGCGTCCATGGCGGGCAAGGTGACCACACCGGGGATCGCGGTGTACTGCGCCACCAAGTTCGCCGTGGTCGCCCTGTCGCGGGCGGTGCGCGCAGAACTGCACGGGACCGGCGTCACCCTCACCACGATCCTGCCCGCGGCCACGCGGACCGAGCTGACCGCGGGCGTCTCCCTCGACCTGCAGCCGACTCTGGTCCCCGAGGACGTCGCCGCCGCGATCGTCCGCAGCGCCCGGCACGGCCGCCGCGAGGTCACCGTGCCGCGCTGGCTCGCTCCCGTCGGCACCCTTGAGCAGGCCTTCCCCGAACCCGCTGTGGAGTCCCTCAAACGGGTCGTCACCCGCCACCGCCCGCCCGGCGACTACGACGCAGACCAGCGCAAGGCCTACCTCGACCGCGCCGGGCCATGATCAGGGCGCCGACGGGCGACCTGACATCTGACGGCCGGAGCGGCCCCCGGGCCGGGCCGGCACGGCGGCTCGGCCCGGTCGCCGCCCCGGCGGAGTTCATGCGGTGACGCCAGGGCGTGCTCGCTGCGAGTCTCGGGCCACGGCGGTGTCGGGCGGGATTCAGTCGTCGATGGCCTGGTAAGCGGTGGTCCAGAAGTCGCGGAACCAGGGCTGCGGTGTCGGGGAGCCCATCTCACGCTGGGTCAGCAGGATGCCGATGAGGTCCTCGGACGGGTCGGTGTAGACGGACGTGCCGGTGCCGCCGGACCATCCGAAGCGGCCGGGGACCGAGGCCAGGTCGTCGCGGCGGGTGATGACGCCGACGCCGAGGCCCCAGCCGCTGTTGCCTTCGAAGAAGACGGCGTTGTCGGCCTTCTGCTGAGCGGTGAGCTGGTCGGTGGTCATCAGCTCGACCGACGGACGCGACAGGACGCGTCCTGCGGGGTGGCGGCCCTTGTTCAGCATCATGGTGCAGAAGGC
>NZ_SMKK01000199.1 GCF_004348425.1 Actinomadura sp. 7K507
CTGCTGGCGGTTGAGTGTTCATGGGTATCCATAGCCGTTCATGAGTGACGTGGGCGTGCTCATGAAGCCAGTGGAACGAGGGGTGCACAGGGTGCTGTTCGCTGATGTGCCGGGGCGGGATGCCATATGACGGCCACGACGGGTGTGCACGTAGGTCGATTGCATGTTCGAGGATAGTGGCTTAAAGTATCTGTCATGTCACAGTCCGCCATCGCCAAAAATGTGGACGCCGTCCCCGCGGCGGCAACCCACCCCGGCGTGGACAACGCCATCTGCGAGATCGGGCAGACCACAGCACAGACCGCAGGGCGCAACGGCCACCCGCAGCACCTGCGGCCGATCGAAACGCCGTTCGTGGCCGCTGGTCCGTCGGGGGTGGCGATCCGTGCCCGCCTCAAGGGCCTGACCGCCCGGGACGAACAGGTGCTGGGTGAGGTGGGTGCGCATCTGGGGTCGCTGGCGGGCCGTGACCTCAAGGCGCGGTGCCGGGCAGGGACGGCGCATGACGCCGAGCAGTGGGCGGCGCGTAAGCGGGAGTTGACGGGTGGGTCGTCGGCGCGGTGGGCCGGGAGCATCACCAAGGCCACCCACGACCAGTGGGCGCTGGCCCGCCGCAGCCACCTCGCGCACCTGAACAGCCTGGAAGCCGGGATCGCCACCATCGAGCGGCGGCTGTCGGTCCCGGTCGGCCAGAAGGGGACCCGGCGCGCGGCGGGCGGGTACCGGTCGAGGCGGGAGTGGTTCGCCAAGTCCCGCCGCCTGCACATCCTCAAAGACCGTCTCGCCGCCGTGCGGGCCGACTGGGACGCCGGGCGGGTGCGGGTGGTGCGCGGCGGCAAACAACTGCTGAACAACCGCCACCACCTGGACGCCGCCGGGCTGACCCAGGAGCAGTGGCGGGCCCGGTGGGAGGCCGGGCGCCGGTTCTGCCAGGCCGACGGCGAGAGCGGAAAGCGGTACGGCAACGAGACCATCCGCGTCACCCCCGACGGCCAAGTATCGATCAGGCTGCCCGCCCCGCTGGCGCATCTGGCCAACGCGCCGCACAGCCGCTACGTGCTGACCGCCCGCGTCGCGTTCGCGCACCGGGGTGCCGAGTGGGCCGACCGGATCTGCGTGGACCGGGCGGTGGCCTACCGCATCCACCACGACCCAGACCGGGGCCGCTGGTACCTGACCGCGTCCTGGCAGCGCCCCGCCATCCCCGCCATCGGACTGGAGGCGGCCCGCGCCCGCGGCATGATCGGGGTGGACGCCAACGCCGACCACCTGGCCGCCTACCGCCTCGACTCCTGCGGCAACCCGGTCGGCGACCCGCGCCGGTTCTCCTACGACCTGTCCGGCACCACCGGCCACCGGGACGCGCAGGTCCGGCACGCCATCACCGCCCTGCTGCATTGGGCCAAGCGATACGGCGTCGCCGCCATCGCCATCGAAGACCTGGACTTCGCGCAAGACAAGACCCGGGAGAAACACGGCCGCCGCACACGGTTCCGGCAGCTGATCTCCGGCTTCCCCACCGGGAAGCTCAAGGCGCGGCTGGTCTCGATGGCCACCGAGGCCGGTCTGGCGATCGTCGCGGTCGATCCGGCTTACACCTCCCGCTGGGGCGACCGGCACTGGCGCAAACCCCTCACCAGCAACAAACGTCAGATGACCCGCCATGACGCCGCCTCGGTGGCGATCGGCAGACGCGCCCTCGGACACCCGATCCGGCGACGGACGACACCACCCCGCACCCACCAGAGCGATGGATGCGGGCATCGGACCGTCCAGGCCGAACCGAGTGCCCGCAGGCGTAAGGGAACCCGCCCACCCGTCACGGAACGCGCACACGATGCACGCCCCCGGACCGGGACACCACAGCGAACGCGGGCAACCAGCGCATCCAAAACCGCTCGGGATACGCGCAGTACCAGGAGGTGGGTACAACACTCACTCCTGGACACTGTCTAGGAACGGTCAGCAGATTCGGGGCAGGGGGTCGCCCACCAGCAGGTCGACGATCCGGGTGCCGCCGAACGCGGTTTTCAGCAGGACGAGGCCGGGCGGGTCCTCGCGCACGTGGCCGATGACGGCCGCGTCCCGGCCCAGGGGGTGGGTGCGCAGGGCGGCCAGGGCGGTCTCCTCCGCTTCGGGAGCGACGACGATCACGGCCCGGCCCTCGCAGGCCACGTACATCGGGTCGATGCCGAGCAGCTCGCACGCGCCGCGGACGGCGGGACGCACGGGAACGCTGGACTCGTCGACCACCACGGCCGCGCCGGCGTCGGAGGCCAGCTCGTTGAGGACGGTCGCGACGCCGCCGCGGGTGGCGTCGCGCATGCGGCGGACGGCGCCGGGGCAGGCGTCGCGGACGTCGGCGAGCAGGCAGTTCAGCGGCGCGGTGTCGGACGTCAGGTCGGCCTCGATGTCGAGTTCGCCGCGCGCCAGCATGATCGTGACGCCGTGTTCGCCGATCGGGCCGGTGACGAGGATCGCGTCGCCGGGACGGACATCGGCGCCGCCGGAATGCGCGATGCCCACGCCCGCGGTGTTGATGTAGCAGCCGTCGGCCTTTCCCCGCTCCACGACCTTGGTGTCGCCCGTGACGATGTCCACGCCCGCGGCCTCGGCGGCGCACCGCATCGACTCGGTGATGCGGCGCAGGTCCGAGACCGGGAATCCCTCTTCGAGAATGAATCCGGCCGACAGGTGCAAAGGCGTCGCGCCGGAGACCGCGAGGTCGTTCACGGTTCCGTTCACCGCCAGGTCGCCGATGTCGCCGCCGGGAAAGAACAGCGGCGAGACGACGTAGGAGTCGGTGGTGAAGGCGAGGCGGGCGCCGTTGACGGTGAAATGCGCGGAGTCGTCCAGGCGGTCCAGAACCGGGTTGCCGAACGCCTCGCGGAAAACGGTCTCGATCAGCGTGTGGGTGGCCTTGCCGCCGGAGCCGTGCGCGAGGGTGATGGCGTCCTCGCGCAGGCGTGGCCTGGCGTTGCGGGCGCGGTCGATGCGTTCGAGGACCTGTTCCTCGCGGATCGTCACTGTGTCGCCTCCTTGACGCGCACCGGCTCGCTTGCATGCGCCTCTCCCGCGTGCGTCGCCTCCTTGACGCGCTCCCGGGTGAAGCGTCCGAAGTTGTAGTACGCGGCGCACGCGCCCTCGGACGAGACCATGCAGGTGCCGATCGGCGTCTCCGGCGTGCAGGCCGTCCCGAAGACCTTGCACTCCCACGGTTTCAGCACGCCCTTCAGCACTTCGCCGCACTGGCACGCCTTGGGGTCGGCGACGCGGCCGCCGGGGACGTCGAAGACGCGCTCGGCGTCGAAGGCCGCGTACTCGTCCTTCATGCGGAGCGCGGAGTGCGAGATGAAGCCGAGGCCGCGCCATTCGAAGTAGGGGCGCAGTTCCATGGTCTGGCCGATGACCTGCAGTGCCTTTTCGTTCCCGTCCCACGCGACGACGCGGCCGTACTGGTTCTCGACCTCGCAGCGGCCCGATCCGAGTTGGGTCAGCAGCATGTGGACCGACTGGAGAATGTCCAGCGGCTCGAAACCCGCGACGACCAGCGGCTTGCCGTAGCCGTCCGCGATGAACGAGTACGGGCGGCAGCCGATGACGGTCGAGACGTGGCCCGGCCCGAGGAAGCCGTCCAGCCGCAGGTCGGGCGAGTCGAGGATGGCTTTGATCGCCGGGAGGATCGTCACGTGGTTGTTGAAGACCGAGAAGTTGCCGACGCCCTCGGCGGCCGCGCGCAGCACGGTCATCGCGGTGGAGGGCGCGGTGGTCTCGAACCCGATCCCCATGAAGACGACCCGCCGCGACGGGTTCCGCCTGGCGATCTTCAGCGCGTCCAGCGGCGAGTACACCATCCGGATGTCGGCGCCGGCGGCCTTGGCGTCGAGGAACGAGCCGTCCCCGCCCGGGACCCGCATCATGTCGCCGAACGACGTCATGATGACGTCCGGCTGGGACGCGATGTGGATGGCGTCGTCCACCCGGCCCATGGGGATCACGCACACCGGGCAGCCGGGGCCGTGCACGAGCGAGATGTTCTCCGGCAGGTAGTCCTCTAGGCCGTGCTTGTAGATGGTGTGGGTGTGGCCTCCGCACACTTCCATGAACTTGTAGTGCCGGCCGGGCTCGCACAGGGAGGCGACCGAGGCGGCGAGTGCCCGCGCCTTGTCCGCGTCCCGGTACTCGTCGACGAAGCGCATCAGTCGATCCTCGATTCCCGCAGTGCGTCGATCTCGTCGTCGTAGGCGTCGCCGGTCCCTTCGAGCAGCCGCAGCGTGGCCTTCGCCTCCGCCTCGTCGATCTTGGACATGGCGAAGCCGACATGGATGAGGACCCAGTCGCCGGGGGCGAGCCGCTCCCCGTCGAGCAGGCCGATGTTGACGGCCCGCCGGACGCCGGTGACGTCGACCTTCGCCAGCGGGCGGTCCGGCATGATCTCCACGATCTCGCCCGGTATGGCCAGGCACATCAGAGGGCCTCCCGCGTCGGTTGCGGCCGGGTCGGTTGCGGCCGGGTCAGTTCACGCTGCGTCAGTTCCCAGAGGGCGTGGTAGATCGTCGTCTGCGCCTCCTGGACGCGGTGCACGGACGACGACGGCACGACGAACAGGTGGTGCAGCCCCGGCTCCTCGGCCATCTGGCCGCCGGTGTAGCCCGCCAGGCCGACGGTGAGCATGCCGCGCCGCCCGCCCTCCCGCAGCGCCGCGATCACGTTGTCGGAGGTCCCGCTCGTGGACAGCGCGAGCGCGATGTCGCCGGGACGGCCGAACGCGGCGAGCTGCCGCGCGAACACCACCTCGAACCCGATGTCGTTGGACAGCGCGGTGACCACCGCGACGTCGGTCGTGAGGGCGAGCGCGGGCAGCGGCCGCCCGGACTCCCCCGGGTTGAGGAACAGCGCGGCGACGTCCTGCGCGTCGGTCGAGCTGCCGCCGTTGCCGAACGTGAACAGCCGCCCGCCGGCGCGGAACGCGTCCGCCATCCGGGCGGCGCAGGCGGCGAGGTCCGCGCCGGACTCCTCCAGCACGCTCTCGCGCAGCCGGACGATCTCGTTCGCCTTGTCCTCCGTGGAGCGGCGGACGTCGTCCATGAGCGTGTCCAGCCCCGAGCCCCCCGAATACAGGAACGGGTAGAGCTGCTGCATGCCGGTCATGTCACGACCCCGATCGCTTCCTTGGCGTGGACGAGCACGGTGTCGCCGGCCTCGGCGTCCACCAGGGCCACGCTGACCTGTTCGACCCGCCCGTCCCCGGCGTCGACGTCCGCCAGACCGCCGTCCCGCAGCCGCAGCACTCGCACCGGGACGGCCTCGTCGGAGCACGTCACGCAGTGCTCTCCGGCGCAGGACTCATCCATCGAAAACGACGTCACGTGACGACCTCCTCGCTCAGCACGTCCGGATGCTCCAGGAACACGTGAACCAGTTCCCAGAGCATGTGGTACGCCGTGACGTGCACTTCCTTGACCACGCGCGGATCGGCGGACGGCACCGTCACCAGGTGCCCGGCCGCCCCGGCGAGCGCTTCCCCGTCGCCGCCGGCCAGCGCGACGGTGAGCATCCCGAGGTCCCGGGCGCTGTCCAGGCCGCGCCGGACGCTGCCGCACCGGCCGTCCGGCGAGATCCCGAGCGCGATGTCGCCGGGCCCGCCGAAGCAGCGGAGCTGGTGCGCGAAGATCTCGTCGAACCCGGTGCTCGCGCCGACGCCGGTGAGGGTCGCGACGTCGCCGGTGAGCGACAGCGCGGGCAGCGCCCGCTTCCCCACGATCACCGGGTGGACGAACTCGACCGCCACATGCTGCGCGTCGGTCGCCGCGCCGCCGGTGCCGAACGTGAACAGCCGTCCCCCGCGATGGAACCGCGCCGCCATCGCGTGGCAGGCGGCGGCGATGGCGCCGGCCTCGTCCGCGAGTGCGGCGCCGGGCTCGGCGCGGCGGCGGAACACCTCCGCCACGGTGCCGGTCACCGGCCGCCTCCCCCGGGCCGGCCGCCTTCGCCGGGCGGCGGGACGTCCTTGACGCCGTGCTGCCTGAGCGACATGGCCACGGCGAGGTCCCAGCGGTCGGACAGCTCCCGCGACATCGCGTACGCGTCGTCGCACAGTCCCGCCGCGACCTGCGCGGTCTCCGCGTCCCCGGCGCGCTCGGCGACGCGCCGCAGCATCTCCCCGGCGGCGATCTGCAGGTGGACGGCGACGTAGGCGTCCCGCATGTGCCTGCCCGCGGTGTCGCGGCGGCTGCGGCCGAGGCCGCCCTCGACCACCGCCGCGAACAGCGCTCCCGCGTCCCTGACGATGGACGGAGCGGACCGGTGCGCCCGCAGCCGCGCCTCGATCTCCCTCCGGTGCACGTGCGTCCGCTCGGCGTAGCGGCCGAGCGGGCGGCACATGTCCGGTTCGTTCGCCGAGGTGGTCAGCAGCTCGCTGAGGGCGGCCTCGACGTGCTCCTGCATCGCGTGCGCGTCCTTCAGGTAACCGATCAACTGCTTGTCGATCGTCGTCATGGGCGTCCGTTCACATCGACTTGGCCTTCATGTACCGGCGCATGGCCGGCATCTCCTTCACGACCACGACGATCATGGCCAGCATGAACAGCGCGATCATCGTCCGGAGCACACCCGGCCCGACGTGGATTCCCTTCCGCATTTCCGCACCCCCTTTCTGCTGCGAGTTCCTTTTCGAGCAGCCGCTCGATCAGCCGGACGGCGTCGTCGACGGCCATGCTCACCGCGGCGCTCAGTGCCATTTCCCATGTGGCGTCCGTGGTCTGCGACGACGGTTCGCACGCGACGAGCAGGATCCGGGACGGCGCTCTGCCGTTCTCCCGCGCCAGCCGCAGCACCTTCGCCGGGTCGAGCCCGTGCGCGTCCACGGCGGTGCCGCCGAAGTCGAGACCGCCCGCGTCGTCCGGTTCGATGAGCGAGACGGTGCCCGGCGCGTGGCCGCGCTCCGCCGCGTCGACGAGGACGACCGTCTTGTAGCCGTCGCCTAGCGCGTACATCAGGTCGATGCCGCGGATGCCGAAGTCGGTGACGTCCACACCAGCCGGAAGCGGCCGTTTCTCCAGCCGCCGGACGACCTCCACACCGAAGCCGTCGTCGCCGTGGAAGACGTTCCCGATGCCGGCGACAAGCACCGTGTAAGACGGTTCGTCCATCGGGAGCGGCTCGACCTCGTCCAGGCGAAGGAAGAAGCGGTGCCCGAGCTGGTTGCGGGCGCCGAGACCCCGGCCGGGGTCGTCGTCGACGGCGACGACCAGGTGCAGGCCGCCCTCCATGTCCTCCTCGACGCGCTCCACGGTGGCGGTGCGGCCGACCAGGGCGAGGTCGAAGATGTCCGCGCCGCCGCGCGGGCGCAGCCGGACGCGGCTGCCCGGCGCCGTCACCAGACGTCCCTTCGCGGGTCCCGCATGGTGCCGTGCAGCGTGAGCAGCTCGCCGGACGACAGCGACGCGCAGCGCCGCAGGATCTCCGCCGCCCTCGGGTCGGTCGCCGCCATCTCCCGCCGCTCGTCGTCGCTGAGGCTGAGCACGCTGAGGATGAGCAGCCGGTCGATCTCGGTGCCGTCGAACATGTCCCCGGGGCTCTCCGGTGCGACCTGCGGCCAGTCGTAGAGGACGATCGGGGAGGCCAGGACGGTGTCGCGGCTCCCCGGCGGGCCCGCGAGCACCGGCCACAGCCCGTCGCTCACGCACGTGGCCGCCGCCGCGGCCATGCGCTCGGGCGGATCGGTCGGCGAGACGAACGACCCGCCGCCGGCCGCCCGCGCCACCACGTGGGCGCACAGCATGGCCGCGTGGACGGCGTTGTCGCGGTCCTCCCCGGCGCCGGTGTTGACGACCTCGGCCCGCAGCCGGACCACGCCGTCCCCCGCCTCGACGGCCGAGACCTCGATCGTTCCGTCGACCCGCCGCCACAGGCGCGTGAAACGGGCCCCCGCACCGCCGCCGATCTCCTCGTCGTCGCCGCCCGCCGCGACGGCGACGGGGAACCGGACGGGAGAGCGCAGCAGCCGCGCCACCGAGACGCGGCCGCTGGTGATCTCGCGTTCGCGGGCCTCCTGCCAGGTCGTGAACGTCTCGTCCCCGATGCGGAGCTCGTCCACCGGGGCGTCGCCGTCCATGACCTGGCGGTGCACGGCGTGCAGGAACCGCAGCGTGAACTCGACGTCCGCAGCGGCGGCGTCCTCCATGAGGAACTCGGCGCAGACCGTCCAGTGGTCGCCGGCCTTCTCCGCGTAGCGGCGCGGATAGACGCCGCCGATCGTCCACCTCTGCTGGTTCTTCAGCGCGGACCGCCGGTAGGGCCACAGCAGGTAGCCCTCGTAGAGGACGACGTCGGCGACCGCTCTTACGCAGTCCACTCTTCCTCCCCGCGCAGTTCCTCTTCCGCCCGCAGCACCTCGGCCCTGCGGAGCAGTTCGTCGACCGTGTCGTCGAAGGAGGAGTGCGCCCGCCGAGCCCGGTAGGCGGCCAGGCGGCCGAAGCAGTCGTCGTCCAGGCGGAGCCAGCGCGCGGACCCGTAGTAGCGGTCCATCAGGTCCCGCCACGTCTGGACGGGCAGCCGCCCGGTCGCCTCGTGGTGCCACGGGATCTGCGCGGTGCGCAGCTTCCCGTCCTCGCCGGGATAGAACACCGTGCCGTTGAAGGTGAGGTCGAGCGGGACGTCGCCGCCGCGCAGCGCGTGCAGGTAGCGGTCGGCCGCGACCTGCATGTCGTGCCCGCACGCCAGCGCGAGCGTCACCTCCGCCTCGCCGCGGAACGTCGGCACGGTCGCGCCGACGCGTCCCCACGTCAGGCCGTGCAGCGACCTGTCCCACATGTCCGGCTCGCCGAACACGCCGGCGAGCCTCTCCCGCTCGACGTCGTCGTAGGAGCGGCGCGCCGCCGCGATCGTCACGGTCGTGGTGAGCAGGACGCACTGGACGGGTCCGCCGTCCAGCCGCCGCAGCCCCACGCGCAGGTTCAGCGTCGGCGTCGCCGCGAACGTCTCCGCCTCGATGCCGAGCAGGTCGAGGCCCAGTTCCGGTGCCGCGTTCATGCCGGCGACAGATTCGGCATCGAGTCGAGGATCGGCCCGTGGCGGGACGCGCCGACCCCGGTGGAGCGGCGCGCGGTCGAGGTGCCGTCGGGCAGGTGCCCGTCCTGTTTCTCGTAGTTGCCGACGCTGTTGCCCTCGCGGACGCCCCTGGTGTGGGACGGCTTGTCGGGCCGCACGTCCGGCCTGCCGACCTTGATCATCGTTCTCCCCTCATCTCCTCGGAGCCTTCATCTCTTCGAAGAAGCCGCTGATGTGGTCCCAGACCGCGTCGCCGCCGCCGAAGCCGGACCAGTGCTCGCGCAGCACGGCGGTCAGCCGGTAGCAGTCGTCGATCGGGAGGATCCAGTGCTCGGCCGCCCGCCGCGCCCGGTGCACGACCAGCGCCTCCACGTCCGGGCGCAGTTCCGCCAGGACCGGGTTGGCCTCGGCCAGGCGCCGCCAGCTGTCCGGGTGGACGGCCGCGTGCAGCGCGCCGGCGGGGCTCGGATAGCGGGCCGACACCTCGCCCAGCTCGCTGACGGCGAAGAACGCCAGGTCGACCGGGATTCCGAGGCCCGCCCACAGCGGCCCGTCCAGGTGGAAGCCGGCCAGTTCGCGCCGCTCGGCCGGGATGAGGCGGTAGTGCCGCCCGCCCGCCGCCTGGTCGTCGAACAGGATGGTGCACGCCCCGCACGCGCACAGCAGGTCGTCCTTCTCCAGGTCGAGCAGGTGCCGGTGGGCGTCGTGCAGAGGTTCGGCGCACATCTCGCATTGCCCGCCGGCCTCGGCCTCGGCCTCGGCCTGCGCCGGTGGAGGCGGGGACGGCGCCCCGGCGAGCGCGGCCAGGCGCGGGGTACACAGACCGGACGTCATACGCTGCTCCGCAGTTGGTCGAGTGTGATGAGCACCGGTTCGGGCGCGGGCGCCTCGATGTCGGCGCGCTCCAGCTCCGGTGCGGCGGCGAGCACCGCCCGCTCCACCGCCTCCGTCACCGGGCGGGACGCGGCGGCGCGGCCCTCGGTCGCGATCTTCAGCCGGACGGCGGGGCCCTCGATCCCCGCGAACTCCACCGAGGTGCGGTGCTTCGCCAGGAAGTCCGCGAGGCCGTCGAGCGCCCGCCGCACCCGCGTTTCCGGTGCTTCCGGGTGCAGGCCGTGCATGAGCAGCAGGTGGCGGATCAGCTCGTCCCCGGTGAGGGCGGGCGTGATCCCGGCGTCCGCGGCGAGCCGCACGACCCGGTCGAGGGCCTCCCCGTACAGGTCCACGAGGGCCTGGACGGTCGTGCCCGCCGCCGGGTCCAGCCGTCCGAGCAGGCCTTCGAGGTGCCGGACGTGCTCGCGCACGCGCTCGTCGTCCCAGCCCATCAGACCTGCCCGTCGAGCGGCTGCTCACCGAACATCGGCGAGTGGCGCCGCTCGATCGTCCGGCCGTTGCCGACGTACATGTGGACGCCGCACGGCAGGCACGGGTCGAAGCTGCGGACGGTCCGCATGATGTCGATGCCCTTGAAGTCGTCCGGGCCGTTCTCCTCGAAGAGCGGCATGCCCTGGACGGCGTCCTCGTACGGGCCCGGTACGCCGTTGGAGTCGCGCGGGCTGGCGTTCCACGGCGTCGGCGGGTACGGCTGGTAGTTCGCGATCTTGCCGTCGCGGATGACCATGTGGTGCGACAGGACGCCGCGGACGGCCTCGTGGAACCCGACGCCGATGGCCTCGTCCGGGACCTCGAAGTCGGAGAACACCTGCGTCCGCCCGGCCCGGACCTCGTCGAGGGCCTTCTCGGCGAAGTACAGCGCCATCCCCGCGGAGTAGGCGATGAAGTACGCGCGGGCCCGGTCGCGTTCG
Source organism: Actinomadura sp. 7K507 (assembly GCF_004348425.1). Classification (GTDB taxonomy): domain Bacteria; phylum Actinomycetota; class Actinomycetes; order Streptosporangiales; family Streptosporangiaceae; genus Spirillospora. Next base: position 10,857 of record NZ_SMKK01000199.1, read on the forward strand.
ATGGTGTTGCCGAACGGCGGCGGCGTCCACTCCAGGTTCATCTCCGGCATGCCGGGCGTCTTCGGCAGGTCGATCTGGACGCTGTGCCCGGTCGACCGGACGTAGGGCGTGTCCACCTCCCCGGCCAGCGCCGTCGCCCACAGCCGGGCGAGCGGCCCGCCGCCGGTGTCGAGCGCGAGGTGGTCGCCCGACGAGGGGTCGAGCCAGCGCGGGCTGACGACCCAGCTGTACTTCCCGCCGTCGAGGTCGCGCTTCTGCGGCTGCGGCAGCGTCGTCTGGTTCCACGGATGCCGCTTGTCGATCGGGTTGCCGAGCGGGTCCTCCTTGACGAACGTCTCCTCGTTGACCCAGTCGTCGTAGTACGAGCTGCCCAGCATGATCCGCATGCCGAGGTTGATGTCGACCAGGTCGGTCGTGACGAGCCGCCCGTCCACGACGATGCCCGGCGTGACGAACGCGGCGCGCCCCCACTCGGACATGTGCCGGTAGTCGTAGTCGACGACGTCGGGGTTCTGGAACGCGCCCCAGCAGCCGAGCAGCGTCCGCCGCCGTCCCACCTGGTCGTAGCCGGGCATCGCGTCGAGGAAGAAGTCGAAGACGTCGTCGTTCATCGCGACGGCGCGCTTGATGAAGTCGAGGCAGCGGGTGAGCCGCACGAGGTAGTCGGTGAAGACCTGCGGTGTCGCGACCGTCCCGACACCGCCCGGATACAGCGTGGACGGGTGGACGTGCCGCCCCTCCATCAGGCAGCACATCTCACGGGTGATGCGGCTGAGCTGCAGGGCCTCCTTGTAGACCGAGCCCTCGAACGGGTTGAACGCGGCCATCAGGTCGGCGATCGTGCGGAACCCGTGGACGGAACCGCGCGGCGCCTCGGTGTTCTTGGCCGTCGCCAGCAGGCCCGGGTTCGTCTCGGCGACCATCCGCTCGCAGAAGTCGACGAAGACCAGGTTGTCCTGGAAGATCGTGTGGTCGAACATGAACTCGGCGGCCTCGCCGAGGTTGATGATCCAGTCGGCGAGCGGCGGCGGCTTCACCCCGTAGGCCATGTTCTGCGCGTAGACGGAGCAGGTGGCGTGGTTGTCGCCGCAGATGCCGCAGATGCGGCTGGTGATGAAGTGCGAGTCGCGCGGGTCCTTGCCCTTCATGAACACGCTGTAGCCGCGGAAGATGGACGAGGTGCTCTTGCACTCGGCCACCTCCCGGTTCGCGAAGTCGATCTTGGTGTAGATGCCGAGGTTGCCGATGATCCGGGTGATCGGGTCGAACGCGACCTCGACCAGGCCCCCCTTCGTGGGGGACATGTCGCTTCTTGCCTTGGTGCCCTGCTTCATTCACGCGGCCTTTCGGTAACGGGTCGTGCGGCCTCTCGCGGCGCGGCCGCCCGGCGGGAACCGCCTCGGCCGCCCGGCGGGAAGCGGCTCAGGTGCGCGGCCAGCGGGGCTGGTAGCCGCTGGTCAGCCGCTCGCGGTTGTGGCGCCACCTGGGTTCCTTGTTCGCGCTCTTGTTGGTGATCGACCGCATCGACCGGATGAACGGCCCGTACGTCCGCAGCAGCGTCGAGGACAGGCTCGCGCCGGGCGGCTCGTCCATGAACGGCATGAACTTGTCCGGGAAGCCGGGCATGGTGCAGCCGATGCAGATGCCGCCCACATTGGGGCAGCCGCCGACGCCGTCCATCCAGCCGCGCTTGGTGACGTTGCAGTTCACCACCGGGCCCCAGCAGCCGATCTTCACCTGGCACTTCGGCGAGTTGTAGTCGCGGGCGAAGTCGGCCTGCTCGTAGTAGGCGGCCCGGTCGCAGCCCTCGTGGACGGTCTTGCCGAACAGCCAGGTCGGGCGGAGCTGCTCGTCCAGCGGGATCACCGGCGCCAGCCCGGCCGCCTGGTGCAGCACCCACAGCAGCGTCTCCATGAAGTTGTCCGGCTGGACGGGGCAGCCCGGCACGTTCACGATCGGCAGGCCGCCGGCGGAGCGGAAGTCCCAGCCGAGGTAGTCGGCGAGGCCCATGCACCCGGTCGGGTTGCCGGCCATCGCGTGGATGCCGCCGTAGGTCGCGCACGTCCCGATCGCCACCACCGCCCACGCCTTCGGCGCGAGCCGGTCGAGCCAGGTGTTCAGCGTGATCGGCTCGCCGGTCTCGGGGTCGTTGCCCATCGCCGACCAGTAGCCGTCCCCGTTGATGTTCTCGTTCGGGATCGACCCTTCGACGACGAGGATGAACGGCTCCACCTCGCCTCGCGCGGCCTGGTGGAACACCTCCATGAACTCGGCGCCGTTCTCGTAGGCGAGCACCTTGTTGTGCAGGTGGACCTTCGGCAGGCCCGGCATCGCCCCCAGGACCACGTCCTCGATGCTCGGCAGCGAGGCGGCGGTCACCGACACCGTGTCCCCGTCACAGCTCATTCCCTCGGACGTCCACAGAATGTGGATCTCGTCCGTCCGCGGTTCCGCCGGCGCGGCGCTGACCATCGCTTCCTCCCCGCCCGGTAGAGATCATTACGAATCCGGACTGCCCGGCGGACACGGGCCGAAACACGGGTCGAAATGGCACCCAAACCATTGTCCTGATTCGGTAAAAGCAGCGTTTGAGCCGGGAAGATCGGGGCAGCAGAAACGCGCGTGCGCAGCCGGGACCGACGGGAGGCGATCGTGCACGAATTGGCCGTGACGGAGAGCGTCATAGCGGCGATTTCCAGGCAATTGCCCGATTCGCGGGTGGCCGTCGTCCACCTCGAAATAGGGAGACTTTCCGGTGTCATGCCGGACGCCGTGCGATTCTGCTTCGAACTCGCGGGCGAGGGCACCTGCGTGCAGGGCGCCCGGCTCGACATCAGCCAGCCCGAGGGGACCGGCGACTGCGCGAGCTGCGGGATCTCCTTCCCGGCGCGCGATCCCCTCTCCCTGTGCCCGTGCGGCAGCGCCGACGTGCTGATCAGCGGCGGCTCCGACCTGACGATCAAAGCGGTGGAGGTCGCCGACGATGTGTGAGACCTGCGGATGCGACGCGGACGCCGCCCCGCGCCTGACGACCCTGCCGCCACCGCACCACGGGCACGGTCATGGGCATGGCCACGGGCGCGTCGTCCCTCTGGGGCAGAAGGTCCTGGCGCGCAACGACGACCTCGCCGGGCGCAACCGGGCATGGCTCGCCGAGCGCGGCGTCCTCGCGCTCAACATGATGAGCTCGCCAGGCTCCGGCAAGACGACGCTGCTGGAGCGGACCGTCACCGAACTCAGCCCGTCCCGGCCTGCCTCCTGCGGGGGGACGTCCCCCCACACCCCCCGGAACCGCCCGTTCTCGGTCATCGAAGGCGACCAGGAGACGCTGCTGGACGCGCGGCGCCTCGCCGCCGCCGGGGCCCGCACCGTCCAGGTCAACACCGGCGCCGGCTGCCATCTCGACGCCTCGATGGTGGCCGGTGCGCTGACCGCGCTGGAACCGCCGGAGGGCTCGACGGTGTTCATCGAGAACGTCGGCAACCTCGTCTGCCCCGCGCTGTTCGACCTCGGCGAGCGCGCCCGCGTCGTGCTGATGTCGGTCACCGAGGGCGCCGACAAGCCGCTGAAGTACCCGCACATGTTCCGCGGCGCGGACGTCCTGCTGCTCAACAAGATCGACCTGCTGCCGCACGTGGACTTCGACGTGGACGCCTGCCGCGACGCCGCCCGCCGCGTCTGCCCCGGCCTGCGCGTCCTGCCGGTCTCCGCCACGAGAGGCGACGGCCTGGACACCTGGTACGACTGGCTGGCCGACACCGAATGACGTCCGCGGCGCAGGGTGGGCGGGCTCTTCCGGCTTGACCTCGAGCGCGCTCCAGCCTTTACCGTTCTGGGAGAACTGGAGAGGGAGCACATCTGCATGGAGTACCGCAAACTCGGCCGGACGGGTGTCCGGGTCAGCGCCCAGTGCCTCGGCGCGATGATGTTCAACCGATCGGGCGACATCGACGAGTTCGAGCGCATCGTCCACCGGGCGCTGGACTCGGGGATCAACTTCGTCGACACCGCGGACATCTACTCGCGCGGTGAGAGCGAAGAGATCGTCGGCCGTGCCATCAGGGAGCGGCGGGACGACGTCGTCCTCGCCACCAAGTTCTTCAACCCGATGGGCGAGGACCGCAACATGCGGGGCGGGTCGCGGCGCTGGATCGTCCGGGCGGTGGAGGACAGCCTCCGCAGGCTGGGGACCGACCGCATCGACCTGTACCAGATCCACCGGCACGACTGGAACACCGATCTCGAGGAGACCCTCGGGGCGCTGGACGACCTCGTCCGCCAGGGCAAGGTGCTCTACCTGGGGTCGTCGTCGTTCCCGGCCGACTGGATCGTCGAGGCGCAGTGGGCGGCGGAGCGCAGGAACACCGCGCGGTTCGTGTGCGAGCAGCCGCAGTACTCGATCTTCGCGCGCTCGATCGAGAACGACATGCTGCCCGCCGCGCAGCGGCACGGCATGGGCGTCATCCCGTGGAGTCCCCTGGCCGGAGGGTGGCTGACCGGCAAATACCGGCGCGGAGAGCAGGCGCCCGCCGGCTCGCGTTTCGCGCGGGGCGACCGGCTCGCCAAGGACCCGAGCACGCCCGCCCGCTTCGACGCCGCCGAACGCCTGGAGAAGATCGCCGACGAGGCGGGCCTCTCGATGACGCACCTGGGGCTCGGGTTCGTCACCGAGCACCCGGCCGTCACCTCGACCATCATCGGCCCGAAGACGATGGAGCAGCTCGACGACCTGCTCGCGGGCGCCGACGTCCGTCTCGACGGCGGTGTCCTCGACGCGATCGACGAGGTCGTCCCGCCGGGCACCGATATGGGCGGCATCGACCACATGACGGGCAACCCGTCCCTGAAAGCGAAAAACCGCCGCCGCTGAACAAACCTCGCCCCTGGCACGCGATGCGCGCCAGGGGCGGGCCGTGGACAGTGCCTGGCGGATCAGCGGATCAGCGGGTCGCGGGGGAGGCCGAGGATGCGCTCGCCGATCTGGTTGCGGGTGATCTCGGACGTCCCGCCGGCGATCGACATGCCGCGGGAGCCGAGCCGCATCAGGCCCGCGAACTCGCCGAGGCCGTCGGTGAACGCGGTGTCCGGGCCGGCGAACGCGGCGAGCAGGTCGGCGGTGGCGTGGCCGTGCTCGGCGAGGACCAGCTTGGTGATGTTGCCCTCGGGGCCGGGCTCGCCGCCCGCGACGGCGCGTTCGGCGGACCGGAGGTTGAGCAGCCGCAGCGCCTGCTCCTCCGCCAGGTAGGCGCCGACGCGTTCGGCGGCGGCGGGGACCCGGTCGCCGTGCTCGGTGTAGAGCTTGACGGCGTCCGGTCCGGGCGGGCCGCCGACACCGCCGCCGATGCTGACGCGCTCGTTGCCGAGGGTCGCGCGGGCCACCGTCCAGCCCTGGTTGGGGGTCCCGACGACGTCGGCGTCGGGGACGAACACGTCGGAGAAGAACACCTCGTTGAACTCGGCGTGGCCGGTGGTCTGTCGCAGCGGCCTGACCTCGACGCCCGGGTGCTCCATGTCGACGACGACCATGGTGACGCCGGCGTGCTTGGCGGCGTCCGGGTCGGTGCGGACGGTCGCGAACCCCCAGCGGCAGTAGTGCGCGCCGCTCGTCCAGACCTTCTGCCCGTTGATCGTCCAGCCGCCGTCCACCTTCACCGCCCGGGTCTTGACGGCGGCCGCGTCCGACCCGGCTTCCGGCTCGCTGAACAGCTGGCACCAGATCTCGTCGCCGTTGAGGGCGGGCCGCACCCAGCGGTCGATCTGGTCCTGCGTGCCGTGCTGGACCAGGGTCAGGATCACCCAGCCGGTGATGCCGTACTGGGGGCGCTTGACGCCGGCGGCACGGAACTCGTCCTCGATGACGAGCTGCAGCCCGGCGCTCGCCTCCACGCCCCACGGGCGCGGCCAGTGCGGCTGGACGTAGCCGGTCTCGATGAGCTTGTGCCGCTGCTCCTCGCGCGGCAGCGCGGCGATCTCGCGGGCCAGCTCCCGGATCCGGGGGCGCTGCTCCTCGGCCTCGGGCGGCAGGTCGAGGTTCGCCTCCCGGGCGACGCCTTCGGCGCGCAGCCGCGTCACGTCCCGTTCGGCGGCCTGCGGATCGAACACGGCCTCCAGCGTGGCGGCCCGGCGCAGCAGCAGGTGCGCGTCGTGCTCCCAGGTGAAGCCGATCCCGCCGTGCACCTGGATGTTGAGGCCCGCGTTGCCGGTGAACGCGCGGATCGCGAGCGCGCCGGCGACGGCCGCCGCCAGCTCGAACTGGTCGGACGGACCGGACGCCGCCCGCGCCGCGTCCCACACCGCTGCCGTGCCCAGCTCGGCGGCGACGAGCATGTTCGCGCAGTGGTGCTTGACGGCCTGGAACGTCGCGATCGGGCGTCCGAACTGCTGCCGGACCTTGGCGTACTCGGTGGAGGTCTCCACGCATTCGAGCGCCCCGCCGACCGCCTCGGCCGAGGCCAGCGTCCGGGCGATCGCGGTGGCGTGCGCCCTGGCTCCCCCGAGAACCGCCTCGGCGGTCACGCCGTCGAGGCGGACGCGGGCCGAGCGGCGGGACGGGTCCAGGTTGCCGGGCACCTCGACGGCGACGCCCGCCGCGCCCGCCCGCACGACGATCATGTCGTCGCCGGCGGCGAGGACGAGCAGTTCCGCGAGCCCGCCGCCCAGCACGACCCCGGCGTCTCCGGAGGCGGTGCCGTCCCGCACCGTCACGGAGCCGTCCACGCCGAGCGCCGCCGGGGTCTCCCCCGAGGCCAGGCCGGGCAGCAGCCGCGCCCGCTGCTCGCCGTCACCGGACGCGGCGATCGCGGCGGACGCGATCATCGTCGGCAGGAGGGGGCCCGGCGCGGCGGCCCGGCCGAGCTCCTCGGCGACCACGACCAGTTCCTGCAGCCCGGCCCCGCCGCCGCCGTGCTCCTCGGGGAGGTGCAGGCCGAGCAGCCCGAGGCCGGCGAACTCCGCCCAGTAGCCCGGCAGCGACTCCTTGTCCGCCTCCAGCAGCGCCCGGTTCGCGGCACGCGCGTCGTGGTCGCGCAGGAACGCACGCGTCGTCCGCGCGAGCTCACGGTGTTCTTCGCTGATGGCAATCGACATGGCCCCTCCAAGGTCCTTCGGCTTCGGCGCCCACCCGGCATGGACCGGCACGTCGGCGAACAGTCGAACGTTGCGCTGCCATTGTGGACCGAACGGCATTCGGTCGTACATCGGGGCCGGTGGATTTTTCTGGGACCGGGCCACACTCCGCCGTCGCCGCCCCTCCCGGATGGCGTCGGCGTACCGCTTCCCTCAGCCCAGGGGCCGCCGCCCGAGAAAGGCGACGAGCCGCTCCCCCGGGGCGGCGTCCGGCCCGGGGTCGACGGGCTCGGCGAACAGCGGGCGGCGCACCTCGGGCACCACCAGCGGGCAGACCTTCAGCAACTCGTCCGCCAGCCCCGGCGGGACGGGCCGCCGCACCCCCGTCGCCTGCGCGACGTCCCAGCCGTGGACGGCCACCTCGAC
>NZ_SMKK01000019.1 GCF_004348425.1 Actinomadura sp. 7K507
CGCCGGACCTGGCGGTCTCCTCCGGCATCGGCGGGCCGATGCCGGAGTAGCGGACGACGACCTTCGCGTTCCCGACGCGCACCACGACCGTCGAGCCGGTGGACGGCGAGTACTGCGCGAGCGCCTCGTCCCCGAGTCCCGTCACCGCCTGCGGGGTCACGTCGGACCATTTCGGCCGGAAGGACCTCATGGCCGCGGCGACGGGTGACCGTCCGACTTCCGGCCCCACCAGCGGGCGGACGGGGGTGCCCCCGGACAGGGTGAGACCCACCGTCAGCATGCGGCGCGAGACGCCGTCGGCGCCCGACGACCACTCGCACTCCCCCTTGTGACCGTCGCTCATCGTCCGCGGTTCGGTCACCAGGCGGCCGACGGTGGCGGGCGAGACCCCGCAGCCCGCCGGGACCGCCTCGATGGTCCGCCCCGCCGGGACCCGGTCGGGGCCGGCGGGCGGAGCGGGCAGGGTGTCGAGACTTCCGGGCGACGGCATCACCACCACCAGCACGATGCTGATCACGAACGCGACGAAGAACGCGAACACGACGGCGTCGTCGTCCCCGGTTCCGGGGCGCCGCCGTGGTCCGGGGCCGGTCATGAGCGCAACGACCTTTCCACCGCGACGGCGACCGTGTAGGCGCTGTCGATCAACGGGCGTCCGCTCAGTTTCGCGTCGTGGTCGGCCCCTTCATAGGCCACCTCGATCAGGACGTTGCGTTTCTGGAAGACCACCAACCCCACGTCACCTCTCGATCCCGTTCGGCTGTTGGTCACCGCGAACGCCCGGTCGCCGGGCCCGGCCAGCGGTGTGAAGTCGGTGAACTCCGCGATTCCGGGGACCTTGCCCTCGCGCAGGTCGCGATGAATGCCCTGGTATTGGCGCGTGGCCGTGGAGACGCCCATGCCCGGCAGCCGTTCCTCCCCGATGGCGAGTGACACCGTGAGCGTGCGCGACCGGCCCTCGTTCGAGTACTGGGACGTCCTTGCGTTCCACGTGCACGAGTCACCGGACATCCCCGCTTGGAACGTCCTGGAGAGCAGGGTGGAGCCTCCTCGCCGCCGGTACGCGTCCCGGGCGACCTTGTCGACGGTGGCGACCGGAACCGTGTCACAGGGTTTGGGGACCTCGCTCAGCGGCGGCGTGCCCTGGCCCACCACGGTGGCCAGCACGGGGTTCGCCGCAGTTCCCAGGCTCTTCGCCGTTTCCGCCGCCGCGGCGAAGGCGCCGTCCATCGCCGTCTTCTCCGAGATCGTCTTGCGCTGGTCTCCCGCGTCGTCCCATCCCCGGTAGCGGATCCTCGCGACGGCGTTGCCCTCCCGGAAGGTCACGACCGCGCCCTCGGTGTCGGAGTCCGCCGCGTAGCGGGCGGTGGCCTCCTCACCCAGTCCCTCCACGAGCTTGGGCGCCGTCTCATTCGGCCTGGCCCTGCCCAGCTGCTCCATCGCCTCGCTGATCGGCGACTGCATGCGGCCCTCCGCCAGAGTGATGGAGATGTCGAGGACGCGCTCGTTCGCGAAGTCGCCCATGCACCAGTCGCATTTGACCTTCCCGTCGTCCAGCGAGTACCACTTGCAGCTTCCGGCGCCGCCGCGCCGGAACATGCCGCCTCTCTCGGCGTCGCGGTCCGCCCCGGGCGCGAGCCTGGCGGCGGTGGCGTCCGACACCCCGCAGTTGCGGGGAAGCTTCTCGATGATCCGGCCGGCGGGCACGTGGTCGGCGGTCGCGGGCGCCGTCAGCAGGGGTCCGTCGGCGATCCCGCCGGTAGCGGTGTCGCGCGCGGCGGCCACGGCGACCGTGCCGCCGAGGACGAGGGCGAGCGCTCCGGCCACGGCCGCGACCTGCCACCTGCGGTCGGTCCGGAGGCGAAGCCCTATGCCGCCGGGTTCGGGCCCCACGCCGCCGGGTTCGGGCCCCGCGCCGTCGGGTTCGGAATCGGGCACGCGGACTCCAGCGAGGTCGGGGGATGTCGATCTTCTTGGACTCCACCGCCGGAGGAAGAGTTCTCCAATGGCCGGTTCCGGCCCCCACCCCGCAGCCCTGCTACACCACCGGCCTTGCTACACCACCGGCCTTGCTACACCGGCGATGCCCCGCCGTCCAGCAAAAGGCGGAACAGCACAGGGCCGTTCCACCACCGGGTCACCGTGGCTGCCACAGCTCGACGCTGACTCCGTTCGGCGTGTCCACCGTGGCCAGCCGCGCGTCCCCGTGCAGCGGTGTGGTGGCGGCGAAGGGGCGGCACCGGACGCGGCCGCCGGCGCCTTCGGCCCTGGCCACGGCGGTGTCGAGGTCACGGGTGAGCACGGACCATCCGGTATGGCCGAGCCCGCGCGCGGGAAGCTGGACCGCCCGCCGGTCGACCCCGCCGGGGTTGTCCGCCACCTGGACGAGCTCGATGCGCGCGGTACCGCCGTCCGCGCCGACGACGAAGGCGAGCCGCGTCCGCGTGCCCGGCGGCAGATCGGCCATCGCCTCGAATCCCGGCGAGCCGAAGGTGACGTCGTACCAGACGGACATTCCCAGCCCGCCGGGTCCCCAGAAGTCGAGTTCGGCCTCGAAGCGGGGGACGTGGGCGACGACCGATGTCAGCTCCGTGTAGTGCCGCGACGGGTCGGCGTCCCACGCCGTGGTGTTGCGGGCGCTCGCCGGCTGGACGAACACGATGTCGGTTCCGTCCGGTGCGAAGCAGAAGCCCTCCGTGACCGACACGATCTTGTCGCCCAGCGGCACCTCGAATGTCGACGGCCGCCCCCACGGGTAGCCCGCCGCGCTCAGCCGCTCGTGCGAGGCCCGGAGGTCCTTGGTGTAGATGTTGAGCCCGGCGAGGCCGATGTCCAGCGTGTGGGGATGCTCCGCCTGCGCCACCGGGTCGTCGACCTTCACCAGGTGGAGGCGGCCGGTCGGGGCTCCTGCGGCGGCCAGCCGCATGGTCTCGACGTCGCGCCCGCCGGTCTCGGCTCCCCAGAGGCGGTCCGCGTCCGCTGCCCGGACGACGCCTTCGGCCGCGACCTCGAAGCCCAGTTCACCGCAGAAGAGGTCCAGGTGGGGACCGAAGTCGGTGACGCCGATCACCGCGGCGGTGACGCCGCTGACGAGCGGGGCGGGGTCCGTGCTCACGTGGCCTCTTTCCTCGGATCAGGCCTCATCGCCGGCGGCTCGCGGCCACGCCGGCCGACCGCACCGACCATCTCCTGTTTCAATATGCGGAATGCTGTTCCGAAATTTAGGAGGATGTCCGGACCTTGTCAACGTCCAGCGACGTGCCACGCGACGCCTCACCCTGGCGACCCTGCTTTCAACCGGATGGTTGACGAAGGACCGGTTCACGGTCTACCTTCTTTTTCAACCAAACGGTTGAACGCAAGTGAACGACCACGCCTGGAAGGATGCTCATCGATGGCTCTGCCTGACCGTCCGGCCGAGCGGCACCGGCAGGTTGCCGGGCTGTTCACCGACCGGGTCCGCGGTACCCGGTCCTGGGACGCGCCGTCCCCGGTGGCCGACTGGACCGCCCGCGACGTCGTGCGTCACCTGACCGAGTGGTTCCCCGGGTTCCTGGCGTCCGGTTCGGACGTCCACCTGCCCAGCGGACCGCCCGTGGACGACGATCCGGTCGCCGCGTGGCAGGTCCACTGCGACGGCGTGCAGGCGGTCCTGGACGATCCGGAGAGCGCCGGCCGCAAGTTCACCAACCCGCACACCGGCACCCTGCCGCTGGAGACCGCGATCGACCGGTTCTACACCGCCGACGTGTTCATGCACACCTGGGACCTGTCCAGGGCCACCGGCCAGGACGACCGCCTGGACCCCGGCTTCTGCGCCGAACTCCTCGGCGGGATGGAGGCGATGGAGGAGGTCATCCGCTCCTCCGGCCAGTACGGCCCCCGGGTCGAGGTGCCCGCCGGCGCGGACGTCCAGACCAGACTGCTGGGCTTCATCGGCCGCGACCCGTCCTGGCCGGGCCGCTGAGCGGCTCGCCGTCCCCGGTTCTCGCCGTCCCCGGTTCTCCCCATCACCTTAGTTCTCGTCCGCGACCACCCCGAGGTAGGTGCCGTACACCTCGGCGGGGCCGCCGGGCAGTTCGGCCGTCCCGAGCAGGACGGACCGCTCGGCGGGAGGCTCGCCCGGCGGGACCACGTCGAAGCGGACGTCGATCGGACGCGACGTCTGCGGATCCGTGATCTCCACTCGGACGACGACCGTCTCGCCGTCGGCCTCGATCCCGGTCACGCGGTGCCGGGACGTCAGTTGCTGCGTCGAGTGCTCGCCGGGCAGCCGCAGCCGGATGGGAGCGCACAGCTCCCCCGGCCGCGGCGGCACGCACAGGCTCATGCCCATCACGCGTCCCTAGATGTTCTCGCCGAGCTTCTCGGCGCGCCCGGAGATGTCGGCGTCCCCGGTGACCTGCGCCGGGTGCGTGTGGGCGAAGCTCGTCATCCGGGCCCACGCGTCCAGGTCGCGCTGGCTCGCCTGGCGCCCCACGTGCGTGACGACGTCGACGTCCGTCGCCTGCGAGCGCAGGTGCCCGGCACGCGCGTTCTCCTTCGGGACGTGCGCGAACGGATCGAACGAGTACGCCGCCATCGCGTTCTCATGGGTGATCTTGTTGATCAGCGCGTCGTCGAGGTGGCCGAGGGTCTCGATGACGTCCTCGGGCGCGAACGGCCAGTTGCTGTCGGAGTGCGGGTAGTCCGACTCCCAGCAGACCATGTCGGTGTCGAACCAGTCGAGGACCTGGGGGCCGACCTTGTCGGCGATGAAGCACGTGTGGATGTGCTTTCTGAACACGTCCGACGGGCCGTCGTAGCCGGGCGGGAAGGTCGCCTTCGTCCAGCCCGAGTGGCGGTTCTGCACGTGCTCGGCGCGCCAGAGGAAGTACGGGATCCAGCCGATGTCGCCCTCGGTCAGCGAGAACCTCAGGTCGGGGAAGTCCCCCCAGAACTCCGCCCACATCAGTTCCAGCAGCGTGTACGCGCTCATGATCGAGGACCCCGTCATGGCGACGCTCGCCGGGGCGTCGCTGGAGAACATCGGCGCCCGCGAGGACGACCCGATGTGAGTGCACAGCACGGTCTTGCATTCGCTGGCCGCCTCGAACAGCGGGTACCAGTACTTGGTGTGGATGCTGGGCATGTCCAGCGCCTCGGGGTTCTCCGAGAACGTGACCGCGTGGCATCCCTTGGCCGCCAGGCGGCGGATCTCCTTCGCGGCCTCGTGCACGTCGAACAGCGGGAGGATCCCGCAGGGGATGAACCGGCCGGGGTACGCGCCGCACCACTCGTCGACGTGCCAGTCGTTGTACGCCTTGATCATCACCAGGTTGGTCTCGCGGTCCGGGCCCTGGTTGAGGACCTGGCCGGAGAACCCGGTCCAGTTCGGGAAGTTCAGCCCGGCGAGCTGGCCGCCCGCGTTCATGTCCCGGACCCGCTCGTCGACGTTGAAGCAGCCCGGACGCATCTCGTCGTAGCTGCTGGCGTCGATGTTGTACATCTCGCGCGGCTTCCCCGCGACCGCGTTCAGCCCCATGTTGCGGCCGCGCAGATCACCGTAGTACCACTGCTGGACGCCGTCCGGTTCGATGATGACGCGCGGCGCCCGGTCGCGGTACCTGCCGGGGACGTGGGCGTCGAACATGTCGGCGGGCTCGGCGATGTGGTCGTCGACGCTGATGAGGATCAAGTCGTCCTTGTGCATGGGGGAACCCTTCGCTCGGTCTTCCGGGTCAGGCGGGGACGAAGTAGGGGAGCCGGAGGTCGCCGCCGGTCCGCCGGAACGACACGTGGACGGGCAGGTCGGCGCGCAGGTCGTCCGGCTCGGCGTCGATGATGTTGGTCAGCATCTGGTAGCCCTCGTCGAGGGTCACGATGGCGGCGGCGTAGGGCGGTTCGAACGCGGGCGTGACCGGGCGGTGGACGACGGTCCAGCTGTAGAGGACCCCGCGCCCGGCGCTCGCCTCCCAGACCTGGCCGCGGGCCAGGCATCCGCGGCAGTGCTCGCTGGGCGGGAACGTGATGGAGCGGCACTGCTCGCAGCGCTGGAACAGCAGCTCTCCGCGCGCGCACGCGTCCCAGAAGGGCCGGGTCACCTCGCTCGGCACGGCGTGCGGAAGGTCGCCGGTCTGGGCTCGCAGCAGGGGTGTCATGGCAGGTCGTCTCCCAACAGGATCACGCCGTTGAACAGGGCGCCGGCTCCGCCGGTGGTGCACAGGGCGACATGGGCGTCCGGGATTTGGAGGGGCCCGGCGTCGCCGCGCACCTGCTGGACGCCGCGGATCACGCGCTGCATCATCTGGGGGTTCGCGCCCGCGTGGCTGAACGACATCAGGCCGCCGTCGGTGGTGATCGGGTGGCTGCCGGTCAGCTCGATGTGGCCGTCCTCGACGAACGGCCCGCCCTCCCCCTCGGGGCAGAACCGCATCGCCTCCAGCTGGCGGATGATCTCGAACGAGAAGGGGTCGTAGAGCTCCAGGACGTCCACGTCGCCGCGTTCGAGTCCGGCCTGCCGGAACGCGAGGTCGGCGGCACGGCGGCCGGCCTGCCCGTTGGACGGCGCGTCCCGCCGCCGGCCGCGCAGGTCCCAGCTCGGCGGGTACTGGTAGGACGGGCCGAAGAAGTCGACCCCGGCGCCGAGCACGTGGACCGGGTCGCGGCGCAGGGACCCGGCGCGCTCGGCCGTGGTGACGACCGCCGCGCAGCCGCCCTCGGACGTCATGGCGCAGTCGAGGAGGTGGAAGGGCTCGGCGATGGGACGGGAGGCGGTGATGTCCTCGGGCTTGAAGGGGCCCCGGCCGTGGTAGACGGCCTCCGGGTTGCGGTCCCCGTTGTTGCGGATCGTGGCCGCGACCCGCGACATCTGGTCCCGTGTCGTCCCGTAGACCTCCATGTGGCGGCGGGCGATGAGCGCGAACTCGGCGGCGGTGAACATGCCCCAGGGGGCGACGAACTCGTTCTCCGGGCGGGTCCACGGCGCGGTCGCCGCGCGGTCGGTGTAGCTGCCGGCCTGCCCGGAGACCAGCACGACGACGTCGGCGTAGCCCTTCTCGACGGCGGCGGCGGCCTCGGCGAACATGCCGGCCCCGAAGTCCTGGCCCTGCCAGGCGGGCCCGACGCCGAGGTCGTAGATCAGGGACGTGCTGTCGGCCATGGAGCTGATTCCGTCGACGTCGGACAGCTCCAGCCCCGCGTCGTCCAGCGCGCCGAGGGTCGCCTTGACGATGAGGCTGCGGGAGGTCTCCCCTTCCAGGCGGCGCGCTTGGCGTGTGTTGTGCACCCCGGCGATGACGGCCCGGCGGTTCGATGCCCTCACTCGGTACTCCTAGAGGTCGAGCCATGTGCTGTAGATCACTAACGGCTGTGCACTATTAGACTTAGCGATTTCTCGCCTGTCAAGGGGGCATCCGCCTCCCGATCGACTCGCGGGAAGCCGGCGTTCCGGTGTGGCGAAACGCCTCTTAACCGGCGACAGTCGCCGCTGGATCCGGCGAAACGAGCGTGCGCCGCGGGTGCGAGGCCCTCCGGAGGGCTAGCGCTCTGGCAGCCGCTGTGTGACCATCATGAAGGACTATTAGTTTAAGAGAGCTGGTGTGACGAGCCATGGAGTGCGCATGACCATCCGCCTGATCCTGGACATGGCCTCGCAGGCAGGGGCCGACCGCACCGCGCTGGTGCCCGGCGGCGGCGAGCCGACGACCTTCGGCGGCCTCTCCGGACTGGCCGACGCGGGAAGCGCGCTGCTGGGCCGCCGGGGCGGCCGCACGCTGGCGTTCATCGGCGTCAACTCCCCCGCGGTTCCCGCGCTGCTGTTCGCCGCGGCCGGCGCCGGAGTCCCGTTCGCCCCGCTCAACTACCGCCTGTCCGGCGCGGCGCTGCGCGAGCTGATCGCCCGCCTCGACGCGCCCGTCCTCGTCACCGACCCGTCCCATCGCATCGAACCGCCCGGCAACGTCGTCGCGTCGATGACCACTTCGGAATGGTTCGACCTCCTCGCGTCCCCGGACGCCCTGGAGACGTCCGAGGGGGAGCCCGCGGAGGCGTCCGCGGAGGTGTCCGAGGAGAGCCCCGCGATCCTGCTGTTCACCAGCGGTACGACGTCGGCGCCGAAATGCGCCGTCCTGCGGCACTCGAACCTGCTCTCGTACGTCCTCGGAACCGTCGAGTTCGGCTCGGCGGCGGAGGACGAGTGCGCCCTGCTCAGCGTCCCGCCGTACCACATCGCCGGGATCGGGGCCGTGCTCACCAACGTCTACTCCGGCCGCAGGGTCGCCTACCTGACCGACTTCACGCCGGAGGGGTGGCTCGACGTGGTCCGGAGCCGGGAGGTGAGCCACGCGATGGTGGTGCCGACGATGCTGGCCCGCATCGTCGAGCACCTCGGGGACCGCCCGGCGGACTGCCCGAGCCTCGCGACGCTCGCCTACGGCGGAGCCCGGATGCCGCTGCCGGTGCTCACGCGGGCGCTGGAGGCGTTCCCCGCGACCGGTTTCGTCAACGCTTACGGCCTCACCGAGACCAGCTCGACGATCGCGGTCCTCGGACCCGGCGACCACCGCGACGCGATGGCGTCGGGGCGGCCGCACCGCCTCGCCTCCGTCGGCCGCGTCGTCCCGGGGATCGAGGCGGAGATCCGTGCCGAGGACGGCCGTGCGGTGCCCGGCGGCACGGTCGGCGAGCTGTGGGTCCGGGGGCCGCAGGTCTCCGGCGAGTACACCGGGCTCGGTTCGGTCCTGGACGCCGGCGGCTGGTTCCCGACCCGCGACCTCGCGCGCCTCGACGAGGAGGGCTACCTGTACGTGGAGGGACGCGCGGACGACACGATCATCCGCGGCGGCGAGAACATCGCTCCGGCCGAGATCGAGGACGTCCTGCTCTCCCATGACTCCGTCCGTGAGGTCGCCGTCGTCGGAATGGCCGACCCCCACTGGGGCGAACGTCTGGTGGCCGTCGTGGTCCCCGACGGACGGGCCGGGCCCGCCGGCGACGACCTCGCTACCGAGCTGCGCGCCTTCGTCCGCTCCAGCCTGCGCGGTTCCCGGACGCCCGACGAGGTGGTCTTCAGGGACGAGCTGCCCTACACCCAGACGGGCAAGCTCCTGCGCCGTGAGATCGTCGCGGGACTCCGCTCCCCCACGCACGCCTGATCGAGAAACACCACGGATACTGGATCCGGATAGGAGAAAGCGTTGAGCGACACCATCATCAAGCCTGGGACGCGCCTGCACAGCCAGGTGTGCGGCACAGGCGTCATCGTCGTCCGGCCCGGTTCAGCGGCCCTGGATCTGCGCTGCGGCGGAGTCCCCATGTCCCCGTCGGCCGACCGCGCGACCGTAGGGGAACCGCAGAGCCCGTTCGACGGAGGCTCGCTGCTGGGCAAGCGCTACACCCATCCCGACGACGACTCTTTCGAGGTGCTGGTGACCAGCCCCGGGGCGGGCGCGCTGTCGGACGGCGAAACGCTGCTCGTGGTCAAGGAGGCCAAGCCGCTCCCCGCGAGCGACTGACCCGCCCTCGACGAGCCGGACCAGAGGTCAGTCTTCCTTGGCCTCTGGCCGTACCCTTCGCCGCACGGACGTCTTCGGGTGGTCGGCGTGCCGCTCGTAGGCGTCCCCGACGTTCCACTCGATCTCGTCACGGAGCTGCCGGACGTTGGCCATCTCGGCGTACAGCGAGCGCAGAGTGTAGGTCGACACCTGCCCCGGATACTTCGACCTCATCTCCTCCAGCAGCCCGAGTTCCCGGCTCCTGGCGTGCGCCCACATCAGCTCGTCGATCGACTTCTGGACGCTCTCCAGGTAGCGGTCGATGGCGTCCAGGACCACTTCCGGCGCGGTGTCCCCGGCGAGCCAGATCTTGAGCATCAGCGGATGCTTGATCATCACCGGCTCGTCGCCCGGCAGGGCCTCGGCCCACGCGCTCAGCGCCCGCTCTCCCCGGGGGGTCGACTCGTAGACCGTCATCTTGCGCTTGCCGACATGGATGGTGCGCTCGGCGGCCATCTCGTGCTGGATCAGGCGCGCCAGCTCCCGCCGGATGTGGCTGACGGCCGGGGCCCAGTAGAAGTGGCCGACCGTGTACTGGGAGCGCACCTTGATCTCGCCCGCGGTGAGCGACTCGTCGTTGACGACGAGCATGCCGAGGACGAGGTACGCCGTCGTCGGCAGATCCGGGTAGCCGGCGCCGGAGTCGGCGGAGTCGTCCCGCCCGCCCTGCTCGCCCGTCCCCCGCGATGCATCGAGTCCCACGTCGTCGTTGACTCCCACGCCGTCATTCCCACCGATCGCCGTCATCCTGGAAGCGATCGTAGCCCTCGCGCGGACGCCGCCGTGCCCGTCGGCGGACCCGCGTCACAGGCCCGCCGTCACAGGCCCGCTGTCACAGGCCCGCGGGCCTGGAGCCGATGACCCCGTTCTCCTCCAGCTCCTCGATCTCGTCCTGGCCGAGGCCGACCTCCGCCAAGACCTCGTGGTTGTGCTGCCCGTAGAGCGGAGCCCCATCCCTTACCCACCCGGAGGTCACGGTCCGGGACCCGAAGGGCAGCCCCGTCGAGAGGAACTCGCCCGCCACCGGATGCCGGACGTTCTCCCAGAACCCGCGAGCGCGCAACTGCTCGTCGGTCAGCAGGTCGCTCGGCGGCGTCACCCGGGCGGACGGGACGCCCGCGGCACGGAGCGCCGCGACGGCCGTCTCGATGTCCACACCCGCCGCCCACGTCCCGATGGCCTCGTCGACCTGCGCGGCGCGGGCCCGGCGGCCGGACCGGGTCGCGAGGTCACGGTCGTCCGCGAGGTCGGGGCGGCCGATGGCGGCGGCGAGCGCTGGCCACTGCGCGTCGTCCGTCACGGCGACCGCCGCCCACTCGTCGGCGCCGGCCGTCCGGTACACGCCCTGGGGCGAGGCGCCCGGCCCGCGGTTGCCGTCGCGGCGCAGGGTGACGCCGCGGACGGCGTGCTCCAGCAGCGCCTCGGCCGCCACGTTGAGCGCGGCCTCGACCATGGTGCCCTCGACGTGCACACCCCGGCCGGTGACGTCGCGGTTCTCCAGGGCGATCACCGCCGCGAAGGCCGCGTGGAGGCCGGCGACGGGGTCGCAGACGCCGCGGGGGATGATCGGCGGCCCGTCCGGGTGGCCCGTCATCCAGGCCATGCCGCTCGCCTGCTCCATCGTCTGGGCGAACCCGACCCTGTCCCGCCAGGGGCCGTCGAGCCCGAAGGCGGGCATCCGCACCATGCAGGCCCGGGGGTTGGCCGCCGACACGTCCGGCCACTCCAGCCCGAAGTTGGCCATCACGCGCGGCGAGAAGTTCTCGACGACCATGTCGCTCCCCTCGATGATCTTCAGGGCGGCGTCCCGCGCCCGCGGATCGCTCAGTTCCAGGCTGAGCCCGCGCTTGTCGTTGTTGCTGGCGAGGAACACCGACCCCCATTCCCACCACTGGTCGACGCTCGGCGGCCGTCCACCGGAGAACCGCATGCCGTCCGGACGCCGCAGGCCCTCGATCTTGACCACGTCGGCACCGAACGCCGCCAGCAGCTGGGTGGCGGTGGGACCGGCCCAGAAGGCGGTGAAGTCGGCGACCCGCACCCCGTGGAGCGGCCGCTGGTCCGCCGGCGCATCCGGCCGTGCTGGATGCTGCCGTTCCGGACGTTCGCGCGCCGGCCAGCGCACCTCGCCGGTGTCCCGGCCGAGTTCCGGCACCGTTCCGGGCGGGACCGCCTCGAACGCGCCGGTCCGGTACGGGACCCGCGGCTGGAGATGGCCGAGCGCGTTCTTCACGAAGACGCCGCGCTCCCGGAACTGGTCGATCTCGGTCAGCGTCTCCGGCGTCCCGATCGGGGCGACCGGGATCCGCAGCGCGGCGGCCAGCTCCACGATCTCCGCGGTGGTCCGGGTGGCGGCCCAGCCGTGCACCATCTCCAGGAACTCGTCGCGCCGCCGTGACCGGCCCGCGAACGAGGCCAGGTCGGCGTCGTCGAGCAGGTCCGCGCGGTCGATGAGGACGAGGAAGTCCGCGAACTGCTGCGCGGTGATCGTGCAGAAGCCGACGAGGCCGTCGGCGGTGGGCACGATCGACGGCATCTCCAGGCTCCGGCCCGGCGGCGGGGCGTCCTCGCCGAGGACGCCGGCGGCGACCGCGCCGAGACCGCCCATGGTGACGATCATGGCCTCGTAGATCGAGACGTCGAAGACGTCGCCCCGGCCGGTCCGCCTGAGCCGGCGGATTCCGGCGGCGGCGGCGAAGGCGGCGTACGCGCCCGCCACCCACTCGCCGGTCCTGCCTCCGGCCTGCAAGGGCTCCTCGCCGGGCCAGCCGCGGCTCCCGGTCGACCCGCACAGCGCCTGGAGGATGAACTCGTTGGCCTGGACTCCCTGGTCGACGTAGGGGCCTTCGGTGCCGAACGGGGTGATGCTGATGACGACGGTCTCGTCGTCCGGCGGCAGGAGGGACCGCACCCGCGCCAGATCCCAGCCTCCCGTCCCGTCGACGATCACGATGTCCGCGCCCCGGACGAGATCGTGGGCGGCGGGCGATTCCGCGCCGTCCGAGACGACCGAACGCTTTCCGGCGGCAAGGAACTGGAACAGGGGCGCGTGCTCGCCCGGACCGAGGACGAGATCCCCCGACGCGCTCCAGGAGCGCAGCGGGTCACCTTGCGGGGGCTCCAGCTTCACTACCTGCGCACCCGCATCGACGAGCATCTTGCCGCAGTACGCGCCCGGGATGTTCCCGGTGCACTCCAGGACGCGGACATCAGCGAGCGGGAGAGGGCTGTCCATCTGTTCCTCACAACGTCGACGTGGTCTGAACGTGGTCTGAATGAATGTGGTCTGAATAGATCTGGTCCGGATCGGTGCCGGGTCGTTTGGTGGATTCCGGTCGCCGGCGCCACCCGCGGGCGCCGGCGACCGGGCTTCTCAGTCGACCTGGACGGCCGCCTTGGGGCCGGTGGCGGGAACGGGTCCGTCGTCGCGGTCGGCGAGCATCGAATCGCGGTAGCGCGACGCCCCGACGGCGAGCAGGAACCCGATGACGGAGGCGACGATGGCCGCGACGGCGAGGGTCTCCAGCCCCTGCTCGCTCAGGAAGGCCAGCTCGCCCACCTCGATCTCGCCCCGCGCCAGGAAGACCCCGGAGAAGGACGCGGCGACGCCCTGGAACGTCGTCCGCACCACGGCCTGCATGCCGACGGCGGCGCTGGTCTCTTCCGGCGGGACGCATTCGGCGATGAGGGTCGGCAGGGCGCCGTAGCAGAACGTGACGGCGATCGAGCTGATGATCGTGAAGGCGATGAAGCCGCCGAGCGACGTGTGGAGGGACATGACGGACCAGAAGGCCCCCACGGCGACCACGGACCCGATCATGATCGTCCGGGCGGCGCCGTAGCGGCGGGAGATCCGGCCGGGCAGCGGGGAGATGGCGAACCCGACGAGCGCGCCGAGGCCGCCCACCAGCCCGGTCATCGTCGCGGTCAGTCCCAGCCCGACCGGCAGCTCGATGGGGGCGCCGCCCGGCACGGGGATCTCCGTCGGGGTGCGCAGGACGGCCGTCGGCATGACCTGGCTGAGCCCGAAGACCCCGAAGGCGATGATCACCGTGGCGAGCATCCCGATCGCGAACTTGGGATTGACGAACCGCCGGACCTCCATCATCGGGTGCTCGACGCGCAGCTCCCAGACCGTCCACACGGCGAGCAGGAGAAGCCCGACGCCCAGGAAGCCCAGCGTCCGGGAGTCGCCCCACGTCCATTCGCTCGACTTGGTGACGCCGTAGAGCGTCGTCCCGATGGCGACCGAGAACAGCGCGGCCCCCAGGTAGTCGACCTTCCCGGGGTCCGCGTCCGCGGCCTTGGAGTTGGGGATGACGGCGCGGATCCCGAGCATCGCGAGCGCGGCCAGGATCACCGCGGTCCAGAAGATGAAGCGCCAGTTGAAGTGGTCCAGGATGAAGCCGGACACGAGCATGCCCGACGCTCCGGCGATGAGCGCCGACGCGCTGACGACGGCGATCCCGGTGGTGACCTTCTCCTTCGGCAGGATCTCGCGTGCCAGCCCGATCACCAGGGGCAGCACCGCGCCGGACACCCCTTGCAGGCCCCGGCCGACGATGAGGACCTCCAGGTTGGGGGCGATCGCGCTGAGCGCGGAGCCCGCCGCCGAGATCAGCAGCACGATGTTGAGCACCCGCGCGCGGCCGAACTGGTCGCCCAGGCGGCCGCACACCCCCGTCGCGGCCGCCGCCACCAGCATGTACGCGGTCACGATCCAGGTGAGCTTGTTGATGTCGGACCCGAAGAAGGGCAGTTGGGCGTAGAGGAGCTGGACGGACATCGTCGTCTCGAACGCCGACACCGTCTCGGCGAGCACGAGCACCGCGATCAGGAGGAGGGCGGATCTGGAGGATCTCGTTCCGGGCATGGCCGTACCGACTTTCCGATGTGGTGGGGGTGGAGTCGGGCGTGGGCTAGGTCACAAATTGTCTGTGACTAATAGAACGATGCTTGAATGGTTCCGTCAAGAGCTGAACCCGAAAGTTCCTGCAAGACTGCGTGTCACCAGCGACCTGGTTGGGAACTTTAGACTTAGGCCAGACTCGAACGATCGGGACCGGCGTCAGCGGTAGCGGCCGGCGATGCGGCGGCGGTGGGAGGCGGGTGAGCCGAACAGCGAGCGGTTGAGGGCGGCGCGCTTCAGGTAGACGTGGACGCCGCTCTCCCACGTGTAGCCCATGCCTCCGTGCAGCTGCATCGCCTTGCCGGTGACGTCGACCGCGACGGCGCTGGTGTAGGCCTTGGCCATGGACGCCGCCACCCCGGCGCCGGGGTCGCCGGCGGACAGCGCCCGCACGGCCGCGTCCACGAGGCGCCGCGCCACGGAGATGTGGACGAGCATGTCGGCGCAGGCGTGCTTGACGGCCTGGAAGGACCCGATGGGGCGGTCGAACTGGTGGCGCACGCCGGCGTAGGCGACTGTGGCGTCCAGCATGGCCTCGCTCAGTCCGAGGCTGTCGCACGCGATGGCGAGAGCGACCCGGTCGGCCAGATGTCGGAGGGCTTCACCCGGGTCGCCGCCGAACCGCAAGACCGCCCCCTCCACGACCGCCGCGCCGTCCGCGGTGACCTCGCCGAAGCGGCGGGTCTCGTCGAGAACGGGCTGGGCGGTCAGGCCAAGCCCGGAGGCATCGGGTGCGGCATCGACGAGGACGGGCGTGCCGTGAGGATCGAGCGCGGGAAGCAACAGCCGTCCCGCCTCCGGAGCATCGGGCACGAACGCCGCACGGCCGCGCAGGAGCGGACCGTCGGGCGACCGCTCGATCCGGAAACCGCAGGCGTCGCCCTCCTCGCCCGCCAGCGCGAGGACGGGGAGGACGCCGCCCGACGCGGTCTCGCGGAGCAGCCGGTCCCGGCCCGCGCCCGGTTCCAGCAGGTTGAGCGCCCCGACCGCGAGGACGGCCCCCAGGTACGGGGTCCTCGCCGTGGCGCGCCCCATCTCCTCGATGACGATGGCGGTCTCGGCGAAGGTGGCGTCCGCGCCGTCCAGCGCTTCCGGCACCTCCAGACCGAACCATCCGGCCTCGGCGATGCGGCCGGTGTCGGTGCGGCCGGTGTCGAGGCCCGGCCTGCCGAGCAGGTCGCGGGCGGCCGCCCGGAGTTCGTCGTGGACGCCGGAAAGGTCGGCGGTCATCGGGTCGCCCTCGGTTCGCGGGGCAGTCCGAGGCCGCGCTCGCCGATGATGGTGCGCTGGATCTCGCTCGTCCCGCCCGGGATCGTCCATTCCCACGAGCCGATGAAGTCCAGCGCCCAGGCGCCCGACTCCCACCCGCTGGACAGGGGTTTGCGCAGCTCGGTGTGCGCGGCCAGGCCGGCGATCTGCGTGCCGAAGTCGGTCATGCGCTGCAGCAGCTCGCTGTAGTACAGTTTCACGATCGAGGCGTCGGCCGGGCCCGCGGTGCCGGCGTCGTGGCGTTCCACGAGATCGCGGCAGAGGGCGCGCAGGCCGGTGACCTCGGTCTCCAGCCCGGCCAGCCGGTCGCGCACCAGCGGGTCGTCGAGGGGACGTTCGCCGCCGGGGTCCGGCCGCGCGCACGCCTCCAGCAGCCACCGGAAGCCGGCGTTGCCGAGCCGCTCGGCCAGTTCCAGCATCGTCATGCCGCGCTCCGCGCCCAGAGTCTCCTGCGCCACCCGCCACCCGTCGTTCACCGGCCCGACCAGATGCGCGGCCGGGACGGCGACGTCGTCCAGGAAGACCTCGCAGAAGTGCGCCTCGCCGGTCGCCTGGCGGATGGGGCGGACGTCGATGCCGGGTGTGCTCATGTCCAGCAGGAAGTAGGAGATGCCGCGCCGTTTGGGTGCGTGCGGGTCGGTGCGGGCCAGCAGCAGGCACCAGTCGGCGTGCGCGGCGCCGCTGGCCCACACCTTCTGCCCGTTGACCACGTAGGCGCCGCCCTCTTCCCGGGCGGTCGTCCTGAGCGCGGCCAGGTCGGATCCGGCCTCGGGCTCGGAGAAGCCCTGCGCCCAGATCTCGCCGTCCAGGATCGCCGGGAGGTGGCGCCGGCGCTGCTCCTCGGTGCCGGCCGCCAGCAGGGTGGCGGCGGCGTGGTGGATCCCGACGAAGGCCAGCACCAGCCGCGGAGCGTCGTGGGCGGCGAGTTCCTGGTAAAGGACGATCTGCTCCGCGACCGGCATCCCGCCGCCCCACTCCGCCGGCCAGTGCGGGACGGCGAACCCGGCGCGGCGCAACTCCTGGAACCACGCCTTCTGGAAGGAGACGAACTCCTCTTCCGGTACGCCCGTCTGCGCCTGCCGCCATCCGGCGGGCACGTGCTCGCGGCACCAGTCGCGTACGGTGGCGCGGAACTCGGCCAGCTCCGCAACCGATACGTCGCGCAGGTCAGGTGCGTCGGGCAGGTCCGGTGCGTCGGGCACGTCAGCCCGCCTTGCGCCGGAGGGCCAGCAGCCGTTCGCGGTGCTCGCGGGTCCGCATGGTGACGGATTCGGCGGCGAAACCGGCCTGCATCGCTCCGCTCAACGCCTCCGACAGGTGCATGTTGACCACCCGCTTGGTCCCCCGCAGCGCCTCGGCCGGCTGGGCGGCCAGCCGCCCGGCCAGCCGCCGGGCCTCCGGCAGCAGCTCGTCCGGGGAGGTGAGCCTTGAGGCCAGTCCCAGCTCGACCGCCATGGGGGCGCGGATGCGGTCGCCGGTGAACAGGAACTCGCGGGAGCGCAGGATCGGGGTCAGCAGCGGCCAGAACGCGGCGCCGCCGTCGCCCGCCACCAGGCCCACCGACACGTGCGGGTCGGCGAGATGCGCGGTCTCCGACATCAGGACGACGTCGCACAGCACCGCCAGGCTGCAGCCCAGCCCCACGGCGGCGCCGTTGACGGCCGCGAGCACCGGGAGCGGGAAGCGCAGCATCTCCTCGATGATCTGCGCGCCCTCGCGCAGGCTCTCCTCCCGGGCGGCCTCGTCGTCCAGGAACGTGACGATCCAGTCCAGGTCGCCTCCGGCGCTGAACGCCCGGCCCGCGCCGGTCAGGATCACGACCTTCGCCTCGCGGTCGGCGGCCAGCTGCCGCCAGACGTTGGCCAGTGCCCAGTGCAGGGGCTTGTTGACCGCGTTGAGTTCCTCGGGCCGGTTGATGACGACCGTCCGTACCGGTCCGTCGTGCTGGACGGTCAGCTCGCCGGGAAGATCGTAGAGTTCACCGGCGTCCTCGCGCTGCCCGGTCATAGGGCCACCCGTTCCGGTGCGCCGCCGAACAGCCCGGTCAGGCCGCGCCGTCCGAGCCGGTGCGCCAGGCGGTCCGCCGTCGCCGACGGGCCCAGGGGCAGCCGCCGCAGCGGCTGGCTGTGGCGCGACAGCCACGACAGGAACGCCTCGTCGCAGAAACCGATGGCGCCGTGAAGCTGGTGCGCGACACGGAACACGACCTCGGCCGCCTCCACGGCGGCGAGGCGCAGCGCGAGCGCGTCGTCCGTCGCCTCCTCGCACCCCGTCTGGATGCTCCACAGCGCGTACTTGGCCAGCACCTCGACGCCGCTGCGCTCGACCTCGGCCTCGGTGAGCTGGAACTGCACGCCCTGGAACCGGGCGAGCGCCTGCCCGAACTGCTCCCGGACCCGCACGTGCTCCCGGGTGAGGTCGATGGCCCGGTCGAGCATGCCGAGAAGCGTCCAGCACGGCAGGACGAGCCCGAGCGCCACGTCCTCGGCGCCGTCGCCGTCGGCGGGCCGCAGATCGAGCCCGGTGACGAACATCGACGTGCGCGGCGGCGAATCCGGCGGGCGGGCCACGGCGGTGCTGCGGCGGCCGTCCAGCGTCACCGCATCCCAGCACAGGTCCAGCTCCGCGACCGGCCCGGAGGGGTGGGCGTCGGCGACCACCACCAGCCCGCCGGCGGCACGGGCGGCGGCGCGGGCGGCGGGACGGGCGAGCCGCTCGGCGACGGGGTAGGGGACGGCCCGGTAGCCGGCGGCACGGCACAGCGCCGCCGCCGCCTCCAGTTCCTCGGCGTCGCCGCGCGGGTCGAGGTCTTCCGCGCCCAGCTCGGCCAGGACCGGCGCGACCAGGCCGGCCCTGCTCGCGGGGTCGCGCTCGGCCGCCTGGACGAGTTCGTCCCCGCCTGCGGCCTCGAACGCCCGGAGGGCCTGCCGCCCGTACTCCGTCGCCTCCTCGCTCAGGTCGAGCTTCATGACGCCATCAGGGCTCGGGACAGCAGGATCTGCTGCATCTCGATGCTTCCCGACGCGACGGTGGAGGCCTGCGAGTAGCGCCAGTGGTCCTCGACTTCCGCGAGGAACCGGCGTCCCTCGCCGCCGGTCGGCCGCACGGCGGCGACGATCTCCATCAGCACCTCGGCGCTCTGCTGGTCGAGCCTGGTGACCGCGATCCGGTAGGCCGCCGCGTCGCCCGGCCGCACCGTCCCCTCGTCCTGCGTCGACACCACCTGGTAGGCGAGCAGCCGGGCCCGGCGGCAGTGCGCGAGCATCCGCGCCCACCGGCCCTTCAGCTCGGGCGGGAGGTCGTCCCATCCGCTGCCGAGCATCGACGGCGCGGCCTGGAGGAGGCGTTCGCACCGCGCGTAGCGGGCGATGCCGACGCGCTCGAACGAGAGCACCTCCTGCACCACCTCCCATCCCCGGTCAACGGTCCCGAGGACGTCGGTCTCGGTCACGCGCAGATCGTCGAAGAAGACCTCGTTGAGGTGGTGCGGACCCAGCATGGACGGGATGGGCCGGACCTCGATGGCCGGATCGGACATCGGCACCAGGAAGATCGTCAAGCCGTGCTGCTTCTTCTCCCCCGTGGAGGTGCGGGCGAGGAGGAAGCACCACTGGGCCATGGTGGCGTAGGAGGTCCAGATCTTCTGGCCGGAGATGCTCCAGCCGTCGCCGGAGCGGCGGGCGGCCGTGCGCAGCGAGGCCAGGTCCGACCCGGCGTCGGGTTCGCTGAAGCCCTGGCACCAGATCACCTCACCGCGGGCGATCGGCGGAAGGTGGCCGCGCCGCTGCTCGGGGGTGCCGTGCCGCATGATCGTCGGCCCGACCCAGTTGACCCCCATGTACTGGGCGCCGCGGGGCTCGTGGTGGGCCCACATCTCCTCGCGCACCACGGTCTGCTCCCAGACCGAGGCGCCCCGGCCGCCGTACTCCTCCGGCCAGGCCAGGCACAGCAGGCCCTGCTCGGCCAGCGACCGGCAGAAGCGCTGGGCGGTCTCCAGGTCGGCCGGGTCCTCGGTGAACGCCCCCAGGAAACCGGGCGGGACGTGCTCGGCCACCAGCCCGCGAAGCTCGCCGCGCAGGGCGGTGGCGGCCGCGCCCATCGTGAAGTCCATACCGCCGAGGCTATTTTAATCCTTGAAAGGATTGCAATACTTCATTTGTTTGCTCGGACGGGCTAGAATACGTCCGCCCGGTCCCGAACTCCCCTTCCACAGGAAGCCACCTGAGTGACGACCACCCGACGCACCCGGATCCCCCAGCACCGCATCGCCGAGACGGTCGCCGCCGAACTGCGGACGCGCATCCTGTCGAGCGACGCCGACTACACCCTCCCCACCCAGGACCACCTGGTGAAGGAGTTCGGAGTCAGCTATCCCTCGATCCGGGAGGCCATCCGCATCCTGGAGACCGAGGGGCTGGTGACCGTCCGCCGCGGAAAGGTCGGCGGCGCCGAAGTCCACCGCCCCGACAAGTCGTCGGCGGCCTACCATCTCGGTCTCGCGCTCCAGGGCGACAAGGTCACGCTGGCGGACCTCGCCGCCGGGCTGCGGATGATGGAGCCGATCTGCGCCTCCGAATGCGCCCGGCGCGAGGACCGGCTGGACGTGGTCGTCCCGGCGCTGCGCGCCAACGTCGAGGAGTGCACCGCGCTGGTCGACGACGGAGTCGCCTTCACCCAGTCCGCCCGCGAGTTCCACGACCTGCTCGTCACCTTCACCCCGAACGCCACCGTCCGCCATGTCGTCGGCAGCCTCGTCGCCCTGTGGTCCGCGCAGGAGGAGGCTTGGGCGGAGGCGCTGACCAGGCGCGGCGAGTACCCCTCCAGGGGCAGGGCGCTCGCGGCCGTCCGCACCCACGACCGGATCGTCGCCGACATCGCCGCCGGACGCGCCGGGGAGGCGGAGCGGGTCGCCTGCGCCCACCTCTCGGCGGCCCAGTCGCTGCTGCTCGACCGGTTCGACGACGGCGTCGTCAACGCCTCGTCGGCCGCCGCCCGCCAGGCGATCCAGTCCAGCCAGCGCTCTCGCGGCTGACGCGCCGGGGGCGCTACCGGGCGGTCCAGCCACCGTCGACCACGATCGTCTGCCCGGTGACGTAGCTTCCGGCGTCCCCGGCGAGCCACACGACGGCACCGACGATGTCATCGGCGTCCCCCTCCTTCGGCAGCGGGGTGTTGCGGCGCAGGTACGCGGCAGCGCGCTCGCTCTCGTACAGCGGGCCGGTGATCTCGCTTCGGAAGAAGCCGGGCGCCACGGTGTTCACCCGGATCGAATGCCGCGCCCACTGCACCGCCAGCTCGGCGGTCAGCCCGGACAGGCCGGCCTTGCTCGCCGCGTACGACGCCTGCGGGATCCCCGGGATGCCGACCCGGCCGCTGATGGACGAGACGTTGACGATCGCGCCCCGGCCGACGGCGCGCATATGGGGGAACGCCGCCTGCGCGAGCAGGAACGGCGCCACCAGGTTCAGGTCCAGGGTCCGGCGGACGGCGTCCAGCGGCTCGTCCTCGGCGCGCTCTTCGGTGAACATGCCGCCCGCCGCGTTCACCAGGATCTCCGGCGGCCCGAGGTCCGCGGCCACCGCCGGGACGACCGAACCGGCCCGCTCGGGATCGGACAGGTCGCAGGCCACGGCGAGACCGTCGATCTCCTTGGCGAGCCCGGCAAGGCGGTCGTGCCTCCGGGCCACCACGGCGACCCTGGCACCCAGCGACGCCAGGGCCCGTGCGACCGAGGCCCCCAGGCCCGAGGACGCGCCGGTCACGATCGCCACCCGGTCGTCGAGATCGAACATCCTCCGCGCGAAGGCATCGCCGTCCGGTGTCACGCGAGCCTCCCTTCGACCGGCCCGTCCTCCGACCGGCCGTCCTTCGACCGGCCGTCCTTCGACCGGCCTGCCTTCGACCGGCCTGCCTTCGACCGGCTGGCCGCGAACCGGCCGGGGACGAGTCCGGGCAGCTCGGCGCGCCGCACCTTGCCCATCGCGTTCACCGGCAGGGCGTCGACCCGGGACCAGATCTCGGGGACCTTGTACGGCGCGAGGTCGCGGCGGCACAGCTCGGCGAGCGCCTCGAAGTCCGGCCGGGGGTTCGAGCTCTCCACCACGGCGGCGACCCTCTGCCCGAGACGGTCGTCGGGTACCCCGCACACCGCGACCCTGGCGACGTCCGGATGCGTCAGGATGACCCGCTCCACCTCCTGCGGGTAGACGTTCGCCCCGCCCCTGATGATGACCAGCTTCTTGCGGTCGAGGACCGTCAGCCAGCCCTCACCGTCCACCGTCCCGACATCACCGGTCGGGACGGGGCCGGGCTCCGGCGGGCGGACGCCGCCCTGCTCCCAGTAGCCGAGCAGCGGCGTCCACAGGCCCGCCCACGGCCCGGAGTCCGTCCCGCTCAACCGCAGCTCGCCCAGCTCACCGGCCGGGAGGCGGCGGCCTTCGTCGTCGTAGGCGGCGACATCGAAGTGCGGCAGCACCCGGCCGCTCGCCCCGGGACGCCACTCCTCCCCCGGCGGGTCGATCGACACCACCGTCGGCGCCTCGGTCAGGCCGTACGTGGTGCGGGGCACCAGCCCGTGCGTCGCGGCGAACGCGTCGCGGACCGCGTCGGGCGTGTCGCCGCCGCCGCTCCACACCTCCCGCAGCGAGCCGAGGTCGAGGTCCGGGCGGGCGGCGAGGTCGTAGAGCTGGGCGGGGGCGCCGTTCCAGACCGTCACGCCCCGCGCCGCGATCCACTCGGCGACCCCCTCCACGTCGCGCCGGTCCATCACGACGGAGCACCCGCCGGCCTGCGCGGTGAGCAGGGTCGACAGCACCATGAGGTTGAGGATCGTCAGCGGGAAGCTGTCGCCCTTGCGCAGCTCGGGCCCCCAGCCCCGGGACGCGACCAGGGCCGCCCCTGGCAGCAGCAGGTTGCGCTGGCTGTGCACGACCGCCTTGGGACGTCCCGAGGTCCCGCTGGTGAACGCGATCCCGGCGGGCGCGTCGACGTCCAGGTCGACCGGCGGGGCCGCCTCGTCCCGGGCCATGAGCCGTGCCCATCGATCGGTGCCGACGCGGCCCGGCGAATCCGGCCGGTAGCGGGGCCCGGCCAGGACGACCGCCGGATCGCAGATGTCGTACAGGTCCCGCTGCTCGCTCTCCGCGAGCGCCTCCCCGATCCCCGCCCACACCGCGCCGATCCGCTGCGCGCCGTGGAACGCCGCCACGATGTGCAAGTCGTTCGGAAGGCAGGCCGCGACACGGTCACCGGGCCGTACGCCCAGCGACCACAGCGCCCCGGCCGCCCGCCGGGCCCGCTCGTCCAGCTCGGCGTACGACCAGGCGCCCGATGCCGCCTCCACCGCCGTGGCGTCCGGACGCGCCGCGAGCGCACCGTCCAGCACCTCGCCGATCGAACCGGGCGGCTTTCTTGGAGTCGTCTTCCCTGGATTCGTCTTCCTTGCATTCATAGGGACCTCGTCACGGTGGGGGCGGCGTCACGATGAGGAGTAGATGCTGTCGGCGATGGCCTCGGCGGAGATGTTCGAAGCCTGGTCGCGGAGGGTGACCCGGCCCCGGTCGAGGACGACGACGTCGTCCGCGATTCCGCCCAGCAGCTCGTCGACGAGCTGCTCGACGAGCAGGATCGCCAGACCGTCCGCACGCAGCTCGTCCAGCAGCTCGAAGACCTGATCGATGATCACCGGTGCCAGCCCCGAGGACGGCTCGTCGACGAGCAGCACCCGGGGCCGGGCGGCCAGCGCCGTGGCGATCGCCAGCATCTGCTGCTGGCCGCCGGACAGCGCCCCCGCCCGGTGACCGCGCCGTCCCGCGAGCGCCGGGAAGCGCTCGTACAGTTCCTCCAGGACCGCCGCCTCGCCACCACCGCGCCGGGACCGGCGTCCGCGCAGGCCCACACGGAGGTTCTCGTGGACGGTCAGGTCCCGGAAGACCTGCTTGCCCTCCTGCACGATCGCCATGCCGCCCCGCACGCGTCTCCACGGCGCCAGGCCGGTGATGTCCCGTCCGTCGAGCACGACGCTCCCCGACCGCGCGGGCAGGAGCCCGCAGATCCCGGACAGCAGCGTCGTCTTGCCGGCCCCGTTCCGGCCGACCAGCGCGGTGATCCTGCCGGGCGCCAGCCGCACCGAGGCCTCCCAGACCGCGACGAGGTCGCCGTACGCCACACGCAGGTCGGCGACATCGAGAGCGGGCCGGGTGTCCGGTGCGTCCTTGGCCGCCGTCATGTCGCGCTCGAATCGAGGTCTGGCTCGGCAGCCGGTCGCTCGCGGCTGCGGCGGCCGAGGTAGCTGTCGATGACGCGCTGGTCGCCGCGGACCTCCTCGGGTGGCCCGGCCGCGATGACGCGGCCGAGTTCCATCACGAAGACCTGGTCGGCCACGTCCATGACGAACGGGACGTTGTGCTCGACCAGCACCACGGTCCCGCCCGCGTCCCGGATCCCGCGCATCAGCATGCCCAGCTCCCGCAGTTCGGTGTCGTCGAGGCCGGCCGCCGGCTCGTCGAGGAGCAGGACGCTCGGCTCACCGGCGACCGACCGCACGACCTCCAGCAGCCGCCGGGTCCCGAGGGGGAGGGACGCCGCGTCCTGACCGGCGGCGTGCCCGAGTCCCGCGAACGACAGCGCCGCGACCGCCGCCTCCCGGTCGGCCTTCCGGACCCGGTAGTGCTTCGGCAGCCGGAGCACGGCCGCCAGGAGACCGATGTTCCCCTTCCGGAACCGGCCGGACTCGACGACCTCCAGGACGCTCATCGACCCTAGCCCGACCGGGGTCTGGAACGTCCGGGCCACGCCGAGCCGGCTGACGTGGTGCGCCCGCAGGCCGGTGAGCCCGCGGCCGTCCAGCTCGATCCGCCCGGCGCCGGCCGGTGTCAGGCCGGAGACGACGTTGAGCAGGGTGGTCTTGCCGGCGCCGTTCGGACCGATGAGCGCGGTGATCGTTCCCGGTTCGGCCGTGAGGTCGACCCCGTCGAGGGCGCGCAGGCCCGCGAAGCTCTTCTCCACCCCGGCCACGGCCAGCCGCTTGCCGGGGACCGGCGGATTCCGGGTGCCGTCCCCGCCTCCGTCCACGCCCCCGCCTCCGCCTCCGCCTTCGATCTCGTCGCCGATGTCGTCCCGCGCGCCCGAGCGAGGGAGCAGCCGGTCGCGGACGTTGCGGGCGAGCCCGGCCAGACCACCCGAGAAGGCCGTCCCGATGACGATGAGGAACACGCCGTAGGCCATCGTCGAGTACTCCTCGAACGACTTCAGCTGCAGCGGCCCGAGCACCAGGACCGCGGCCCCGGCGGGCGCGCCCCACACGCTGGCGGCGCCCCCGACGACGGTCGCGGCTAGCAGCGCGATGAGCGTGTGCAGCGTGAAGGCGTCCGGGCTGAGATAGCCGGTGAGGTAGGTGTAGAGCACTCCGGCCAGTCCGGCGGGAAGCGCGCCGATGACGTAGGCCTGGACGCGCAGCCGGTAGACCGAGCCGCCGAGGGTCTCGGTGAGCGTCGGGCTCGCGGCGAGGATCCGCAGGTGCTGCCCGAAGCGGGAGACGATGAGGTTGCGCAGGAGCAGCAGCCACAGCAGCGTCGTGACGACGGCGACGATGTAGAAGCCGGACCTGTCGAGGGGCTGCCCGAACAGGCTCGGGAACAGGATGCCCGCGAGTCCCTCCGTGCCACCGGTCTCGGACTCGAACAGCTTCACCATCACCGGGATCAGCAGGACGTAGAAGAAGGACACCAGGGCGAGCGCCCACCGGCTCAGGCGAAGGCCCGGGATCCCGGCGAGCAGACCGGTCAGGGCGGCAAGGCAGACCGCGACGGCGAAGCCGAGCAGGATGTCGGTGTGCCCGTGCTGGTACAGGATCCCGCTGATGTAGGCGCCCGACGCGAAGACGGCGATCTGCCCGAGCGCCAGCTCGCCGGCGTAACCGAAGCTCAGGTTCAGGCCGCTGCAGATCAGGGTGTAGATCAAGATCAGCGTGACCTGCTGCTGCCAGTAGCCGCCGAGGCCGAACTGCGGCAGCAGCGCGACCAGCGCGAAGGCCACGACGGCGAGCGCCGGTGTCTCCAGCACGAGGGCGCGCAGCCGCGGGCCCGTGCTCATGCGACCCGTGCTCATACGACCCGTGCTCATACGACCCTCAGCCCGCGATGGCCGAACAGGCCGGTGGGCTTCAGCAGGAGGATCGTCACCAGCAGCCCGAAGAGGATCACCGGCGGGTACTCCGCGCCGAAGTAGCGGCCGGCGAACGCCTGGACGAGCCCCACGGCGACGCCTCCGGCCAGGCAGCCGAGATAGCTCCCGAATCCGCCGAGCGCGAGCGCGACGAAGCCGTAGATCGTGAGCGAGACCGCGGCGGAGACGTCGACGCCGACCTTCGGCGCGACCACCGGCCCCAGCAGGCCCGCCAGGCCGCCGGCCAGCATGAACGCGGTGGTGCGCAGCGCGGCGACGTTCACGCCCTTCGCCTTCGCCGCGTCGGGGTTGTCGGTGGCCGCCCGGCCGCTGAGCCCCCAGGATGTGCGGCCCGACACGAGGTGCATCGCCACCGCCGCGACCGAGGCGGTGGCGACGAGCCAGATGTCCACCGGGGCGAGCTTCCCGCCGAGCAGCGTCACGGTGTCCGTGCCGCCGAAGAACTCCAGCGACTTGGGCGTCCGTCCCCAGGTCGCCGCCAGGACTCCCAGGATGACGACGAAGGCGCCGACCGTGGTGACGAGCACGGCATGGCTGTGCGCTCCGTGGCGGGCGACGACCGGGCGGATGGCGAGCAGCTCCACCAGCAGCCCGATCAGCCCGCACGCGACGGCGCCGGCGGCCGCCGCGATCCACCACGGGAGGTCCAGGTCGGCCATCGTGAACCACGCGAAGAAGCAGCCGAACACCGTGATCTGGCCCTGCGTGAAGTTGAAGATCCCGCTCTGGGCCATCGTGATGTTGTAGCCGACGGCCACCAGCGTGTACACGGCGCCGATCGCCAGCCCCGTCCAGATGGTCGTCATACGCGCGCCTTCAGCGCCGGGTGACTACGCATCGGACGGGACGATCTGCGAGTCCTTCATGCCTCCGTACTGGACGAAAGCCCACCATTCCGGACCGAAGTCCGGGTAGTGGCTCTTCTCCGAGAAGTTCACCGGCCCGAGGAAGTGGGGGATCTGCTCCGGGGTCGCCTTCTCGATCGCGGCGGTCATCTCCGCCGGGTCGGTGCTGTCGGCGAGCTTGGCGGCGTAGGCGGCGAGGATGACGTCGTTGTAGGTGACGACGTAGCTGTTCATGCTGAACGCCAGCTTCCCGCCGGTCTCCTTGCGGATCGCGTCGAAGAAGGACTTGAACCCCGGTGACTTCGTGGTCTCGTGCCCCTGGACGGCGAACGAGACCGACTGCAGCCGCATCCCGTCGTAGGCGCTCACCGGCCCGACCTTCGAGAGGTCGCCGGAGGTGAAGTTCTGGCTCGCGTACGTCGGGACGTCGGGGTCGAGCTTCGTGCGCGCCTGCATGATCGCGGCGGACGGGGGCCCGTAGGAGTCCAGGACCAGGACATCGGGCTCGGAGTCGAGTGCCTGCTGCATCTGGGACGTCGCGTCGACGGCGTTCACCGGCACCGTCACGACGTCGGTGGTGATCCCCTTGGTCGCGAGCACCTCCTTGATGGTCTTGGCGCCCGCCGAGCCCGACTTCTCCGCGGTGATCAGGCTGACCTTCTTGAACCCCTTCCCGGTGAACTCCTCCGCCAGGGAGGCCGCCATCTGGTCCCGGAGGTAGATGGTGCCGAACAGGTGCGGGTACTTCTCCGGGTCGTTCAGGGTGGGCTCCGGCCCGTGCGTCACCATGAACACGTCCGCCTGCGCCAGCAGCGGCGCCGCCGCCATCATCCCGGCGGTGACCATCCCCGGGATCACGGCCTGCGGGCGGCCGTCGGCGACCAGTTCCCTCGCGTGGGTGGCGGCCTGGACCGGGTCGCCGCCGGTGTCGATGACGTTGAGTTCGATGGGCTTGCCGAAGACGCCGCCGTCCGCGTTGACCACGGCGACGGCCGCGCGGGCCCCCTGGGCCATCGCCTGGCCCACCGAGGCGTAGCTCCCGCTCATCCCGAGGAGAGCGTCGATCTTGAACGGCTTGTCGCCGCCCGGCCCGGTGCCGTCCGGAGCCGAGGAGTCGGTTCCCCCGCTGCCGCATGCGGTGGCCGCGGCCATCGTCGTCGCGAGGACGGCGGCCACCAGGCTTCTGCGCAGGGCTCGCATGGTGCCTCCCTCCGCGCGGGTCACGAGCCGCCGCCGGCCGGAGTGTGGCCGAGGATGCCCTTGATCTCCAGGTAGTCGTGGAAGCCGAACTCGCCCCATTCGCGGCCGTTGCCGCTCTTCTTGTAGCCGCCGAACGGGGAACCGAAGTCGAACCCGTCGTTGATCGCGACCGACCCGGCCCGGATCCGGCGGGCGACGGCGCGGGCCTGCTCAAGGTCGGTGCCCGCGACGAACCCGGCGAGGCCGTACTCGGTGTCGTTGGCGATCTCGACGGCGTGGTCAACGTCGTCGTAGGCGAGGATGGTGAGGACGGGCCCGAAGATCTCCTCGCGGGCGATGGTCATGTCGTTGGTGACGTTCGCGAACACGGTCGGCTGGACGTAGAAGCCCTTGCCGAGGCCGTCCGGACGGCCCGGACCGCCGGCGGCCACCGTCGCGCCCTCGTCGATGCCCCGCCGGATCAGCGACTGGATCTTCTCGAACTGGGCGCCGGACACGACCGGGCCGATGGCGAACCCGCCGCCCGGGTCGCCGACCGTGACCCCGGACGCCGTCTCGCGGGCGATGCCGATCGCCTCGTCCATGCGCGCGCGGGGCACGAGCATGCGCGAGGGGGCGCTGCAGGTCTGCCCGGAGTTGACCATCATGGTGCCGACGCCCTTCGCGACGTTCTCGGCGAACGCGTCGTCGTCGAGGACGATGTTGGGGCCCTTGCCGCCCAGTTCCTGCGTCACCCGCTTGACGCCGGGCGCGGCGTTGCGCGCGACCTCGACGCCCGCGCGCACCGAGCCGGTGAAGGAGACCAGGTCCACGCCGGGATGCGCGGACAGCGGCACGCCGACGCCGGGCCCGTCGCCCTGGACGAGGTTGAACACGCCCGGGGGGACGCCGGCGGCGTCCATGATCTCGGCGAAGAGCTGCCCGCTGAACGGCGCGTTCTCCGACGGTTTGAGCACCATCGTGCAGCCGGTCGCCAGCGCCGGGAACACCTTCACGGCGATCTGGTTCAGCGGCCAGTTCCACGGGGTGATCAGGCCGCAGACGCCGATCGGCTCCTTGACGACCAGGGTCTCGCCGCGCTGCTCCTCGAACGAGAAGCCCTCCAGGAGTTCGATCGCCTTCGTCAGGTGCCCGAGCCCGAGGTGCACCTGGAAGCCGCCGGCGAGCGCGGCGGGCGCGCCCATCTCCTCGGTGAGCGCGGCGGCGAGGTCGTCCTTGTGCTTGGAGTAGCCGTCGAGGATGCCGCGCAGCAGGTCGAGGCGGTCCTCGCGGGTGGACTCGGCCCACGCGGGGAAAGCCTTGCGGGCGGCCTCGACCGCCTTGTCCACGTCGGCGGCCGTCCCGGCCGCGACCCGGCCGCAGACCTCCTCGGTCGCCGGGTTCACGACGTCGAAGGTGCCCGCCCCCGCCGGCTCGGTCCCCGCCGGCTCTGTCCCTGCCGGCTCGGTCCACTGGCCTCCGATGTAGAACGTCTTGTACTCGCGCATGACTCGCCCATCTCTTTCTCGAAGTGCATTTCAGTTCGTTCTTCGTTCGGGAGCCGGTCGTATCAGGGCTATTGCGTTACTGCATTCCCTCGGCGTACCAGGTGCGGAATTCGGCGTAGTTGGGCATTTCCTCGGAGTTCGCCTTCGGGTCGACGGCGACGTGGACGACCGCGGTCTTCCCGCTGGCGAAGGCACGCTTGACGGCCGGGGCGATGTCCTCGTCGCGCTCGACGTACTCGCCGTGGCAGCCGAAGCCCTCGCCGACCTTGTCCAGGCGGGTGTTCTTGCTCCAGTGCACGCCGGTCTCGCGCGACCCGGCGCCGAAGGTGCGCTTGTAGACGCCCACTTCGAGGCCCCAGGCGTAGTCGACGGCCACGACGCAGACGAGCGGCAGGTTCATCCGCGCGGCCGTCTCCAGTTCCGCGATGTGGAACATGAAGGACGAGTCCCCGGTGACCAGCATCACCGGCCGCCGCCCGCCGTCGGCGACCGAGGCGCCGACCGCGTACGGCAGGCCGGTGCCCAGGTGCCCGAAGTTCTGGTTCCACAGGACGTCGTGCGGCTTGGCCTGCGAGTACGTCCACTGGTAGATGGTCGTGGCGCCCCCGTCGCGCACCATGATCCCGTCGGCCGGGAACACCTTCGTCGCCTCGACGACCAGGCGCGCGGGATGCACGGGCGACATGCCGGACGGCGCCGTCTCCGCGAGTTCCGCGAGCCGCTTGGCGTCCTGCTCTATCCAGCCGTCGAGCTCCTTGGCGGGCGTGCGCGGCGAGCCGGCGAGGGCGTCGGCGAGCTGCGGGACGATCGCGCGCAGGTCGCCGACGAGCGGGAGGTCGATGGGGCGGTTCACCCCGATCGCCTCGGGGTCCTGCTCGACGAGGAGCCATTTGCGGTTCGCCTCGTTCTCGACCCAGTGCCGCCAGCGTCCGTAGTGGACGGGCTCGCCCAGTTCGGTGCCGATGGCCAGGCACAGGTCCGACTTCACCACCGCCTCGACCGCCGACTGCGAGAAGCCGTACGGCCAGGTGCGGTCCTCCAGGCCCTTGATGTAGGAGGTGCCGCCGGACGTCTGGATGACGGGGCAGGCCATCGCGTCGGCGAGCCGCTTGACCGACTCCCCGGCGCGGGCGGTGTGGACGCCGTGCCCGACGAGCAGGATCGGCTGCTCGGCGGCGCGGATCAGCCGCGCCGCCTCGGCGATCTCGTCCGCTCCCGCGCCCTGCCCGACCAGCCGGTACCTCTCGGGCGGCAGCGCGGGCGGAACGTCCAGCTCCTCCTGGATCACGTGGGACGGGTACTCGATGTAGACCGGCCCGGGGGTACCGGTCAGGGCCTTGCGCAGCCCCTCGCGGATGATCTCGTCGGTCTGGTCGGCGTACTCGATGCTGGCGGCGTACTTCACCGACGGCTCGAACAGCTCGGACTGCTTGACGAACTGGATGCGGCCGCGCCGGACCCGCTGCTCGGTGATGCGGGCGCGCTGGCC
This sequence comes from Actinomadura sp. 7K507, assembly GCF_004348425.1. Taxonomy (GTDB): domain Bacteria; phylum Actinomycetota; class Actinomycetes; order Streptosporangiales; family Streptosporangiaceae; genus Spirillospora. The sequence goes on from NZ_SMKK01000019.1 coordinate 30,918, forward strand.
GCCGAGGAAGACGACCGGGGAGTTCTCGACCATCGCGCACTGGACGGCGGGCGCCATGTTCGCCATGCCCGGCCCGAGCGTCCCGACGCACACCGCGGCCTTGCCCGTCATGCGCGACACCGCCTCCGCCATGAAACCGGCGGACGCCTCGTGGTGGGGCGCGACCACGTTCCATCCGCGTTCCTCCGCGAGGTGGAACAGGTGGACGAAGTTCGGGTCGGGGATACCGAAGATCGTGTCGATGCCCTCGGCCTCGAAGAGCTGCAGGATGCGCTCGTAGACCTTAACCGGCATGCGTGCCACCCTCCTTGGAGGTGTTCTTCGCGGGGGATTTCGCGATCGCGAAGCTCTTCGCGATGTGGTCGTTGTGGCCCGACGGGACGATCGGCAGGAGCCAGGGGTCGGAGGTGTCGCGGATCGCGTCGATCCGCTCGCCGACCTGCTCGATCGTCCAGGACGGCCGGTACACGCCCGGGGTCTCGGCGACGAAGGCCCGCGCCACGCGGCCCGCGATCGACACCAGCATCTCGCCGGTGATCGAGCAGGACTCGTGCGCGAGCCACCCCACGGCGGGGGCCGCCAGTTCCGGCTCCATGGGCGGGTAGGCCGAGGTGTCGATGCCCCCGGCCATCCGCGTGACGGCGGCGGGAACGATGACGTTGCACTTCACGCCCGCGTCGGCGCCCTCCAGCGCCACCACGTTGGACAGCCCGATGACGCCCGCCTTCGCCATGGCGTAGTTGGCGACCCGGTGGTTGCCGTACAGGCCGCCGATCGACGAGGTGAGGACGACCCGCCCGTATCCCGCCTCGCGCATCCGGGGGAACGCGGCGCGCACGACGTGGAACGCGCCCCGCAGGTGGACGTCCAGGACGGCGTTCAGGTCTTCGTACGTCATCTCGGTCAGCGGCGCGGGCCGGTGGTTCCCGGCGTTGTGGACCAGGACGTCGATCCGGCCGAAGTGGTCGAGCGCCGCCTCGACGATCGCCGTCCCGCCCGCGGACGTCGCGACGGTCTCGGTGCAGGCGACGGCCTCTCCCCCGGCGGCCTTGATCTCCCGGACGACCTCGTCGGCGGGACCCGCGTCGGCGCCGTCGCCGCGCAGGCCGCCGCCCGGGTCGTTGACGACGACCCTGGCGCCGCGCGACGCGAGCAGCAGGGCGTAGGCGCGGCCCAGCCCCCGCCCGGAGCCGGTGACCACGGCGACACGGCCGTCGAATCTCAACTCAGGCGTGCTCACTTCAGGCGTGCTCACTTCAGGCGTGCTCACTTCAGGCGTGCTCACTTCAGCGGGTCTCACCTCAGGCATGGCGACCACCGTCCAGTGCGAGCCCTTCCATCTCGCCCGTGTCGCGCCATGTGCGCAGGACGTCCTCCATGGCGAAGAAGCCGGGCCCGTACGGCTCACCGAGGTGCGAGCGGACGTTCTCCTCGCCCTCGTTGTTGTAGTAGCCGGGGGTGCATTCGCGGACGAAGGCCATGGTGTCCATCGCGTTCTCGGTGATGGTGGTGCACCACTGCTCCTGGGCCTCCGGGGTGGGCTCCACCGTCTCGGCGCCGCGGGCCCGCGCCTCCGCGACGATGTAGGCGATGTGGTCGGCCTGCTGCTCGAACATCGCCGTCGTGCTCGCGGTCACGCCGCCCTGGATGAACCCCGTGAACAGCAGGTTGGGGAAGCCGCGGCTCGTGATGCCGTGCAGGGTGCGGTACCGGTCGGCCCAGTGGTCGTAGAGGGACACGCCGCCGCGTCCGGTGAACGGCTCGATGCCGAGCCGCCGGTCGAGGTCGGTGGTGATCTCGAAGCCGCTGGCGAAGATGATGCAGTCGACCTCGTGCTCCTCGCCGTGCGCGACGATGCCCTTCGCGGTGATGCGCTCGACGCCCTTGGTGGCGGACACGTCCACGAGGGTGACGTTCGGGCGGTTGAAGGTCGGCAGGTACTCGTCGCTGAACCCGGGCCGCTTGCACAGGAAGCGGTAGTAGGGCTTCAGCGCCTCGGCCGTCTCCGGGTCGTCGACGACCTCGTCGACGCGGTCGCGGGTCCGCTGCATCGTCCGGTAGTCCTGGATCTCCCGGAGCTCCACGAACTTCGCGACGTCGGCCAGCGCGGCCCAGCCGCCGGTGGCGTCCAGGTGCGCGGCGAGGTTGCGGCTGACCTCCGTCCACCCGTCGCAGACGAGGTCGGGCTGGCCGGGCGCGAACGCCTCGAACGCCGCGGTGTGGAAGTTGCGCTGCCGCTCCTTCTGCCAGCCCGGCTTCAGCGACTCCGCCCATTCGGGATCGGTCCGCGAGTTGCCGCGCTCGTGGATGTAGGACGGCGTCCGCTGGAAGACGTACAGGTGCTCGGCGGTGCGGGCCAGGTGCGGGATGACCCCGACGCCGGTCGCGCCCGTGCCGATGATGGCGACCTTCTTCCCGGCGAGCCCGTCCATGCCGCCGCTCATGTCGCCGCCGGTGTACTCGTAGTCCCAGCGCGCCGAATGGAACGTGTGCCCCTCGTAGTCGGTGATGCCCGGGATGCCGGGTAGCTTCGGCTTGTTGAACGGCCCCTGGCACATGACGACGAAGCGGGCGCGGATGTCGTCGCCCCGGTTCGTCCCGATCCGCCAGCGGCGGAGCTCCTCGTCCCACTCCAGCGACTCGATCTTGGTGCTGAAGATCGCGCCGTCGTAGAGCCCGAAGTGGCGGCCGATGCGCTGGGCGTGCTCGTAGCACTCCTGCCCGGAGGCGTACTTCTCCGTCGGCATGTAGCCGGTCTCTTCCAGCAGCGGGAGGTAGCAGTAGCTGTCGGTGTCGACCTGGATGCCGGGGTAGCGGTTCCAGTACCAGACCCCGCCGAAGTCGCCGCCCAACTCGACGACCCGGACGTCGCCGACCCCGGCCCGCTTGAGGCGGGCCGCGCAGATGAGCCCCGCGAAGCCGCCGCCGAGCACCGCGACCTCGATGTCGTCCGAGATCGGCTCCCGCGGCACGACCGGCGTGTACGGGTCGGCGTCGTAGAACTCCTCGAAACCGCCCTCGGTCGCCAGGTACTGCCGCTGGCCGTCGGGGCGGAGCCGCTTGTCGCGCTCGGCCAGGTACTTCGCCCGGAGCGCCTCGTGGTCGATCTCCGGGGTCCGTGTTGGTTCACAGGCCGGTTCACAGGCCGGTTCACTGGTCGGTTCGCGGTTCTGCATGCGGGCGTCCTCGGCTCGGGTGATGTCATCGGCTCGGGTGATGTCACAGGAGTCGGCGGGGGGCTGGGACCGGGTCAGGCGAGGTCGGTGGGCTCGCCGGTGCCCATGTACCGCGCGAGGTTGCGGTGCAGGTTCACCACGCTGCGCTCGCGGTACGGGTTGGGCTTGGGACCCGAGAAGGCGCGCGACTTCATGCCCTGCTGGACGGCCGCCATGTTGGAGAAGTCCTGCGGCAGGACGGTCCGCCAGCCCGGGTCGTCCACCGGCGTGTGGACCCACTCGGTCTCCGGCTCCCCGCCGGGCGGGAACAGCTCGAACACGGCGGCTTCGAAGATGCACTTGTCCGGGTCGTGGCCGTACGGGCGGAACCGGTAGCAGAGCATGTTGTTCAGCGCGTGGCCGATCTGGAAGTTGGGGAAGATCTGCCAGGCGGTGCCGGCCTTGGCCACCGCCTCCGGCGGGACGGTCGGCCAGAACACGCCGCGCTCGGCGTCCTTCTTGCGGGCCGAGTCCAGCCAGGCCCGCAGCACCTCGGGGCCGGGGGTGCCCTCCGGGACGTCGTCGACGAGTTCCCGCGCGGCCTGCACGAGCGTCCAGGTGGTGTTGGTGTTGGCGTTCTCCCAGGTGAAGTTCTGCAGTTCGGCCGTCGCCTTGCGCGGGTCGTCGCCCTCACCGAGCCGGACCTTGGCCTGGTTCTCGTCCATGTTCTTGGGCGCGTCGTAGCCGATGTTGCTGTGCCTGCCCTGCGCCCTGGCCCAGCCGAGGAAACCGCCGTACCTCCGGAACTCGGGGTGGGTGTAGGGGACGTGGTAGGTCTCCATGAACGCCTCGAAGGCGACCTTCCAGTTGCAGTCGAAGACCAGCCAGCGCCGCCACCGGTAGCGCATGTTCTCCAGCTGGAACGGGTCCAGCAGGCTCGCGGCCGGTTCGAGGTAGTCGCGCAGGGGCTCGCAGTCCGGGTCCAGGTTGATCCAGATCCAGCCGCCCCAGGTGCCGATGTTCACCTGCTTCAGGCTGATCCGCTCGTCGGTCAGCCCGCACGGCCAGTCCTCGCGCTCGGGGACGTGGGTGCATTCCCCGTCGGTGTTGTACCGCCACCCGTGGAAGCCGCAGACGAACTGGCGGCCGTGGCCGCGGGCGTCGTGCGCGCCGGGCGGGACGTCGACGAGCCGCCGGCCCCGGTGGGAGCAGACGTTGTGGTAGGCGCGGAACCGGTCCTTCGCGGTGCGTACCACGATGACGGAGTCGTCGAGGATGTCGTAGGTGAGCCAGTCGCCGACCTCGGGCACCTCCTCGACGCGGGCGACCTGCTGCCACACCTTGGCCCACAGCCTGTCGCCCTCGGCCCTGGCGTACTCCTCGGAGACGTAGGCCTCCACGCCGATCGTCATCGGCTCCGACAGCGGTTCGGCCGAGGCCGCCGCCTGCGTGTTCTCCGCCGACTGTGCCTTCTCCGCCGACTGGGTGTTCTCCAGAGTCTCGCTCATGACTTTCTCCAACCCGGGGTGATCTGGGTGGCTGTACGGGGTCAGCTCGTGATGGCCGCGCGGAACGATTCGTCCTTGAGGAAGAGGGAGGTGTTGTCGGCGCCCAGGTGGGTCCACTTGAGGTTGAGACCGCCGTCGACCAGAAGGGTCTGCCCGGTGATGTAGGTGGACAGGTCCGACAGCAGGAACAGGATCGCGCCCGCCTGCTCCTCCGGGCGGCCGCGCCTGCCCATGGCGATGGCGCGGCGGTCGCGTTCCTCGTCCTTGTCGACATAGGTCGCCGAGGCCGGTGTCTCGGTGACGCCGGGCGCGACGGCGTTCACCCGGATGCCGTCCAGGGCCAGCTCCACCGCCATCGTGCGGGTCGCGGCCACCAGCGCGGCCTTGGCCGTGCCGTAGGCGATGTGGAACGGCGCGGTGTTCATGCCGCTGATCGACGACAGCGAGACGATCGAGCCCGGCCGGCCCCGCTCCTTCAGTTCCGCGGCGACCGCCTGGCTCATGAAGAACATCGATTCGAGGTTCCACGCGGACAGTTCGCGCCAGTCCTTCCTGGTGACGCGGGTCGCCGGCATCCAGGTCGCCGGTGCGGCACCGCCCGCGATGTTGACGAGCCCGTGCAGGTCGCCGCCGGTCTCGGCCACCCGGTCCATCACGGTCGCGATGCCCTCGTCGGTGGACGCGTCGGCCGCGACCGGGACGACCGACAGGCCCTCCGCGGCCAGGGGCGCGACGTGTTCGTCGAGGTTCTCCTGGGACCGGCTCACGCCGATCACGGTCGCGCCGGCACGGGCGACCATGGTCGTCACCGTCGTGCCGATGCCGCCGCCACCCGCGCCGGAGACGACGACGACGCGGCCCTCCAGCCCCAGGAAGTCATGCTGCATGATCGTTTTCACCCTTCCTTGCGGAGTGCCAGGACGCTGCCGTCGGCGTCGGCGGAGACGTAGAGGGTGCCGTCGGGCCCGGCGGCGATGCCCGCGAACAGGCCCTGCGGCCCGGAGAACGGCGGCAGGCCCTTGAGCGGCTGGGGATCCACCCCGGGCGGCGGGCCGACCGGCAGGTCGCGGGCGATGGTGGTGCGGGCCTTGGTGCCGAGGTCGACGCCGATGAGCGTCTTGGCGCCCGCGTCCACGATCGAGAGCGTGCCGCCGCGGACGAGGATGCCCTGCGGCGTCTCCAGCCCGTCCACGACGGTGTCGGTGTTGTTAGCCGACGGGCCGGAGCCGGTGATCGAGACGACCCGCCCGGCGCCGGACTCGGAGACCAGGCAGGTGCCGTCCGCGCCGAACGCCACGCCCATCGGCCGGTCCAGCCCGGAGGCCAGGGTCGTCACCTCGCCGCCGCGCACCGACACCACGCGGCCGGTGCCCAGCTCGGCGGCCACCACCGCGCCGCCGGGCGCGACCGCGACGCCGTAGAGCTGGTCGAACGGTTCGGTCTCCCCGGCCAGCACCTCGTGCTCGCCGGCCGCGGGCGTCCACCGCGCGATCTGGCCGTTGGACGTGGTGACGACGAACGCGCCCTCGCCCGCGGCGGTCACCCCGCGGACGTAGCCGGGCCAGCCGGGGCTGAAGAGCATGCCGAGCATCCGCAGCCCGCCGCCGGGCGGGAGCGCGTGGAAGTAGGTGCCGTCGGCGACGTAGAGGGTCCCGTCGTCCCCGACGGTGAGGTCCAGGGGCCAAGTCAGGCCCTCCGGCAGGACCGCGCGCGTCCGGCCCCCGCCGAGGATCTCCGTGATCTGCCCGGTGAAGCTGGAGACGAACAGGCGGTCCCCCACGAACGTCAGGTTGTCAAGGCCGGGGGCGATGGTCGCCAGGACGGTGCGCTCGCCGCTGCGGGGGTCGATCCGCAGCACCTCGCCGCTGCCGACCTGCGTGGAGACGATGAAGCCTTCGGCGTCGAACTTCACCGCGTCCGGGACGCCGAGGTCCCCCACGACCCGCTCCGGCTCCCCGCCGTCCGGGTCGATCCGCCAGATGTCGTTGGTGCCGAGCATCGGGTAGTACAACCTGCCGTCCGGCCCGACCTCCATCGCGTTGGGCATCGGCAGGTTCTCCAGCAGGACCTTGGGCGCGCCGCCGTCGAGGTCGAGTTCCATCAGGCGCCCGCCGATCCGGCACTCGTTCACGAACAGCCGGCCCTGGTGGAAGGTGATGCCGTTCGCGCCGGGCAGGTCGTCGCGCAGCACCCGCACGGCGCCGCCGGTACCGCGCACGCTCACGCGCCCGTCGTAGTACTCGGTGATGTAGAGGTCGCCGTGGGGGCCGAAGGCCACGTCGTCGGGTGCGACGACTGCGGTGCCCTGCGCGCTGACGGTCTCCAGCGCGCCGGTGTCCACGTCGAGCGCGCTGATCTGGCTGCCCGCGACCTGCGCCACGTAGATCCGGCCGTCCGGGCCGGTGCGCAGGCCGTTCGCGCCGAACAGGCGGCTCGGCGGGGTGAGCCGCTCCAGGCTCCACCCTTCGCCGAGGCCGACCGGCGTAGCGGCGGCGTAGCGCGTCTCTGAGATCGACATCAGACCTACTCCCAGCAACAGACCGACTCCCGCAACAGACCGGCCCCCAGCACAGACCGACCCCCGGCACAGACCGGCTCCCAGCAGCCTTGCCGTTGGACGGTAGGAGGCTTTTCATGTGATGAGAATCGGATACTCATCACCGGGGAGGCTAGCTCTGGCAGAAGGTGAACGCAATAGTTCTTAATCCTTGCAATGATGACGAGGTCGTGTCTACGATGCGGCACGGCAAGCGACAACCGGAGGTGCCAGTGGCCGAGCTCGACCTCTCCGACGTCGATCACCGCGTGGGCAAGCCGATCGGCGGCGGGCAGCTGTGGGATCCGTGCAGCTCGTCCGACATCCGCCGCTGGGTGATGGCGATGGACTACCCCAACCCCCTGCACTGGGACGAGGAGTTCGCCCGCGAGTCCGGGTTCGGGGGGCTCGTCGCGCCGCAGTCCATGGCGGTGGCGCTGGACTACGGGCACGGCGCCGCGCCCGCCTGCGTGGGGCACATCCCGGGCAGCCACCTGATCTTCGGTGGCGAGGAGTGGTGGTTCTACGGCGCCCGGATCCGTCCCGGCGACAAGCTGTTCCAGGAGCGCCGCTTCCACGACTACAAGGTGACCGAGACCGAGTTCGCCGGGCCCACGATGTTCTCGCGCGGCGACACCACCCACACCGACCAGCGCGGCACCCTCGTCGCCCGCGAGCGCTCCACCGCGATCCGCTACCTCTACGACGAGGCGCGCAAGCGCGGCATGTTCGAGAGCCGGCTCGGCGAGATCAGGCGCTGGACGGCCGGCGAGCTGGCCGAGATCGAGAAGCTGCGCCGGACGTGGCTCGAATCCGGCCGGGCGGGCGTCTCACCGCACTTCGAGGAGGTGCGGGTCGGCGACCGGCTGCCGCGCCGCGTGATCGGCCCGCACAGCATCGCGACCTTCACCACCGAGTACCGGGCCTTCCTCTTCAACATCTGGGGCACCTTCCACTGGACCGCCCCATCCGGCGTCGACGACCCCTGGATCAACCAGGACCCCGGCTGGGGCGAGGACTTCCGGTTCGACGAGGAAGACGCCATGATCGACCCGCGCAAGCGGGACGGGCTGTACGTCGGGCCCTCGCGCGGCCACATCGACGCCGACCGGGCGAGCGAGGTCGGCATGGCCCGCGCCTACGGCTACGGCGCCACGATGGGCGCCTGGTGCACCGACTACCTCGCCTACTGGGCCGGCCACGACGGCCTGGTCCGCCACACCAAGGCGGACTTCCGCGGGCCCGCGTTCGAGGGCGACGTCACCTACTTCGACGCCGAGGTCGCCGGCAAGGACACCGAGTCGGCCTGGGGTACGCCGCTCGTCCAGGTGAAGCTGCGCCTCACCAACCAGGACGGCGATGTGCTGGTGACCTGCACCGCCGAAGTGGAACTGCCGTTCTGACCGGAAGGGCCCAGCGAGGAGCCGACAGATGAACGCTGCGACGAGCACAGAGACCACACGGGACCTCTCGATCGTGTCGGGTCCGCCGCTGAGCGAGGAGCAGGGGCTCGGATCGCTCACCCTCCCCGGCTTCCTGCGGGAGGTCACGGCCACCTACGGGGAACGCGAGGCGGTCGTCCACCGCACCGCCGACGGCACCGCCGCCGGCGGCGCCGACAGTGCCGCCGCTATCCGCTGGTCTTACACCGACCTTTGGGAACGCGCCGTCGAGGTGGCCCGCGCCCTGCGCGCCTGCGGCGTGGGCAAGGACAGCCGCGTCGGCGTCCTGATGACGAACCGGCCCGAGTGGCTCTCGGCGGTGTTCGGGACCTCGCTCGCCGGCGGCGTGGCCGTCACGCTCAGCACCTTCTCCACACAGCCGGAGCTGGACCATCTGCTCCAGGTCTCCGGCGCCTCGGTGCTGCTCTTCGAGCGCACGGTCCTGAAGACCGACTTTGCGACCGTTCTGAAGGATCTGGCCCCGGAGACCGGCACGGCGGAGCCCGGTGCGCTGCGATCGGCGCGCTACCCCTACCTGCGCCACCTCGCGATGGTCGGCGACGCGATGCCGGGCGGGACGATCGACACCTGGGACGCCTTCCTCGCACGCGGCCACGGCGAGCCCCGCGAACTGGTCGAGGCGACCGCCGGGACGGTGCGGCCGAGCGACGCCGCCGTGCTGTTCTTCTCCTCCGGCTCGACGAGCAAGCCGAAGGGCGTGCTGAGCGCCCATCGCGGCGTCGCCGTCCAGATGTGGCGCTTCCGCCGCATGTACGGGTTCGGGCCGGAGGACGAGGTGCGGAACTGGTCGGCCAACGGCTTCTTCTGGTCCGGCAACTTCGGCATGTCGGTCGGCTCGACCCTCGCCGCCGGCGGCGCGCTCGTCCTGCAGAGCACGTTCGACGCCGCCGAGGCGCTCGAACTCATGGAGGCCGAACGGGTCAACTTCCCGTTCGCCTGGCCCCACCAATGGGCACAGCTCGAAGCCGCGCCCAACTGGGCGGACGTGGACCTCAGCAGCATGCGGTTCGTCGACCACACCACCCCGGTAGCGCGCCACCCGACCGTCACCGCCGTGTGGCACGAACCCGGCCACGCCTACGGCAACACCGAAACCTTCACGATCACCACCTGCTATCCGGCCGACACCCCCGACGAGGTGACCGGCGGCAGCAGCGGCGTGGCGCTCCCCGGCGTGACACTCAAGATCGTGGACCCGCTCACCGGCGTGGTCGCCCCACGCGGCGACCGCGGCGAGATCTGCGTCAAGGGGCCCACGCTCATGCTGGGCTACATCGGCACCCCCCTCGACGAGACCCTCGACGCCGAAGGCTTCCTCCGCACCGGCGACGGCGGCTACCTCGACGGCACCGGCCGCCTCTTCTGGGAAGGCCGCCTCACCGACATCATCAAGACAGGCGGCGCGAACGTCTCACCGCGCGAGGTCGACGAGACGCTCACCGTCCACCCCGGCGTGAAGGTCGCCCACACCGTCGGTCTTGCGCACGAGACCCTCGGCGAGATAGTCGTGACCTGCGTCGTCCCGCACGAGGGCGCCGCCCCCGACGCCGAGGAGCTGCGTGCCTACCTGCGTGAACGGCTGGCGAGCTACAAGGTCCCGCGCCATGTGCTCTTCTTCCGCGAGGACGAGATCGGCCTCACCGGCAGCGCCAAGATCAAGTCCAGCGACGTCCGGGAACTGGCCACCGAGCGGCTCGGCTCCTGAGCGGAAGGCATCCCGTGCCTGACCCTACGCCGCCTGTCCCTACGCCGCCTGTCCCTACCCCGCCTGTCCCTACGCCGTGGGAGGAGACGCCGATGCCGAACGCAGATGAACTCCCGCCGGGCCCGCTGTCCGGGATCAGGGTGGTCGACCTCACGGCGATGGTCATGGGCGCCCACTGCACCCAGATCATGGCCGACATGGGCGCGGACGTCATCAAGATCGAGCCGCCCGCGGGCGACAACACCCGCCACATCTCGGTCGGGCCGGAGCCGGGAATGAGCGGCGTGTTCGCCAACGTGAACCGCGGAAAGCGCAGCGTGGTCCTGGACCTGCGTACGGGCGAAGGCGCGGACGCGCTGCGCCGCCTCATCCGCCACGGCGACGTATTCATCCATTCGATGCGAGCGAAGGCCATCACCGAACTGGGATTCGGCTACGCGAACGTAACCGCCGTCAACCCGTCGATCGTCTACACCAACTGCTACGGCTATGGCCGCCGGGGACCCGACGCGGACCGCACCGCCTACGACGACACGATCCAGGCCGAATCCGGTGTGCCGTTCGTCCAGGAGCAACTGACCGGCGAGGCCGGCTACGCGGGCACCATCATGGCCGACAAGGTCGCGGGCCTAACGGCGCTGTACGCCACGATGATGGCGCTGTTCCACCGCGAGCGGACCGGCCAGGGCCAGGAGGTCGAGGTCGCGATGTTCGAGACCATGGCGGCCTTCATGCTGGTCGAACACGCCAACGGCGCGATGTTCACCCCTCCCCTGGGCCCTGCCGTCTACCCCCGCGCGACCTCGCGCAACCGCAAGCCGTACCGGACGAAGGACGGGCACATCTCCGCCCTCGTCTACAACGACAAGCAGTGGTCCGCGTTCGTGGACGCCGTCAAACCCGACTGGGCGGACGAGCGCTTCGCGACCCTCGAACAGCGGGCGCAGAGGATCGACACCGTCTACGCCCTGCTGGAAGAGACCTTCGCCCAGCGCACGACCCAGGAATGGCTGGAACTGCTCCGGTCCCTCGACATTCCCGCCGCGCCGGTCCGCACGCTGGACGAACTGTTCGACAATCCGCACCTGGACGCGGTGGGGTTCTTCGAGACGGTCGACACCCCGAACGGCCCCGTGCGCTTCCCCGGCGTACCGGCCTGGTTCTCGCGAACACCCGGCCGCGTAACCGGCCCCGCCCCCAGGCTCGGCGCCCACACGGCGGAAGTCATGGAGGAATTGGACGAGGTCATGGAGGATTTGGACCAGGAATGACCGGCACCGGAGAAGCCTTCAGCGCACGTTCCTGGCTGTTCGCCCCCGGCGACAGCGAGAAGAAGATGGAAAAGGCCGCAGCCACCCCGGCCGACATCGTCCTCTTCGACCTGGAGGACGCGGTCGCCGAAGCGGAGAAACCCACCGCCCGGACGATGGTCTCCGGCTTCCTCGCAGCCCGCCCGGAGGCCGACCGAAGCCGCCTGTGGGTACGAGTCAACCCTCTGGACGGCCCTCACGCACTCGCCGATCTGGCAGCGGTGATCCCCGCCCGTCCCGGAGGCGTCATGCTTCCCAAGTCACGCGGCCGCGCGGACGTGGAAACGCTCGACCATTACCTCTCCGCATTGGAAGTCGCCGCCGGTATCGAGCAGGGCACGACAAAGGTCATCGCCCTGGTGACGGAGACCGCCGGGGCCATGTTCACCACCGGCACGTACACGGACGCGCCGAGACTGGTCGCCATGACCTGGGGCGCGGAGGACCTCGCCGACGCCGTCGGCGCCAGCGAGAACCGCACACCCGACGGCGCCTACGGCTTCACCTACGAACTCGCCCGAAGCCTCTGCCTGCTGGGGGCGGCAGCCGCCGGCGCATCGCCCGTAGACACCATCCACGGCGACTTCCGCGACCTGGAAGGCCTGCGCAAGCGAGCCGAGAAGGTACGCAGGGACGGCTACCGCGGCATGCTGGCCATCCACCCCGCCCAGGTCGACGTGATCAACGCGGCCTTCACTCCCACGGACGACGAACTGGCGGCCGCACAGGAGATCGTCGACCTGTTCGCCGCCAACCCCGGCGCCGGCACGATCGGCTTCGAGGGCGCCATGCTCGACCGTCCCCACCTCGCCCGCGCACGGGCGGTGCTGGCATCGGGAGGACGCGCATGAACGCCGCCAAGCCGGACCTCGCCCGTTACCTGCGTCCCGGCGACAGCATCGTCATCGGCCAGGCCTGCGGCGAACCGACCACCCTCGTCGAGGCGCTGATCGAGCAGGGCCGCCACATCGGCGGGCTCTCGGCCTTCATCGCGACGAGCTTCTCCGGCCTGTTCACCCCGGAGGCGGTGGACGGCTTCTCCCTGTCCAGCATGGGCGCGATCGGCACACTGCGTTCCCTGACCAAGGAGCACAGGCTCACGGTCATCCCCTGCCACGTCAGCCAGGTCGCCCCGATGATCGAAGACGGGATCCTCGGCTGCGACGCCGCCTTCGTCCAGGTCAGCCCACCGGACGCGAACGGAGACCACAGCCTCGGCCTCATCAGCGACTACATGCACGCCGCCGTCGCCAAAGCACGCGTCGTCATAGCGGAGGTGAACGAGCAGGTCCCGTTCACCCACGGCGAGCTGCTGCCCGGCGCCGAGATCGATTGCGCCGTCCACGTCTCACGGCCTCCGGTAGAGGTCCCGCCCGCCCGGATAGGCGAGACCGACCAGGCGATAGCGGAACACGCCGCCGCCTACATCGACGACGGCTCGGTCATCCAGACCGGGGTCGGCGCCGTCCCTGACGCACTCCTCCACCTGCTCCACGACCGCAAGGACCTCGGCGTCCACTCCGGCATGCTGGGCGACGGCCTGGTCGACCTGGTCGAGGCGGGCGTCGTCACCAACGCACGCAAGCGCATCGACCGTGGAGTCTCGATCAACGGCGCCCTGATCGGCACCAAGCGCCTCTACGAGTTCGCCCACCGCAACCCGCGGATCCGCATGTGCGCCACGTCCTACACCCATGACCCGGCCGTCCTCTCCCGGCTCGACAAGCTGGTGACCATCAACTCGGCGATGGAAGTCGACCTGACCGGCCAGGTGAACGCCGAACAGAGCGGCCCGGCCTACCTGGGCGGCACGGGCGGCCAGGGCGACTTCGCCCGCGCGGGCGCCCGCTCCCCCGGCGGCCACGCGATCATCGCACTCCCCGCAACGGCCGCCCGCGGCACGATCAGCCGGATCGCCACCACCCTGACGGGCCCGGTCACCACCCCCCGCAGCGACGTGGACGTCATCATCACCGAATTCGGCGCCGCCGAACTAAAGGGCCGCCCCCTAGCCGAACGCACCCGCCGCCTGATCGAAATAGCCCACCCCGACTTCCAGGAAGACCTGGCCCGCGAAGCCCACACCATCCAGCAAAGAGGCTTCTAACACCGTGGAAGCCGAGAGTGACCAGCTCGACGGGAATGGGACGTTCGTAGCCGACGTGAGCGGCGGAGCACATGACAATGTCGGGAGCGATCTCGACCGGCTCGACCTCGTCGTCGTTCAGGAGGACGCCCGCGTCGGCGTCGACCTGCCAGGCGTCCAGAGCGGCGTCCCCGAGCGGGTCGCCAGACGCAAGACGATCAAAGACGGATGTTCGGCCGAGCCGCGCTGCTGCCGCTGCTCCGTAAGCGGGTCTGCTCACAGCTCAGCGGAACCGCCCGTCCCGCGCGGGCTCGCCGACGCTGTCATCAGATGTCCACGTAGCGTCTCACCCAAGTCGCGAACCGTTCGCCCAATTCCTCCGACGCTGCCCGCACCAGGTCGTTGGGGTCGTCGGGCGGGGCGAGGCCGAAGTGTTGTCCCAGCCAGGCGAGATATTCTTCGTGTCCTTGGTCTCCGTCCTGGCGGTGGCCTCCCTCGTACTCCCAGAATCCGGCACCGTCCCAGTCGACCCAGAGTGGCCTGTCGCACGCGAGTTGCCGCAGTAGGTCCCGGAGGTTGAGGGCGATGAGATGGATGCCGCCCTCGTCCCCGAACACGGCGATGGGCAAGGCGGCCAGGTCGGCTCGACCGTCAATCCGCCAGAACGCATAAAGCGAACCAGAGCCGTTGGCAATGGCGAACGACAGGAAGCCATCGACGAACTCGGGCGCATCGGACCATCCATGCAGAGGCTCGCTGAACTCGACCAGCTCGAACCCGTCCGAGATGAATTCGCCATCAAGCCGTTCCTGGAGCTCCATCAGCAGGTTCAGTTCCGGCACGGGAGAGTAGACGTAGCTCACCGGGCAACTCCCAACGGTCGGAGACGTGAAAGATCACCAAGGCTACGGGCACGGCATCGATGACCGAGTGGACCGGAGGTTCTGGCCCGATGGAACTCCGGCGCCGTAGAACGCCGCCACACTAAAATGATCAAGGACAGATGCTCGGCAGTGCCGGCCCCTGCCGCTTCGCAACGAGTCCTCCTCCCCACCCGATCTGGGACGACCGCGACCGGCGGACCAGCATCGATAACGAGATGGCCAGATCCCAGTTCAGACCGCTGCGATCAGCCGCCCCTCCGCCGACGTCAGGAGCGGTCGATGACCGTGAAGACGACCTTGCCGGCGTTGTTAGCCAGGGGACGGACGCCCAGCAGCGAGCCACCTGCTCCACGATCATCAGGCCGCGGCCGACCTCGCTGATCATGTCGGGCTCCTGGACGTACGGGAGTTCGCATGTGCCGTCCTGGACCTCCATCCACAGCGCGCCGTCCTCGGTACGGCCCAGCCGCAGGGTCACGTCACCGTCCTCCTCGGACGCGTATCGCAGCGCGTTGGTGACCAGCTCGCTGGCCACCAGGCACGGCGCGAAGTCGTCCATGTCCCACTGACCGGCGACCAGCCGCACGAACCGCCGCACCTCCGCAACCACCTCGAAGTCCTGCTTCACCACCATCTCGACCTCCGCCGCCGCGTGCCCCATGACCTCTCCTCACTGTGTGTGGTGCACGGCACACATTCAGCCACTTTCGAAGCTAGGATCGGCATGCAGCCACAAAGTGGATCAGAGCGGCACGAGAACAGAAGAGTGCGCAAGTTACCGAGACAGAATCCGAAGCCGCCGAACTGGTCACCTGGGAACACACCATCGTCCCCGGGCTACTCCAAACTCCGGCCTACGCACGCGCGTTCCTCAACTCAGAGGAAGCTGTGGAGGCCCGCACGGCACGCCAGTCCATTCTCAACCGCGAGGACGCACCTCCCACGGCGCTGACCGCGCTGCTGAGCGAGAAGGTACTCGGCCACCTGGTGGGCTCGCCCGAGGTGATGCGGGAGCAGATCGAGCTCCTGCTCGCCCTCAGCGAGCTGCCCAACGTCACCATCCAGATCGTCCGCAACAACGGACGTCCAGCGGGCACAGGCGGCGCCTTCGTGGTGGCTACCATGGAGGACCGGAGCGAGGTCGCCTACATGGAGACCACGGTGCGAGGCATCACGACCGACACCCCCTCGGACCTCGCCAAACTCTCCGAAACGCTCCGGGAGTTGCGCGCGAGGGCACTTCCCGAAGACATGTCGCGGGACATGGTCAGAGAGGCACTGGAGAAATGGACCTGAGCAACGCCACCTGGCGCAAGGCAAGCCGCAGTGGCGAGAACGGCGGCAACTGCGTCGAGATGACCGGACTCCCCGATGCGGTGGCGGTACGAGACAGCAAGGACCCGGGCGGGCCCGTCCTCCTGCTGACCCGCGCAGCCCTGCGGACGGCCATCCAGCCCGCCACCATGACCCACTGACCGTCCAGCAACAACCACCCCAGCGACCCCGATCCATCAAGCCGCGACGAGCCGCCCCGTCCCCTCAGCAAGGACGACCCGCCGCAACGGCCACTCTCCGAAGCCGTCGCATGCTTACCTGCGACCCGGCACTCGCTCCACTCGGGTGCCTCCGTCGTTTCAGAGGACGGAGACGTGCTGGCCCACCCGTTGCGGAGCTGTACGCAGGCGGGAGCGGCGATCATCGAAGGACGCGGCGCGTCCTCCACGGCATCGGTCGCGTCCGCCGCCATCGATCACATTCACACCTGGGGTGAACGGCACTGCCAGCGGTGACTGGACGTCCATGGCGGTCGTGTCGGACGGCTCCTAGGCGCACCCGTGGGAGCCCCAGTCCCGCACGGTGCCGGGGCTCGTTTGCGTCGGATTGCGCCCGACGGGCCGGCCCGCCCGTCCAGCCGCAGCCCGTGACTATCGGGATGGTCTTAGTATTCTCACCTCGCATCGCCGATACGGATAGTGTTTGTTCGATAACATAGAGCCATGTGTTCGACCGGGATCGATGTGGCGTCGATGTCCACCACCCAGCTGGTGGACGCGGCTGCCACGATCGCGTCCGAACTCGCCCAACGCGATGCGCCCGCCGCCGCGGCGGTGTGCATGCAAGACACCGAAACCCTCGCCCGCGCGACCGACCTGCACGAAAGCTTCCTGGCCACGTTGATCGGCCGGGTCGACGCGGCCGGTGAGATGCGCCGCTGGGGCTACCCCTCCACCCGGAGTTGGTTACGCACCAGCCTGGGCCTGCGCGAGGCCCGAGCCAAGGAACGCATCGCCCTGGCCCGCGAGCGCGACCGCCTCCCCGAGGTCACCAAAAGACTCGCATCCGGGAACCTGCCTCACGGCTACGCCGCCACCATCGCCGCCGCCGTCACCCGCCTGAACGACCAGGACTGCAAAGCAGCAGAGGAAATCCTCCTCGGCCTAACCGCGCAAGGATTCTCCGCCGGAAAAGTCGCCGCGTTCGGCAATCGCATCACCGACCTGATCGCCGAACGCGACGGCACCGAAACCCCCGACGCCGATACCCGACGCGGCTATGAGCGGACCTGGATCGACTCCACCCGCTCTCTGGACGGCGGCCGCTTCATCAAAGGGTGGCTCAACGCCGAAGACGCCGCGATCTGGGACGGCACCCTCGCGCCACTGGCCAAACCCGCCGGAATCGACGACCGCCGCGACCTGTCCGAACGCACTGCGGCGGCCCTGATGAACGTGCTGTCGGGCGGGCACAGGGCCACCAAGGTCACCGTCATCTGCGACCTGGACACCCTCACCGGCGGCACCGCCCCGGCCCGCCTCACCGACGGCACCCCCATCCCCGCCGAACAGGCCCGCCGCATCGCCCTCAACGCCGGAGTCTCCCCACTCATCCTGGGACGCGGCAGCATCCCCCTCTACCTCGGATACCGGCACCGATTCGCTTCTCCCGGCCAACGCCAGGTCCTGGAAGCCCTCTATCCGACCTGCGCCGTCAAGGGCTGCGAGGTGCCCGGTACCGGCTGCGAAGTCGACCACGTCCACGGCTGGGCTCTGGGAAACAGCCCAACCAACATCGACGAACTGGCTCTGACCTGCGGCTGGCACAACCGCAAGAAGCACGCCAACCCGGCCCAGATGCACATCGCCAAAGGCCGGGACGGACGCTACGTCTACCGCGTCCTACCGCCCGACGAAGCCCGAACCGGCACCACTCCACAGACGACTGACATCCCTGGCTTCCTCGAACCAGAGCCCCGGAATTTGTGGGATGCCCCACCGGCAGGCTTCACCACTCACCGAATCCAGCTCCGCCCCCGTCACCAAAGAGCTCGGCCCGGACGAGCCCGCCCAAGAGGCCAGCGCCAAACCGGCGGCCCCTAGGTGTTGCGGGGCAGGAGGTTGATGTCGCAGCCACCCGGGGCATAGATGTATGCGAATCGCATAGACTCGTGGTCATGGAACCCAACCTTGAAGAAGCGATCAACGAGTGGCACGCGAGCGTCAATGCCGGCGACCTGCAGCGATCTGAGCGGGCGGTCGGCGATCCGGTCGTTGTGCTCGGCCCGAAGGGCGCGGGTCCGATCACGCCTGCGCAGTTTGCCGAGTGGGTGGAGCGCTCGGGGATCAAGTTGGTCCCGCGGTCCTGGCACCCTGTCAGCGAGCGACTGATGGTGGTCGAGGAGGACGCGACCTGGCCCGAGAGCGCGGAATCCACGCGGGTAGCGACGGTCTTCCGCGCTACCGCCGGGAAGGTCACGGCTGCTCTCAGGCTGCCGGACCTCAAGGCCGCTCTCGAGCTGGCCTACATCTGCCGCGAGATGGCGGCAACCGAGTGATAGGCCCCGGCCCCGGGCAGGTCCTGTTTCATTTCGTCAGGCACTGGTCACGTCGGTCTGTCGGAGCAGACACGGGTGGTGAGCAGGGGCGGCTCGTGCTCGTTTGCGAGGCTGTCCATGCGCTGAGTCTGCGCGCGACCCCGGCAACGGTGAACGCGATCGCGCAGGAGGTCGGGATCGACCAGAGCGGCGCGTCACGGTTGATCAAGAGCGCCACGGCAGCCGGGTATCTCGTCATGGCCGCGTCCGCGACCGATGGCCGACGACGCGAAGCGTCACTCACCTCTGCGGGTCAGTCGATGCTGGACCAGGCGCATCACTGGCAGGAGGAAGTGTTCGCTGAACTGACCAGAGGCTGGAGCGACCAGAAGCGCCGCGACTTCCAGCAGGCGATGACCGACCTGATCGAGCGCTCCTACGCGATGGACGCATGAGCCACGCCAACGCTCCGCTCAGCCTCGAGGGACGCCGGCGGCTGGTCGAGCGATGCAAGACGCGTCCCATCGCCCACGTGGCCGCAGAGATGGGGATCTCGCGTGCCTGCGCATCAAAGTGGGTCAACCGGTGGCGGCGTCACGGCGATGCCGGACTGCGCGACCGCTCATCGAGCCCCCACTGGAGCCCGAATGTCACACCAGCCTGGGCGATCGAGCAGATCGAGACCTGGCGACGCGAGCACAAGTGGTCCGCTCAGCGCATCACCGATGAGCTCGCCGACCTCGGGTTCAGGATCAACCGCCGCACCGTCACCCGCCACCTGACCAGGCTCGGACTGGGCAGGCGAAAGTTCATCGATCCCGGCGGCGAAAACAACCGCAAGCCCGGGAAGATCACCGCCCGCTGGCCCGGACACATGGTGCATCTGGACGTGAAGAAGGTCGGCAGGATCCCCGATGGCGGCGGCTGGCGCATCCACGGCCGCGACAGCGACCAGGCCAAGACCGTCGATCGAGCGAAGTCAGCTGGTGCGAAGCGTGGCTACACCTACCTGCACTCTGCCGTCGACGGATTCTCCCGACTCTCCTACACCGAGCCCCTGCCCGACGAGAAGGGAGCCACCGCTGCAGCGTTCCTGGCACGAGCCAAGGTCTGGTTCGCCGCGCACGGCATCACGCACATCCACCGGGTCGTCACCAACAACGGGGCCTGCTACCGCTCCGGTGACTTCGCCCGGATCGTCGGCCGACGCACGCGGCATCAGAAGACCAAGCCGTACACCCCACGCCACAACGGCAAGGTTGAGCGCTACCAGCGAATCCTGGCTGAGGAACTGCTCTACGCCCGCGAGTTCAATAGCGAGGACGCCCGATCTTCCGCGATCGCCGCCTGGAACATTCACTACAACTACCACCGCCCGCACAGCGGAGCCGGTGGGCGGCCGCCAGCATCTCGACTTCGGGGCGGCGTCACCAACGTCCGGCCCTCATACACCTAGGCCCCACCACCGAACACGGCGACCGTCCGACCAACGCCGCCTGACTGATGTTCGGCCGTCCCAGCATCGGCCTACTTCATGCCTTACCCCGATCGGGGTCTTTGGCCTGGTCAAGTCCTGGCCCCGCTTGCCGGCACCACGCACGTTACGGCGAGAAGCATGTGCGGTCCTGGAGAAGGCCCTGGGATCACGCCTGCGCCGCCCGCCGCTCACTGGCCTGATCCCGGTGGTCCGGCGTGCCCAGCGCGATCAGGTCGCGGCCCAGAGAGATCATCCCGAGACGCTGGTTCTGGGGGCGGGTGGTCTTCTGCCTAGGCGCGGATTGGCGATGGGCTCGTGTCTGGGGAGCGTGCAGATGATCACTGGAAGGAGGAACAGGGCTTGGGCCAAGGTCAGAGCTCCGCATAGGTAGGTCAGGGGAAGGGGCAGGACGGTCCATAGGCCCTTGTCGGTGCTGCTGATCAGGTGCAGGGCGACGAAGGAGACCACCAGGGAGCCGATGGCCAGCCTGCCGCAGAGCGCGATGCGCGGTTCCCGGGCGTAGTCGCCCACCGCCGGACGGGGGCGTGCAGCGACCCACAGTGTCAGGGTGCCGATGAGCGCGGTGGAGACCATGCGCCCAGGTAAAGCCGACGTGGCTGCCCGGCAGCACGTCCGATACGTAGCTATTGGCGGAGAGGAGAGCGCCAGCGACCCTGCCGAACAGGACGAAGTGGACGGCGCCGTTCAGGAGGCTGGAGATGCTCATCAGGGACACGGCTGTCCAGAGCAGGCCCGCTGACGGGACCCACTGGGTGCGGGCGCGGAGGCAGACCTGCTCGCCGGAGATGTTGATGTTGCTCCTGGCCCCCACAATGACCGTCATCAGTGCGATGACCAGCAGCCGCAGCGCCAGGAGGGCTTCGGTCCTGCTGGTGTTGTTCGGCCGGTTGACGGCGGGCCCGGCCGGGTCGGGGGACCCGGCCGGGTCGGCGAACGGGCCTCCGGTCAGTTCGTCGTGTTGGCGAACATGCCGGGCTCGTAGGAACCGCCCCGCTGGTGGACGATCACGCCGAGCCGGTTGGCTGCGTTGATCATGGCGACCAGGTAGACCAGGGCGGTGGTCTGGTCCTCGTCGTAGTGCTCGCGCACCCAGGCCCAGGTTTCGTCCGAGACGCCCTGATGGGCGTCGGCGAGCCGGGTGCCTTCCTCGCTGAGGGCCAGCGCGGCCCGTTCGGCCTCGGTGAACACCGTCGACTCGCGCCAGGCGGCGGTCAGGTTGAGCCGTACCGCGCTCTCTCCGGCGGCCGCGGCTTCCTTGGTGTGGAAGTCCACGCACCAGCCGCAGCCGTTGATCTGGCTGGCGCGGAGCATCACGAGCTCCTGCAGCCCGCGGGGCAGCGACGACTGCTGGATCGCCAGGCTGACGCTGGCGAACCGCTTGCCGAGCTTGGCGCCGAGTTCGTTGGTCATCAGGTCCATACGGGGTTCCATGACGTCCTCCTCATGGTGGGTTGCGCGCCGGGTGCGGATCGTCCGCGCGGCGTCCTGGTGACCATGGAGATGCCGGTACCCCCGGCCCTGTGACAGCGCGACCGTGTGTCCCCCGTCACCGGGCGCGGATGTCACAGAACGGCGGCGACCGGCATCTGATGTGTGGGCGCAGTCGACAACCAACGGCAGGAGCGGCTATGAGCGAGCGAGCAATGGACGAATCGGGCCCGCTTGTTCCGGGGGACCGCATCGACATGGCCACGAAAGCCTTCGTCGACCACCGCAGCCTTCTGTTCACGGTCGCCTACGAGATGCTCGGCTCAGCCGCCGACGCCGAGGACGTTCTTCAGGAGACCTGGCTGCGGTGGACCGGTGTCGATCACGGCAGCGTGCGCGACCCGCGCGCCTACCTGGTCCGGATCACGACCCGCCAGGCCCTGGTACGCATGCGTACCCTCCGTCGCCGCAAGGAGTCCTACGTCGGGCCGTGGCTGCCCGAGCCGCTGCTGACCACCCCCGATGTGGCCGAGGACGTCGAGCTGGCCGAAAGCGTCTCGATGGCGATGCTGCTGGTGCTGGAGACGCTCACCCCGACCGAGCGGGCGGTGTTCGTGCTGCGCGAGGTGTTCGAGCTGGGGTACGGCGAGATCGCCGAAGCCGTGGGCAAGACCCCCGCCGCGGTCCGCCAGATCACCCACCGGGCCCGGTCTCACGTCGCCGCCCGCCGGCCGCGCGGGGTCGTGTCCGCGACCGAGACCCGTAGCGTGCTGAGGGCGTTCCAGCGGGCGGTCGAGACAGGCGATCTGCAGCGTCTACTCGACGTCCTCGCGCCCGACGTGGTCTTCCTGGGTGATGGCGGCGGTGTCGCGCAGGCCGCGCCCGAGCCGATCGTGGGGGCCGACCGCGTCGCCCCTCTGGCCGCCGGGTTGCGCAGGTTCGGCGCCGCGCCGCTGGAGCCGGCTCAGGTCAATGGCTACCCGGCGCTGGTCCTGCGGCTGGACGGCCACATCGACACCGTCTTCACGGTGCGCGTCGACGACGGCCTCATCACCGGCCTGTACGCCATCCGCAACCCCGGCAAGCTGACCCGCATGCAACACGAAACCACCCTGCACCGCTGAATCCAGCGGTCTGTCCTCAAGCTGGGTGAGCTTCGTGAATGCAGGCGAAAGCGTCGCACAGGCCCGCTGGAAATCTTGTGCAAGGAGGTCTTCCCCGCCATGAACAACTGGGGTGCAGCCCGGTACGGAGACCCGTGCCGAGAGTGCGGTTACAACTGGTCGATCACCCCTGGACAGGCGATCGACCTGGTCACAGCGATCCCGCAGCGATACAGCGGTCTGCTGGACGGCAAGGACGCCGGGCTCCGGCATCCCGATCTCGACTGGACCGCCGGCGGTTACGTATGCCATGTCACCGATAATCTGCGCATCTGGGCGGAGCGGCTCGTCAGTGCCGCGCTGACCGGCGACAGGAATATCACCAGTTATGACGACGTCCTGCTTGCGCGCGCTCGCGCCTACAACCAGGTGCCGTCCCCGGCTGCCCTCTGGTCGCTGAGGCTGGCCGCCGCAGCATGGGGCCAGGCCATGGAACTCGCGGCCGAAGCTGACATCGTCCTGCTGCATCCGGAACGCGGCCCCCAATCGTGGCTTCAGGTCGCCTTGGCCAACGCCCACGACGCCTTCCACCACCAGTGGGACATCGAGCGGACGCTCACCCACCATGCCTGACGATTCGACCGGGGGGGGGTCGTGTACACCGGCCTGCCCAGCGCGGCCTGCTGAGGTCAGCGGGTCTGGGCGATGGCCTTTGAGGCGGCGGTCAAGGCGCTGTTGATGGAGACCTCGGCGAGGATGCCGGGGGCCGCGACCATGTCGCCTGCGAGGAAGCGGCCGTCGCCCTGGTCGATGGCGGGACGGTCGCACCACGTACGGCCGGGGAGGTCGAGTGGCGCCGGTGCGATGGTGTGCGAGTTGGTCGCGGCCCCATTCGAGCCGGGACCTCCAGCCGGGCAGCGCCTGGTCGTAGAGGCGGTCGAGGCGTCCCAGAGCGTCGGCCTTGGACTCGCCGGGACGGGCCGGCATGTATCCCTGGACGAGGCTCTGGCCGGGCGGCGCGAGGGTCGGGTGGTCACGCCTCGCACAGCGCACCCTCGTCCATGTCGAACACCAGGAACGTGTCCTCGCGGCTGGTCCGCAGGCCCAGGTCGCGGCAGGCGACGCGGCCGCTCTCCCAGCCCAGGGACGGGTCGCCGAGCAGATCCCGGGCCGTCTCCAGCGAGGTCGCGACGATGACCGGGCCGTTCTCGGGGAGCGCGGTGATCCGCGAGCCGGTCTCGATCCGTACGCCCAGGCCGAGGGCGCGCCGGTGCATGCGCGCGACGATCGAGCCCCAGCCGCCGCGCGGGTAGCGGGTCGCCGGGTACCCGATCGGGACGACGCGGTGCAGCCGCTCCTGGCAGAACGCCGCCGACAGGCTGCCCGGATCGTGAAAGAACGCGACCGGGCACAGTACGCCGAGCGCGCTCTGGTAGGTCCAGGTGAGCGAGGACGGCCTGAGCGGACGGGACGGCTGGACTAGCCCGTGCCGCGCCAGCCAGCGCCACGGCACCCACCCGAGTAGAAGGCGTGCGCGCCGTCGTTGGCTACGTACGGCGCGTCCGTCGAGCGGGCGCGTCCGCACAGGTGGGAGCTTCGTGAAGGACGACGGACGCGCCCTGCTCGGCCCCGCTGATGGCCGCGGTCAGACCCGCGCGCCCGCCTCCGACGATCGTGATGGTCTGCATGCCGTCAAGGACGCAGCGGCACGGCCCCTGTGACACCGACCCGGCGACCTTCTCCGGATTGGGCTCCTCCTTGCCGAGGGTCCCCGCGATCGACGCGTACGGCTGGTCGAACACCTCCCGCAACACGAACACCGCCCGTTCAAGCGGTGACAGCGACTCCAGCACGATGAGCATCGCGATCGTCACGGACTCCGCCCGCACGACGTACGCGACCCCGACCAGGCGTTCCCGGTGCTCGACGAATCCGTCCAGTCCCACACCATCCCCGCCCGGTCCTGACAGCCCGCACCGGGGTCGTCTGAGCACCGGCCGAGCAGGTTGGGACGAGCAGGTTGAAAGGACGAACGGTCGCTGCCTCGTGCCGCGTCAGGCAGGGTTCGTCCTGCCGGGGTAGCCCGTCGTCGCTTTCTTGAAGACTTCGAATACGGCCAGGTAGTTCTTGCCGCTGTAGCCCGCGGCGATCGCCCGCTCGGCGATCTCCTTCATTAGGCGCGGCTGGTCGGAATGGATGCCCTGTTCCTCACAGGTGCGGGTGATGTGCTCAAGTGCGTTGAGGTTCATCTCCATGGTGCCCGCGTCGCCGGGATAGTTTCCCTTCTCCAGGTCGGGAGCCTGCTCGGCGAGGGTTGTGTCCACCACCGAGGGCATGAACCAGTTGATTGCGAGATCGGCGAAGTCGGCCACCGGGACGTTCGCCGAACCGACCAGTGCGGTGGCGTGCAGAAAGCCGTTCATGGTCGCGTACATCATGTCGAGCAGTGCCGCGTTGTACAGCACCGCCAGGCTGGGGTCGGAGCCGAGGTACCGGGGGTCGCCCATGCTCGCCAGCGTCGTCCTGTGCTCGTCGAAGACGTCCTGTGAACCGCTGTAAAGGAAGACGGACTCGGGCTGCCCGACGAGCGGCGGCGGCACCATGATCGCGCCGTCGAGGTAGGCGACGCCTCGCTCGGCCGCCCAATTCACGGCCGTGCGCGCCTCATTCGGGGTACCGGAGTTGAGGTTCACCAGTACGCGGCCTTTCAATGCGTCGCCGGCGGAGTCGAAGACCGGGTACATGGTCTCGTAGTCCTTGAGGCACATGAGCGTGACAGGGCTCGCGGACACCGCCTCCGCGACGGTCTCCGCGCGGTGGGCGCCCTTGGTGACGAGGGGGCCGGCCTTTTCCGGGGTACGGTTCCAGACCGTCGTGGCGTGGCCGTGGGCCAGAAGCGCCTCGGCGAGGGCGATGCCCATAGGGCCGAGGCCGATGACGGTGACGGGTGAGGGCTCCGGGGTTGCTGTCTGCTGGTTCGTCATGCGAAATAGACTGCTGTCTCACATCGATGTGAGAGTCAACTGAATGTGGTGGTCGTCACATGCGCATGGGGGAGTTCTCCCGGCGGACGGGGGTCAGCCAACGCCTGCTGCGTTATTACGAGGAGCAGGGTCTGCTCAAGCCGTCGCGGC
Organism: Actinomadura sp. 7K507; assembly: GCF_004348425.1. Lineage (GTDB taxonomy): Bacteria > Actinomycetota > Actinomycetes > Streptosporangiales > Streptosporangiaceae > Spirillospora. Next base: position 56,539 of record NZ_SMKK01000019.1, read on the forward strand.
GGCCAAGCGGATACCGCGAATTCACGGAAGAGGACATAGTCACCGTCCGGGGAATCCGCATACTGCTCGGCGCCGGTCTCAACACCGCCACGATCGCCGAATTGATGCCCTGCATGGTCGACGTCGGGCAGACCCTGGCGCCGGGGTGTTCCGGCATGCTGCCCGACCTCAACCGGGAACGTGAGCGCATCAACGAGGCCGTGGCCGGTCTGCTGGCCGCACGGGACACGCTGGACGCCATCATCGCCGCCACGGCGCCGGCCGGAAGCGACGATCCGGAGGACTGCGACGTGGCCGGTGCCGCACAGCGTCCCGGCTGAGCCGCTGCGGCATCGCTCGGTGTCCTGTCCGGGTGATCGGCGCAGGTCAGGTGACTAACTTTCAGGTAACCACGCACTCCAAAGTGCCTTCTTGTGGCGGCTGGAGCATGGGTGAACAGTGGTTCGCATGGACATGCGGCAAGAACGAATCAGCATTCTTGGAATGGGAGCCATGGGGCGTGCGCTTGCGGGTGCGCTCCTCGAAGCCGGTCGCGACGTGACGGTCTGGAACCGCACTCCCGGAAAGGCGGGCGACCTCCTCGCGCGAGGTGCGCGGGAAGTGCGAAGCGTCGAAGAGGCGATCGAGGCGGGCGATCTCACGGTGGCGTGCCTGCTGGACGACGCCAGCGTCCGGGAGGCACTGGCACCGGCCATACGGAAGCTGGCCGGTAGGACGCTCGTCAACCTCACCAGCGGCTCCCCGCGGCAGGCGCGCGAACTCGCCGGATGGCTTGAGGAGTACGGGGTGCGGTTCCTCGCCGGCGGGATCATGGCCGTGCCTCCGACGGTGGGAACGGACGGAGCTTTCATCCTCTACAGCGGCACGCGTGACCTGTTCGACCGTGTGGCCCCCGTGCTCGGCCCCATCGGCCGTCCTCACTGGGCGGGCGAGGACCCCGGGTTCGCGGCGCTGTATGACGTGGGCGGGCTGAGCGGCATGTACGGCATCGGCGCGGGGGCGAGTCACGCCGTGGCGCTCGTCCACGCGGAGGGTGGCGACGTGGAGGCGTTCAAGCGCGAGGTCCTCCAGCCGTGGATGGAGCAGATGCTCCCGATCATGGTCGCCGGCTCAGACGTGAGCGAATCCGTCCCGGACGAGTACAACCCCGCGATGCAGGCCACCGGCCTGGAGACCATGCTCTCCGTGTCCGAGGAGGCGGGTGTGCCCGACGAGCAGGCCGGACACCTGCGCACGTCGCTGTGGGAGATGCGCCGCGGCGTCGCCGCCGGGTGACCCTTGCCAGGGCGCGGGGCCGCCCCACCTCGGTATCGTTCCGACGCACCGCAAGGGCCAAGCCATAGGCGTCCGCTAGGGACTCGTCTGGGCGACGGTCGGCAGTGACCTGAACGGAGACCACCATTGCCCTCGATTCACGACTTCGCGACGTGGGAGCCGTTGCTGAGGTTCTTGTGGACGGACAACGCCGAGAGCCTCGCCGCGCCAGACGGCCACGTGGCGGGGCGTCTCGGCCGCGCCGGGTGGAGTCTGGCCGCGCCGCCGCGGACCCCCCGGAAACCCGGTCGAGGTCGCCGGATCGGTGGCATGCAGGACAAGCGCGACGCAGTGGAGCGGGTGCTGAGCGCTCTTGAGGACGCCGGCATGGACGGCGTCTCGTTCGTTGCGGAGATCTCGCCGGCCGGGCGGGCTGTGCTCTACCTGCTCGATACCGGCCCGTCCGTGGACGCCGGTATCGCGCTGCACCGGGACTCGCTCATCCTGGTCGAAGGCTCCGTTCCCGAGCCTTGGCGCCGGCTTCCCGACCCGGTCCCTGAGGCGATGCCCGCTCCGTCGGCGGACCTGGCGCTGTTGCAGCGGACGCTTGAGGAGCGCCTGGACGGCGCGATCGGCGCCACCGAGGCGGAGATCGCCGCCGCGGAAGAGCGCCTGGGTATCGCGCTGCCCGACGAACTCAAGGTGCTCTACCGGGTGACGCGGGCGCAGCGGGAGGACTGGGACGGAGACATCGTGAGGGCAGAACGCCTCTATAAGGCGGTCGGCTGCGACCTCTTCCAGCTGGACGACGTGTACGTCGCCGACGCGGCGTCCCGTCCATGCCCGTGGCAGTTCGCGGCGACGGAAGCGGTCAGCACCCCGCCGGACGCCGCGGTCCAGGGCGTGGTCGGCTCACCCGGCTGGATCGCCTTCGGCGACAACGGAGGCGGCGACCGGATCGCGGTCGACCTGACACCTGGTCCGCGCGGACACATGGGGCAGATCATCATGCTCAGTCACGAGAAGTCCATCGGCGCCTACGTGCTCGCAGACTCGCTCACCGACTTCGTGGCCGGCCGGGGCGGTCAGGTGGACGGCGACCACCACCGCACCGAGCTTCCAGCCGTGGCCAGGGTCAACGTCCGGAGCCTGACGAGCGTCGAGGCGGCCGTCCACCCCGCGTTGGAGGTCCTGAGCATCGGTGTCTGGGAGGGCGAACCGCTCAGCCTCGCCCCCGTCACCGGACTCCCCCGCCTCCGGACATTGACCGCCCAGCCCGGCACGCTCGCCGACCCGCTGGAGATCGCCGCGTTGACGGGACTGGAGTTCCTGAAGTTGGGGCCGGAGGAGTGGCGTGTCCTCCTGGACGCCGGAGCCGTCCCGCGCAGCCTGTCCGCCGCCGCCATCGAGGTGCCCGGCCACCTGCACCCGCTCCCGATAGCGGACCTCGCCAATGAGATCCTCGCCCTCTGGGACCGGCCCCCGATCACCCGAACCGTCCTCGAAGGCGAGCTCGCCCCCGACGCGTAGCCGGGGACGTGACGCGTAGCCGGGGACGCTGACACGTAGCAGGGACGCAGAAAGTGCACCCTCGGTGTACCGCCCCAGGTGCGGTCAGAGGAGGTCGCCGACGATGGGGATGCCGTCAGTGAGGCCGCCGAGGCCATTGAGGCCGCCTAGCCCGGCGGGCCCCGGAGCGGCGGGCGGTTCGGGGGCGGCCTGGGCCGTCCCCGCGAGGCCGGTCAGGGTCAGCGCGGCGGCGGCCGCGATCAGGATCAGCTTGCGCATGAACAGCTCCGATCACCAGAGATTGACTCTGTGTCATCTAGTGCCCACTGAGAGTCATCGAAACCTGTGGAGATACAAGGATGAGTTTCCGGCTGGCGGCGTACGCCGTGTGCATCGAGGACGGGCGCGTGCTGCTGGCCCGTCACGTCCCGCCGAAGGGCGAGCCCGTCTGGACTCTTCCGGGCGGCGGGGTGGAGCACGCGGAGGATCCGTTCGACGCGGTGATCCGGGAGGTCGCCGAGGAGACCGGCTGCGACGCGATGGTCGAGGGCCTGCTGGGCGTGGACTCAAGGGTCGTCCCCGCGGCCGAGCGCACCGTCCCCGGACCCGAGCACCAAAATGTCGGCATCTTCTACCAGGTCCGCATCACCGGCGGCGAACTCCGGCCTGAGCCGAACGGCGAGACCGCCGAGCCGACCTGGACGCCGATCGCCGACGTCGCTCGCCTGCGCCGGCCATCGCTGGTCGACATCGGCCTCGCCCTGGCCCGGACACTCCCGGCGACCGGCCACGTCGCCCCCGTCCCGGTCGGTGGCCTCATCCAGCACTGAGGTCATCGCAGAGCCGGAAGCGGCCCTGCACGAGTGGGCTTCACCGTGGGAACCGGCGTCCGACCGGGGCGGGCTACCGGGCGTTCCGCCACGGGAGGACGGGCGTTCGGTGATCGGCGTTGATCGAGTGCAGCGGGCACGGTTGCCGGGGTTCCCGCGGGCAGAGGACGGACGCCTCGGTGACGGTGGCGCGGTAGAGGCGATAGGACGACGGCGGGGTGACATCGTCCAGCGCCAGACTGGTACCCCCTCGCGTCACCGGGCCTGGGTAGATCGCGATGCCGCGGTCGAGGTCACGACCGGCGAGTTCCGCGGCCGACCCCGAGAGGTACACCGCACGGCCGTGGTAGGCCGGTACCTGCGAGTCGAAGATGACCATGCTCACCTCGGGACGCTGCGCGATGTTGCGCGAGTGGGCGGCGTCGTGGGCGGACACCCAGTAGAACTCGGCGTAGTCGGCCGTCGCGAAGTACACGGGCGACACCCACGGCCGCCCATCGGCGTCGGCGGTGCCGAGCGTCATGTACAGGTTGGCCTCGACGAGTGCACGGGCATGTGCGTCGAGGTCGTCCACTGCGATCACGTGTCCTTGGCACGGCGAACCTTGTACTTCAGGTGGAGCACCCCGTCGCCCTGGATGACCACATCGGGATCCTCCAGCAGATGCTGCCCGTCGATGCTGCCGAAGTAGCGTTTCCCTGAGCCGAACACCACCGGCACCACGTCCATCGCTACCTCGTCCACCAGGCCGGCCGCGAAGATCTGGCCGCCCACTTCGCCGGCGTTCACACTGACGGTGCGCTTCCCGGCGAGCTTCTGGGCCTTGTCGATCGCGGCCGTCACGTCGTCGACGAAATGGTAGGACGCCTCGGGGTGCCAGCCCTCGGGCTTGGGCCGGTGGGACACCACGACCACGTGATCGCCCGCGGGGGGACGTCCCTCCCAGCCGTTGACCAGGTCGAACAGCGTGCGGCCCATCACGATCACGCCGATCGCCTCCCACATCGGCCGGACGTACTCCGCCGACGCCTTTGAGAGCTTGAAGGCGCTTCCGGTTCCCGAGTGGTCGTACTGCGGGTCGACGCCTTCGGTGATCGGGGTGTCCCCGTTGAAGTACCACTCGTGGAGCGGCCCGACGCCATCGTTCTCGTCGGCGATGAAGCCGTCCACCGACACCACGTTGTGCATGATCACTGTGCCCACGGGTCCTCCTCGGAGCCTTCCTGCCCGGACACGCTGATCTTGTCGCCCTCGGGGGCGGTCAGGCATGTAAGAAATCAATCAGCGGGCATCGGACCGCTGTCAGGCGGGAAACCCGGATCGGCGGGGAGCCGTCGCCGCAGCGCCAGGTACTCCGTCGGGGTGTGCCCGGTGAAGTCCTTGAACTCCCTGGTGAAGTGGGCCCGGTCGAAGTAGCCCGCCGTGTGCGCGAGGTCCGGCCAGTCGACCGGACGCAGGGCGTCCACGGACAGGATCAGCCGCGCGAATCGGTAGATCCGCGCCACCCGCTTCGGGGTGACGCCGACATGGGACTTGAACTGCGTGGCCAGGTGATTGCCGCTCACCCCTGCGGCCTCGGCCAGCGCACCGACCGGGATCGCGCCGTGGGAAGTCTCCAACCTCCTGCCCGTGTGCTGGACCAGACCGAGACCGCGCGACGGTGCCTCAGCGAGCCGCGACCGCAGTTCCTCCTCCACTACCCGCAGTGTCTCGGTGGCCGATGCGAGGTCGCCGACCTGGTTGCGGATCCGGTCCACAGACCGTTGCCAGACGGCGTCGACGGGCACCCATCGGTCCCGTAACTCGGTCGCCGGCATGTCGATGAACGGCGACATGCCCCATGGCTTGAAGTGCACCCCGACGAGCCGCACCCGGGTGGGGTACTCGTAGAGGAAACGCCTGGTCCATACACCCATGAACCACCCGTCGGCGAACACCTCTGACGGCACCGAAGGGTCGGAATCCCAAAGGCGGGTGAGCTTCCCCCCGGAGCACGGACATCTGATCTGAGGTCACCGGCGATCATCAGGAAGGATGTCCGCCATGCCCTCACCACACCCGCCCGAGTTCCGCCGCCGCGCGGTCGAGCTGGCCCGCCAGGG
>NZ_SMKK01000001.1 GCF_004348425.1 Actinomadura sp. 7K507
AGGCCAACCGCGCCCATCTGCGCCGTCGCGGGATCGCGGCCACCATTCCCGTGAAGGCCGATCAGCAGGCCAACCGCAAGGCCAAGGGCTCGACCGGAGGACGCCCACCGGTGTTCGACCCGGACGCTTACCGGCTCCGCCACGCAGTCGAGTGCGGCATCAACCTGCTGAAACAGCACCGGGCGGTGGCGACCCGCTATGACAAGCTCGCCGTCCGATACCAGGCCACCATCGAGGTCGCTGTGATCGACATCTGGCTCCGATCAGTCACCAAGACCACTTCTTAAACACGGCCTAGTCGGCGTCGTGCTGCGAACACTCACCAGCGTGCTCGCCGTCCACGACGTCGCGGTCGAGCACACGCGGATCGACGTCTACCGGCTCGGCCCAGCCTTCACCAGAGCCTTCGAGCGGGAGGGCGTCGCCCCCGAGATCGAGGACGCGCTCCGCCGTGCCGAGGAAGCCGACCTGCTCATAGCGGCCACCCCGGTGTTCCGCGGCTCATATACCGGCCTGTTCAAGATGGCCGTCGAGGACGTGAGCGACATCCTCACGCTCGTGGCGACTCGCGGGAGGCCGGCCGACTGACACCAGCCGCGTCACGGTGACCACAAGCGAAACATCCAAGGAGAAAAGTCATGCCGCACACGCCACTTACCGCCGACAACAGCGCGGTCGTCCTCATCGATCACGAGGTCGGTTTCTCGAACCTCATCGGATCGCACACGATCGAAGAGAACCTCAACGGCACGCTCGCGCTGGCCAAAGCCGCGAAGCTGTTCGACCTGCCGCTGATCGTCACCGCCGGTCCCGAGGACTTTCCCGCAGGTCCTCTCTACCCCGAGCTCGCCCAGGTCCTCGGCGACACTCCCGTCATCCACCGTCCGCCGATCTTCGACGCTTTCGAGAACGACCAGTTCGCTGCGGCCATCGAGGCCGCCGGACGCAAGAAGCTGATAATGGCGGGCATCCAGACCGACGTCTGCCTCGCCCTGACCGGCTTGACCGCTCTCGACCGTGGCTACGAGGTCTACATCGTCGTCGACGCCTCCGCGGCGACCACCAAAGAGACACACGACACGGCGGTCATGCGCCTCGTTCAGGCCGGCGCAATCCCCGTCAACTGGCTTGCCGTCGGCTCGGAGATCCTCCGCGGTTGGGTCGACCAGCCGCTCGCACCTGCGTTCGGGGAGCTAATCGAGCACCTGCCGTCCTGGCGGCACGACCATGTGGCGAGCAACGCCATCGCGAAGTACGCCACCAAGTAGTCCCCGAACCGCACCCGGGCCGGGCGTGCCCCCGCAAAGGCCGCCCGGCCCAGCCGGCTGAGCTTCTCCCATAAGCGCGGACATCCTGACTCCTTACGACCACTCGCCCATCTCGGGCCTCGGGCGGTTCGCTCTCGTCCTGCAGTCGACGTTCGCCGCTGCCGAGACCCTCGGCCTCATGCAGGCCGAGCGGGTGAACATGCCGCCTGCCTGGCCGCACCGATGGCCCCAGCTTGAAGGCGCCGGCCACGCCTACGGCAACACCGAGACGTTCACGATCTCGACGACGTCGCCCGCACCGGCAGCTCGAAGATCAAGACCGACGACCTCCGGAAGTTCGCGGCCGAGCGCCTGCGCGGCACTCCCCCGAGGTCGGCTCCGGCCAGTTCGCCGCAACCGCACGGGAGACCGCGCACCCCCAGGGCATCATGCTGCCCGACAAGGCCGTCAAGGTACCGATCGTCGCCGCCGGAGACCTGGCCGCCGACGCCGGATGCCTGGCCTCGGCAGCGGGTCGGTGCCCCTGCCCTGCGACTCGTGCCTCAAGAAGCACAGCCAGGGGCAGCGGCATGGCACGACCGTCGCCTGGGGGCCGGACTAACCGGAGAGGCCGAACGTCCGGACACTGGAGAAGACGTTGGATCCGTCGCCGAGGAACTCGACCCCGTCGGCCGTTGCCCAGTGGCGCCCGCTGTAGAAGATCGGTGCGAACCATGCGTTCTCGACCGTGAACGCGTTGATCCGCTTGTACAGTTCGGCCGCCTTCGCCGGGTCCTGTGCGGCGTTGGCCTGGTCGACCAACTCCGTGAGCTCGGGGTCCCGCGTGCCGAACACGTTGCGCGGCCCCTCCGGGTCCACGGAGTTCTTCACTTCGACCGGAGTGGCTCCGAGCCCCTCGACGTGGAGGAACATTCCGTACTTTTTCGAGGTGACCGCCGACGCGCTGTTCTGCGGGGGTGTCGGGTCCCATGTCACCTTGATGCCGATCTCCGCGAGCGATTGGCTGATGGTCGGCTCGAACGGCTTGGTGTAGAACAGGCTGGGCATGTGCACCGAGAACCCGTCCGGGTGTCCGGCCTCGGCGAGCAGCTTCTTCGCGGCGGCCGGATCGTAGGTGTAGGTCTTGTCCAGCGCGGGGTCGTGGGCGGTGCCCTTGGGGCTGAACATCTGCTGTGTCGTCTTGCCCGCGCCGCGCAGCAGCTGCTTGAGGATCTTGTCGTGGTCGAAGGCCATGTTGATGGCCCGGCGTACTCGCACGTCCGACATCGGCTTGAGGCCCTCGCCGTCCCGGTCGGCGAGGGCCAGTGCCCCCACCGCGACCGCGTCGATGAACTTCACCTCGAACCCGGCGGACTCGAGCCGGTCGACGTGCTCGGCCTGGACGCTCGCCGCGTTGAGCTCGCCCGACCGCAGGGCGTTGACCGTGGCGGTGCGGTCCTTGATCACCCGGATCTTGAAGGTCTCGAACGGGTACGCGTCCGCGTTCCAGTGGTCGTCGCGCTTCTTCAGCACGTAGGTCGAGTCGTTGACCGTCGACTCGTCCAGGACGTACGGCCCCGAACCGACCGGGTTCAGCGCTGTGCGCTCGGCGTCCAGCGTCTTCGGGTCGCCGATCACGCCCACCGCCATCGCGAGCGAGTGCAGTAGCGCCCCGTCCGGCTCCTTCAGGCCGAGGACGACCGTGCGTTCGTCGGGCGCCTCCACCGACTTGACCGCCGACAGCTTGAACTGGTTCGGGCTCGGCGTCGACATCGTCCGTTCCAGCGTCGCCTTCACCGCCGCAGATGTCACGGAGGCTCCGGTGCTGAACGTCATGCCGTCACGCAGCTTCAGGGTGAGCGTCTTCCGGTCGTCGGAATAGCTCCAGCTCTCCGCCGCGTTCGGCTGCAGCTCGCCCTTGTCGTCGACGACCAGCAGCGTGTCGAAGACCGCGCCCCAGACGTACGCCTGCGTCCCGCTCATGAGCTGCGCGGGGTCGAACGAGTTGGGTGCGCCCTGGATGGCGAGGGTCAGCGTCTTGGTGCCCGTCGACGACTCCCCGCCCGAACCGCCGCAGGACCCCGTCGCCAGCAGCGCTGCCGTGGCCGCGACCGCGGTGAGGGCCCGCGGCCGCAGTCGCCGACCCGAAGAACGAATACGCATCTGAGGGCTCCTTCGTCCTGGGAAAGTACGGTCGGACCACCGCGCCGTTCCGCCATGGTCACGGGCCATCAGACGTTCGGGCCGTGCCGAGCGGCAAGAGGTTGCCATATGTTGTCGCTACGCGAGAAGAGCGTTCTCGCGAGTAAAGGCGAAAGACGATGGCCGGCAGCACACAGCGCTGTGGCAAGTCGCCGACGACTAAGACCTGGCCAGAGCAGCGGGCGCGTGCCTCCGCCGCTCGCCTCCGCGCGTCCCCGAAGACCGGGAGAGGAGGAGCGCTGGCCACAGCAGCCCGACCGGCGCACCCGTCCAGCCAATCTGCACGCTCCAACCGAAGGTCGGGTCGGCACTGCCTCTCTTCAGTGCCGCGGCAACTTGTGGCAAGCACTTGCCGACCGAAAGCCCGGGTCGCTGTGATGTGCCGACGACCTGACATGCCGTCGGCGCGGGGCTCTGCGTTCTGGAGGTAAGACACCACACCAGCGCCCTGTTCGGGGTGTCCGCGTCACGTCATTCGACGGAAGGAACGGCCCGGTGACAGAGGTCGAGGACACAGACCAGATCGAGTTCGACGCTCCGGAGTGGCTGCTCGACCGGGACGCCGTGGCGTGGGCCATCGGCCGTGTCCGCAGTGCGGCCCGCGCGGCCGGTATGTCACGTCAACGGCTCAAGATCGGGCTCTACTCGGCGACGACGCCGGGGCCCGTTCCCGAGGAGTTCCCGGAACCGCCGGACACGCCCGAATCGTACCGGGCACGGACCGTTCGCGACGGTCAGGAGGTCCAGGTTCTCATCAGCGCGTCGGACGAGCGTGCGCTGAGTTACGCACTGAACGAGATCGCCGAGCGGATCACCGCCGGCCACGCCGTCGACGCGGTCGGCGCGGCGGGAGAGGAGACGCACCGGCCCGCCGTTCCGGTGCGGAGTATCCAACGCGCCTTCTCCAGCGCACATGAGGACACTCCGTGGTTCCACGACCGGGAGTTCTGGTGCGAGTACCTCGATTTCGTCGCCACTCAGCGGTTCAACAGATTCCACCTCGCCCTGGGAATGCAGTACAACTACGGGGGAGAGATATCCAGAACCAAAGCGGCGGAAAATTACTTTTGCTTTGCGTACCCATTCCTGCTCGATGTCCCGGGGTTCGGGGTACGCGCTCAAGGAGTCGACCAGCCCGAACGCGACCGCAACCTGGAGTCGCTCGCCCACATCGCACGGGAAACCCGGCGGCGTGGGATGGATTTTCAGCTCGGTCTGTGGAACCACGCGTACGACTACGGCCCCGGCGTGGACCACAGTCACCCCATCCTCGGCATCGCACCGGAAACGCATGCCGACTACTGCGCGGCGGCATTGACGGAGCTGCTGCGGCAGATTCCTGACATCGACGGAATCACCTTCCGCGTGCACTACGAGGGCGGTATACCGGAACAGGGCCGGACGGACTTCTGGGACGGGATGTTCCAAGCGGTGTCCGACGCGGGTCGCCCGATGCGAGTCGACCTCCATGCGAAGGGCCTCGACGCGGCCATGCTGGCCGGGTTGCGCAAGCCCAACATCCGACCGGCGGCGTCGCTGAAGTACTGGGCGGAGCACATGGGCCTGCCCTACCACCAAACGTCGATCCGGCACCGTGAGCGGACCGGCCTGTCTCGCGCGCAACTGGGCGGCAGGCGTGCCGATCTGATGGGTGTCACCGAAATGTCCAGGCGATTCACCCGCTACGGGTACGCGGACTTCCTCGACGAGGATCGCGAACTGGACGTTGTCTTCCGTATGTGGCCTGGCACACAGAAGCTTTTGATCTGGGGGGATCCGGTGCTGGCCGCCGGGTTCGGCCGGTATGCCACTCTCGGCGGCGCACTCGGGCTGGAGTTCTGCGAACCTCTGTTCTTCAAGGGACGGAAGGGGTCCGGCAGGCCGGGGCGACGGGATCCTTATGTCCATCCCGATCTCGCCCTGGGGAGGGCCGACTGGCGGAAGTACCAGTACACCTACCTGCTGTGGGGACGCCTGCTCTACGATCCCGACAGCCCGCCTGAGACGTGGCGGCGGTTCCTCCGCCAGGAGTACGGTGACGCGGCAGTCGAAGTCGAAGCGCTACTCGCTCCGTTGAGCCGGATCCTCCCGCTGGTCACGGTGGCGCACACACCCAGCGCCAGCAACAACGCGTACTGGCCAGAAGTCTACGCCGACCTGCCCATCTCGCCCTGGGTACGGCCACGACATTACGCGTGGGACACGACATCGACGGACTGGACGGGTGTGTCGTCGCTCGATCCGGAACTGTTCTACACGGTCGGCGAGTACACCGACGACGCTCTCACCGGTCGGCTGCGCGGGAAGTACACGCCGCTGGAGGTCGCGTCCTGGATCGAGCGTTTCACGGCCGAGGGCGAATCGGTCCTCGGCCGGATCCGCGAGCAACTGTCCTCCGGCGGCGGCCAATCTCGCCGAACCTTGCTCGACGCCGAGATTCTCGTCCGACTCGGTCGCTTCTTCGCGGGGAAGTTCCGTGCCGCGGTGGCTTACGCCCTGTTCGTGCGTACTGGCGCACGCGAACACATCCTCGATGCGGTCGACCTGTTGACGGCCGCCCACGAGGCTTATGCCGGCATCGGCGAACTGACCGCCGGCGTCTACCGGGACGAACTCACCTTCGGCCACGTCCTGTCCGAACGCACGCACTGGTCCAGGAACCTCGACGCCATGGCCGACGACCTGCACGCACTCCGGCTGGAATGTGTTCGCGCCGACGAGGCCGCGAGCCACGGGGACGACTCCGGCCGACCTGTGGTGCGCGAGACGCGTCCCACTCTCGACGGAGTCCGGCTCGCGGTGCCCGAACGGTTCCGGCGCGGCGCGCCGCTCGATGTCAGGCTCGCCGCCCATCCGGACGTTCTCGTCCGGATCACCGGAGCGACGTTGCGTTTCCGTCACCTGGATCAGTCGAAAGAATGGAGCGAAACCGAGATGCGTCGTGACGGGGACGAGTTCACCGCATCAATTCCCGCGGACGTCACGAGCACCACCTTCCCCGTCATGTGCTTCGCGGAAGTACACCTCACGGACGAAGCTCCGGCCCTGCTCCCCGGATTCGAGCCCGACCTCGCCAACCAGCCCTATCTCGTGATCCACAGCTCGGTATGCCCGAACACCGGCGGCGACGCGGCGGCGCTTCCAGCCGATCGCCGCCGATCTGACCGTTGACCGGACCGTGCCCCAGGACGGAGACGGCATGCCAGATCGCGGCCCATCATCTTCCACGCCCATCGATCTCGGCAGGTGGGCCTGCACCCCACCGACCCAGAATGTCTTCGGACGAGTATGTCCACCGCATCAAGGCCGGAGGGTACAGCGGCCGCTTATCTTGCGCTGGGCGTTCCGGCCCTTGATAGAGGAGTTTTGTTTGGTGCAATACGATCGCAGGAATCGCAGTATCCAGTACGTAATGTCGACGCTCATGTTCGAACCAGACGAGATGGAGCAGTTGCGTCAGGCGTTCGCTCCGGCGGAGTTCGTTCAGGTCTCGCTGTGGGACGACACCGGCATCGCCCGTGCCCTCGAACACGCGGACGTCGCCCTCATCGTGGGCGACCTCGACGAACGGTATCTCGGCGCGCCGCGCCTCGCGTGGGTGCACTGCGACCATTCCGGTCTCACCAGGTCCGCGGTACCCGAGGTGTTCGAACGGGGCCTGATCGTCACCGGATCCGCCGGCCGTTCCGCCCCCGCTCTGGCTCAGCACGGGTTCTACTTCGCGCTAGGGCTCACCTTCGATGCCCGGCGGCTGTTCGAGATGCAGGATGCGCACCTTTGGCGCTTCATCGAGGGCTACGAGAAGAAGCTGGCGCTGTGGGGCGGAACGCTGGGCATCGTCGGATTCGGCCACACGGCGAGGGAGATGGCGCGCCTCGGCAAGGCGTTCGGCATGCGGGTGATCGTGTACCGGCGCAGCCCCGCGGAGCAGGCAGCGGATGTGGACCGCATGCTGTCCTCGGACGATGGCGACACCTTGGGCCCGCTCCTCAACGAGGCCGACGTCGTCATGATCGCGGCACAGCTGACCGACGCCACCCACCACCTCTTCTCGGCCGACGAGTTCGCGCAGATGAAGAGCACCGCGTTCATCATCAACATGGCACGCGGCGAGATCATAGATCAGAACGCCCTCGTCAAGGCCCTGCATGCGGGAGAGATCGCGGGCGCGGGACTCGACGTGGCCACTCCCGAGCCGCTTCCCGCGGACTCCCCTCTCTGGGACTTCCCCAACGTCATGATCACTCCCCACGTGACCCCGGCCCTCCCCGATCGCACCCAGCGCTCAATCGACATCATCGTCGAGAACATCCGGCGTTACCGCGGCGGGCGGCCTCTCCTCAACGCGCTGACCGAACGCGACGTCTACACGCAGAAGCAGCGCACCTGAACCACCGCACCCCACCTCGAACCGTCACGAAACGATCCCCCTGGACGGCCTGCGCCGACGGTCGAATCCATCGCTTTCACCACGGAGGTGTCGTGAGCCAGACGACGACCGATTCGCACTCGGTGCGCCGGGCACCCGCGGCGGAAGCAGCCGCGAGGCCGTCGACGGTCACCGCATGCGGCAGCCCCAACTCCGCCTCGGAGAGCCCGCCCGAGATCACGAACATGGCGTCCCAGGCGATGCGGCCGACGATCAACGGTCTGGACACCGGGTACCCGGACACTGGCGCGAACCCGTCCTCAATGGTCGAGATGCCCAATGTCGGCAAGTGACGCGCCGCAGACCGGCCATGACGCCGCAGCGCCCGGCATCGTGGTCGACCGTACGGTCGGCCCGCACGGTGCCGCCGACACGATCGTCCTGCTGAACTCGCTGGGCACCACCACCGCCCTGTGGGACGACGTCGTGCCGCTCTTGACGGATTCATTCGACGTGGCGCGCTTCGACCAACGCGGTCACGGTGCCGCCACAGAGTGCGAAGCACCCCGGGGGATCGACGGGCTCGTCGACGACGTGCTACGAGTCATCGACGGTCTCGGTACCGCACGAGTCCACCTCGCGGGCATCTCGATCGGCGGCATGATCGCGATCCGCGCCGCGAGTCTTGCACCGGACCGCGTTTCGTCCCTCACCGTCATGTGCTGTGCGGCGGTGCTCGATCGGAAGAGCTGGCTCGAGCGGGCGAGGATCGTCCGGCAGCAGGGCGTGGAGGCGATCGTTCCCTCCGTGCTGGGGCGCTGGTTCACGCCGGGGTTCCGGCGCGAACGGCCGGACGTCGTGCGGGCCTACGCCGACATGCTGGGCTCGACGCCCCCGGAGGGGTACGCGATGGGCTGCGATGTGCTCGCCGACGCGGACGTCCGCGGGGACCTGGGCAGAGTCGGCGCCCGCACGCTGGTCCTGGGCGGCGCGGAGGACCCTGCCACTCCCCCGCACGAGCAGCGCGCCATCGCGCGCGCGATACGGCGGGCTCGGCTGGAGATCCTTCCGGGGGTCGCCCATCTCGCGCCGGCGGCGGCACCGGAGGCGGTCGCAGATGTCCTGAATGCACACGCCTTGGGGCGCCCACGCGGCAAGTCCTAGACAAGATCATCGAGCAACTGTGGAGGCGGGAATGGACATAGGGTTCATCGGTTTGGGCGTGATGGGGCGGCCGATGGCCGCCAACCTCATCGCGGCCGGTCACCGGCTGACCGTCTATCGCGACAGTGCGGCGGCCCGGGAGGTACTCGGGAACGAAGCGCGATTCGGCCGCTCCGTGGCGGAGGCGGTTCGGGACAGCGAAGTCGTCGTTCTCATGCTCCCCGACACACCTGACGTGGAGGCCGTCATGCGCGGAGAGGACGGCGTGCTCTCCGCACTGCGGCCGGGCACTCTCGTTATCGACATGAGTTCGATCTCACCGGCCGCCGAGAGGGAACTCGCCGACGAGGTCGCCAAGGCCGGCGGCAGCCACCTCGACGCCCCGGTGTCCGGCGGGGAGGTCGGAGCACGCGAAGGGACGCTGTCGATCATGGTCGGCGGCGCCCCGGAGGCCGTCGAGAGGGCGACGCCGGTTCTCGAGGTCCTCGGGTCCCGGATCTCCCACATCGGCGCGGCCGGGGCCGGGCAAGTGGCGAAGGTCGCCAACCAGATCGTGGTCGGCGTGACGATCGAGGCGGTCGCCGAGGCGTTGCGCTTGGCCGAGGCAGCCGGCGTGGCCCCCGACGCCGTCCGCGAAGCCCTGTTGGGCGGATTCGCGGCATCGCGCGTGCTCGATGTGCACGGGGCACGGATGATCAAGGGCGAGTTCGAGCCGGGCTTCCGCATGAAGCTTCACCGCAAGGACCTCGGACTCGCCGTGGAGGCGTCGGCTCGGCTCGACGTGCCGTTGCCTGCCTCGGCTCTGGTGCACCAGCTCATGAACGCCGCGGTCGCCACGGGCCTGGGCGACCACGACCACTCCGCCCTCAGGTTGCTTGCGGACGGGCGGACGGGCGGACTGTCCACCGCGCTGGAGTGACCGCAACGGATTCACTTACCCGCGACATGGTCCAGGGCGCCCGTACATGGTGATCACACCCTGCGTCGGCTGGGAGCAGGCGTGGCACTCACCGTCCGACCAGGCTTCCCGCGTCCCTTCGACAGAAAGAGGACATCCCGCATGCCGAGCAGATGGCAGGAGCCGTTCACCGTCTTCCAGACGAACCTCCAGGAAATCGATGCCGCGATGGACGTCGAGGCCGCGCTCGACGTCATCAAGAGTCACGGCGCGGACACGTGGCTGGTCAACGCCGGCGGAATCGTCGCGTTCTACCCGACGGATCTGCCGTACCAAGTACGGAACCCGTTCCTCGCCGACCGTCCTGGCGGGGACCTGCTGGGCGACGCCGTGACCGCGGCCAAACGGCAGGGAGTCCGGGTGATCGCGCGGCTGGACCTCTCCAAGGTCGCCGCCAGCGTCGCCGCCGAGCACCCCGAGTGGCTGTTCACCTCCGCCACAGGCGAGCCACAGATCTACAACGCGCTCTACAGCACCTGCCCCTCTGGGGAGTATTACCAAGAGCGCGCGCTGGAGATCGTCGACGAGATCCTCGACCGGTACGCCGTGGACGGCTTCTTCGTCAACTGGTTCAACTTCAACCTGCGCGACTACAGCGAAGTGATCCACGGCATCTGCCATTGCGCCTCGTGCTCCGAGCGGTTCGCCGAGTTCAGTGGCGGTCGGGAACTCCCCGAAAGCCACGAGACCGCCGGCTTCCCCCTCTGGCAGCGTTACACCGACGCCACGCTGGGGAAGCTCGGGCGGAAGTACAGCGATCACTTGGCGTCGCGTGACCGCGACCTCGCGTTCATCCTGTCCAAGGGCGCTCCCGTGCTCTACTGCGAGGGCAACAACGCCTTCCGGCACATGCCCGGCAAGGAGCTGTGGCCCCATGCGACCGCCGAGGCGGTGAGCGCCCACACCTCGGCCCGGCCGGACGCACCGCTCGTCCTGAACGCGCCCGCTCACGTCGATTCGACGTACCGCATGGGTGCAGAGCAGCCCGAGCATGTCGCCCAGCACCTGATCCAGGCGATCGCGCGCGGTGGGAACCCCTCGACCTACATCCTCGGCGCACCGGGACGGTTGCCGATGGCGAGCGTCTCGCTTGCCCGGCACGTGACCCGGTTCCACCGCGAACATCACGATCTCTACGCGGCGTTGGGGACGGCCGCGACGATCGGCCTGGTTCGGCCCGGGATCGGGCGCGGCGGGTATGCGGCCTACTTCGACACCCTCGAGGAATTCCGCGGGACGTACCAGGCGCTGCAGCAGAAACACCTGCCTTTCGACGTGCTCGGGCTTCGCGATCTGACGACGATGGCCGCCGACGGCATGCTGGACCGTTACCGGCTCATCGTGCTGCCCGACGTCGGGGCCCTCGGAGCCGAAGCAGCCGGCGTACTGGACGCGTTCGTCGAACGTGGCGGGAACCTGCTCACCACCGGCAGCAGTGGGACCACGCCGGAGGGCCGTGTGGAACTCGCGGCGAGTCCGGCGGCGCGCCGCATCGGCGCCCAGCTCTCGGGCCAGGAGGTGTGGTCGACCTACGCCACCCTGGACGAGCAGCCGTACGCCGACGAGAACCGGTTCGTGGGCTCGGTCGTCCCGGTGTACGGAACCAACGCCCGCTATGTCTGGAAGCCGGGCACCGGCAAGGCGGGGTCCATGCTCGCCCAAGCCCCGTGGGGCCCACCGGAGCTGTCCTACGGCCACACCGCCAGCGGCGACCCGGCGGTCGCCTCGATCCGGTACGGATCCGGCGTTTCGTCCATGATCACGTGGACCGTCGGCCGCACGTACCGGGAGTTCGCGAAGACCGAGATCCGCGAACACTTGCTGAGCGTGGCGGAGCCGCTGGCGGAGGTCCGGGTGAGCGCGGCACTGCCCGAGCAGGTCGAGCTGGTCCTCGGCCGAGACGACGAGGGCTACGTGGTGCACCTGCTCAACCAGACGGGAGCACGACGACGCTCATTCGGTCCGCACGTGCCCGTCGGCGACGGCCACCTGGTGCTCCACCGTGCGACCGGGAACGAGTCGGCCACCGCGCTGGTGGCCGGTCAGAAACTCGCCACACGACTGGATGAGCACGGGCTCGACATCGCCCTCCCGGCCATCGACCTGTTCGAGGTGATCCGCATCCGTTCGGCCACGGACGGGAAGAACCGACGTGAATCGTGAGGCTCTGTCATTCTTCCAGGGGTTTCGCGCGACGACCGCTGGACCGTCCGGCACGAGGCCTCATCACGTGGCCCTATAGACAGTGGCCCCATAGATGGCGGTGGCTGCGCAAGCTTGCTGCCGAGCGCCTGAACGGATGCCCGCCGGACCGCAACGTCATCCCCGCAACGCTCCAGGGGTGCGCGAGTTGGCGCGGCGCCGGGTCGTGGATGCTCGCACCACCAGCCGGACGGGCAGCTTCATCGGGCCGCCGGCACGGGCGGCGGGGGTGCCCCGGTGAGAGAGGACGGCGTCGACCGCCGTCCGGCCCTGGACGCGCAGTGGTGCGGCCACGGTGGTCAGGCCGGGGGTGACGATCCGGGCGGGGAAGATGTCGTCGAACCCGATGACACTCGTCTCCTCCGGGATCCGGACGCCGCCCGCCTGGAGGCCGAGGATGAGCCCGATGGCGAGCTGGTCGTTGTAGGTGACGATGGCCGTGGGCAGGTCGTCGCGGAGCCGGGCGGCGGCATGGCCGCCCCCCGCGACCGTCGGGGCGAACGGGCCGATGCGCTGGACGCGCCGGCCGAGCACGGCGGCGGCCTCGCGGAGGCTCCGCCAGCGCATCCCGTCCGCCCAGGACGCCTCCGGCCCGGCGACATAGACCAGCGCGTGGTGCCCGAGGCCGGCCAGATGCTCGGCGGCCAGCCGCATCCCGCACGGATCGTCCAGCACGATGCTGGGGACATCGGCGACCTCCCGGCTGAGGACGACCGTCGGCCGCTGCTTGGCCGTCATGCGGATGGCCGAGTCCGGCAGCCGGGTGCCGGCGAGCACAACGCCCTCGACACCCGGCAGTGCCCGCTCCAGGCTGCCGCGCTCGAGCCGCTCGGACTCCTGGGTGTCGATGAGCAGCAGCACGTAGCCGGCCTCGGCTGCGGCCGACTCGGCGCCCCGGATGATCTCGGCGAAGAAGGGGTTGGTGACGTCCGAGACGATGAGGGCGAGCATCGAGGTGCGGCCGTCGGGGGCCGCCGCGGCGGGCGGGGTGGCGCGGTAGCCGAGCTCGGCCGCCACCCGCCGGATGCGCTCGGCGGTCGCCGCGCTGACCCGCCCGGGACGGGCGAAGGCCCGCGACACGGTCGAGGTGGCCACTCCCGCGGCCTTCGCCACGTCGTAGATCGTCGGTGGCCTGCCGGAGTCTTCCGCGTCGACGGTCATCCGCACTCACCTCCACATCGCGAGAACGACGTTCTCCGCTAGTGACAACATATGGCAACCTCTTGCCGCTCCGCACGAGCCGACGTCTGATGGGCGCGTAACCGACCGTTCTCCAGGACGAAGGAACCCCCAGATGCGTATTCGTTCATCGGGTCGGCGACTGCGACCCCGGGCCCTCACCGCGGTCGCGGCCACGGCAGCGCTGCTGGCGACGGCGTCCTGCGGCGGTTCGGGCGGGGACTCGTCGACGGGCACCAAGACGCTGACCCTCGCCATCCAGGGCGCACCCAACTCGTTCGACCCCGCGCAACTCGTGGAGGGAACGCAGGCCTACGCCTGGAGCGCGGTCTTCGACACACTGCTGGTCGTCGACGACAAGGGCGAGCTGCAGCCGAACGCGGCCGAGAGCTGGAGCTACTCCGACGACCGGAAGACGCTCACCCTGAAACTGCGTGACGGCATGACGTTCAGCACCGGCGACCCGGTGACCTCCGCCGCCGTGAAGGCGACGCTGGAACGGACGATGTCGACGCCGAGCCCGAACCAGTTCAAGCTGTCGGCGGTCAAGTCGGTGGAGGCGCCCGACGAACGCACGGTCGTCCTCGGCCTGAAGGAGCCGGACGGGGCGCTGCTGCACTCGCTGGCGATGGCGGTGGGCGTGATCGGCGACCCGAAGACGCTGGACGCCGAGCGCACAGCGCTGAACCCGGTCGGTTCGGGGCCGTACGTCCTGGACGAGTCGACGGTCAACGACTCGACCTACGTGCTGAAGAAGCGCGACGACCACTGGAACGCGGACGCGTACCCGTTCGAGACCTTCAAGATCCGGGTGATCAAGGACCGCACCGCGACGGTCAACGCCCTGCGGTCGGGTGAGCTCAACGCGGCGAGCGTCCAGGTCGACCACGTCGACCGGCTCGAGTCCGCCGGGTTCGAGGTGGAGTTCATCGACGCGGTCGCGGTGGGGGCACTGGCCCTCGTCGACCGGGACGGCGAAGTGGTCGAGCCGATGTCGGACGTGCGGGTGCGCCGTGCCATCAGCATGGCCTTCGACCGCGACAAGATCCTCAAGCAGCTGCTGCGCGGCGCGGGCAGGACGACACAGCAGATGTTCAGCCCCAAGGGCACCGCCCACGACCCCGCGCTGGACAAGACCTACACCTACGATCCGGCCGCCGCGAAGAAGCTGCTCGCCGAGGCCGGGCACCCGGACGGGTTCGCGGTGCACATGCCCAGCCTGTTCCTCACCAAGCCGTTCGAGCCGACCATCAGCCAGTCGCTCGCGGAGATCGGCATCAAGGTGACCTGGGACCCGACACCGCCGCAGAACAGCGTGTCGGCGGTCACCTCGAAAAAGTACGGGATGTTCGTCCTCGTCGACGGGCTGAACGCGGCGCCGATCGAGGCGAAGACCTTCATCAACCCGGACGGCACCAGGAACGTGTTCGGCAGCACCGACCCCGAGCTGACGAAACTGCTGAATCAGGCGAACGCCGCACAGGACCCGGCGAAGGCGGCCGAACTGTACAAGCGGATCAACGCGTTCACGGTCGAGAACGCATGGTTCGCACCGATCTTCTACAGCGGGCGCCACTGGGCAACGGCCGACGGGGTCGAGTTCCTCGGCGACGGATCCAACGTCTTCTCCAGTGTCCGGACGTTCGGCGCCTCCGGCTAGTCCGCGTCCCCGGACGGCGGCCGTGCCGCCGTCCGGGGACGTGCCGCCCACCCCGAAAGAGTCCCCATGTTCCTCTACGTGCTGCGTCGCCTTTCCACGGGCCTGGTCCTCGCGGTACTGGTGACGGCGATCACGTTCCTGCTGCTCAGCACCTCCTTCAACAACATCGTCCGCGGCAGGCTGGGGCCGTCCGCGACACCGGAGACGGTCCGGGCCATGAAGGCCGACCTCGGGCTGGACCGGCCCGTGGCGGTGCAGTACGTCGACTGGCTGTGGCACGCGGTACGCGGCGACTTCGGCGTCTCCTACTTCACCAGCGAGCCGGTCGGCCCGGCCATCGCGGCGCGGCTCGGCGTGACGATGTCGATGCTGCTCGTCGCGCTGCTCGCGACCATCGCGGTGAGCATCACACTCGGGGTTCTCGCGGCGTCCCGCGGCGGCGTCCCGGACCGCATCGCGCAGGGCGCCTCGCTCTTCGGCTACCTCGTGCCGAACCTGCTGATCTCGATCGTCCTCGTCGTCGTGCTGGCGATCAACCTGGAACTGCTGCCGGCCACCGGGTACACCCCGCTCTCCGAGAACCCGGGCGCATGGGCGGCGTCGATCGCCATCCCGGTGTTCGCGTTGATGGTGAGCAGCGTCGCGGCGCTGACCGCGCAGATCCGCGGAACGATGATCGACGAACTGCGCAAGGACTACGTCCGGACGCTGCGCACGCGCGGCGTCCCGTCCCGGTCGATCGTCCTGCGGCACGCGCTGCGCAACGCCGCCGGGCCCGCGCTGACCGTGCTGTCGTTCGAGTTCATCACGATGCTCGGCAGCGCCCTCATCATCGAGAAGGTGTTCGCGCTGCCCGGATTCGGGAGCTACGCCTTCGAGGCGTCCTTGCAGGGCGACGTCCCGATCATCATGGGCATCAGCGTGTTCGGTGTCCTGCTCGTCGTCGGCATGAACCTCGCCGTCGACCTCGTGAACGGCTGGCTCACCCCGAAAGCGAGGATCTTTTGAGCACCGGCACGCCCCGGACCGTCCCGCGCCGCAGATCGACGGCGCGCAAGCTACTCCGGGACCCGCAGGCCGTCAGCACGGCCGCACTGCTGCTGATCATCGTGCTGCTCGGCCTGCTCACCCCGGTCCTCACAGAGCGCGGGCCGAACGAGGCGTCCCTGGACGTGATCAACGCCGGCGTCGGGACGCCCGGGTATCCGCTCGGCGGCGATCAGAGCGGCCGCGACATCTGGGCGCGGCTGCTCCCCTCGATCAACACCAGCGTGGTGTCGGCGCTGATCGCGACGAGCATCGCGCTCGCCATCGGCGTGGCGTTCGGGCTGATCGGCGGCTACTTCGAGCGGCGGGTGCGAGGCGTCACCGAGTGGGTGTTCAGCCTCGTCATGGCCTTCCCCGGCCTGCTGCTGCTCATCGTGCTGATGCCGGTGACGGGCGGCGACTACCGCGTCACCATGGCGATCTTCGGGGTGCTGCTGTCGCCGGGCATCTACCGGATCGTCCGCAACCTGGTCGTCGGGGTCAAGAACGAGCTGTTCGTGGACGCCGCGCGCGTCTCGGGCCTGCCGGAGCACCGCATCCTCGGACGGCATGTGCTGTCCGCCGTCCGCGGCCCGGTGATCATCGCGGCGGCGTTCCTCGCCGGGTCGGCGATCACGCTGCAGTCGGGCCTGGCGTTCCTCGGCGTCGGCTCGAGCACCGTCCCGAGTTTCGGGGCAATGATCGCCGACGGCTTCCTCAACCTGTACGACGAGCCGCTGCACTTCGTCTGGCCGAGCGTCACGCTCGGGGTCATCACCGCCTCCCTGGTCCTCTTCGGCAACGCGCTGCGCGACACGCTCGAGGGCGCACAGCCCAAGGCGTCCAAGATCGTCCCGACCGTGCGCCAGGAGAAGGAGCAGGCCGCCGACGGCAACGGGCCGTCCGCCGGGCTGCTGACGGTGGACGACCTCGCCATCGCCTACCCGACCCCGTCCGGCGAGCTGGAGACGGTCGTCGACGGCGTCACGCTGAGCCTCTCCTCCGGGGAGACGCTCGGCCTCGTCGGCGAGTCGGGGTCCGGTAAGACGCAGACCGCGTTCGCCGCGCTCGGCGTGCTGCCGGCGGAGGCGGTCGTCACGCGCGGCTCGATCAAGCTGGACGGGCGGGAGCTGCTCGGGCTGGACGAGCGCGAGCTGCGCAAGATCCGTGGGCGGTCCATCGCGTACGTCCCGCAGGAGCCGATGTCGAACCTGGACCCCTCGTTCACGGTGGGAGCGCAACTCGTCGAGGGCGTCCGGGCCTGCGCCGACAAGATGTCGCGGCGGGAGGCGCGCGCGCGGGTGCTCGCCCTCCTGAAGCGGGTCGACATCCCCGACCCGGAGCGGACGTTCCACTCCTACCCGCACCAGATCTCCGGCGGCATGGCGCAGCGGGTGCTGATCGCGGGCGCGGTCGCGAGCCGTCCGATCCTGCTCATCGCGGACGAACCGACCACGGCACTCGACGTGACGGTGCAGGCGGAGATCCTCGACCTGCTGCGCGACCTGGAGAAGGAGCTGAACATGGCCGTGCTGCTGGTCACCCACAACTTCGGGGTGGTCGCCGACATCTGCGACAGGGTCGCGGTGATGCGGCGGGGCGAGATCGTCGAAACCGGCACCACGGCCGGCATCTTCCGCGACCCGCGGCATCCGTACACGCGGATGCTGCTCGATTCGAGCCTGGACGACACCACCGGACGGTGCGATCCGCCACCGTCCGGCGCGCATCCGTCCGGCGAGCGTCCGTCCGGCGAGCCCGTCGAGAAGGAGGCGCGATGACGGCGCCGCTGCTCGACATCGACGGCCTGCGGGTCGCCTACCCCGGCCGGGGCTTCCGGGCACGCCCCCTCGAAGTGCTGCACGGCGTGTCGCTGACGGTCGCCGAGGGCGAGACGCTCGGCGTCGTCGGCGAGTCCGGATCCGGGAAGACGACGATCGGACGGGCCGTCCTCGGCCTCGTGAAAACGAGCGGCGGCCGAGTCCGGATCCGGGGGCGGGACGTGACCCACGCGTCGGCGAAGGAGCGCCGGGCGCTCGCCCGCGACGTCCAGGTGGTGTTCCAGGACCCCTACACCTCGCTGAACCCGTCGCTGACGATCGGCGACATCCTGAGCGAGCCCCTCGTCGTGCAGGGCGCCTCCACCAAGGACGCGCGCGAGCGGGTGCGCTCGCTCCTGGATCAGGTGGGGCTGCCGGAGGACGCCCCGGAGCGGCTCCCCCGCGAGTTCAGCGGCGGGCAGCGGCAGCGCGTCGCGATCGCGCGCGCCCTCGCCCCGGAGCCGCGGCTGATCGTCTGCGACGAGCCGGTCTCCGCGCTCGACCTGTCGACACAGGCGCGCGTGCTCGACCTGTTCATCGACATCCAGCGGCGCACCGGTGTCGCCTACTTGTTCATCTCGCACGACCTCGCGGTCGTCCGGCACGTCAGCCACCGGGTGTGCGTGGTGTACCGGGGCGACATCGTCGAGACGGGCCCGGCCACCGCCGTCACCTCCGAGCCCGACCACCCCTATACCCGCCGGCTGCTGCTCGCCGCCCCGGTCGCGGACCCGGACGAGCAGGAACGGCGGCGCGCGGAGCGGCGTCGGCTGCAGGACACCGAACTCGGACAAGGAGCCCACCGATGACCCGTCCCGTTCCCGGTTTCCTCTGGGGCGCGGCGACCGCGCCGCACCAGGTGGAGGGCAACAACCTCAACAGCGACTGGTGGGTACGCGAGGAACGGGTCCCCGGAATGGAGCGTAGCGGCGACGCCTGCGACAGCTACCACCGGTACGCCGAGGACATGCGGCTGCTCGCCGACGCGGGCCTGAACAGCTACCGGTTCGGCGTCGAGTGGGCGCGGATCGAGCCGGCCCCCGGCCACTTCTCGAACGCGGAACTGGCCCACTACCGCCGGATGATCGACACCGCACTCGACCTGGGGCTCAAGCCCGTCGTCACTCTGCACCACTTCACGCACCCCCGCTGGTTCGCCGAAGAGGGCGGCTGGATGGGCGACGCGGGGATCGAGCGGTTCGAGACCTATGTCAAGGCGGTCGCGGGCATCCTCGACGGCGTCGAGTGGGTCTGCACGATCAACGAACCCAACATGCTCGCGCTGATGGTCGGGATGAGCCGCGCGGCGCAGGCGGCACAGCCGGGCGAGACGAAGAAGTGGATGAGCCCGACGGTCGAAGGCGCGGCGCGTCCCGTCCTGCCCGACCCGGATCCGGACGTCGGACGGCGGCTGGCCGACGGGCACCACGCCGCCCGCGCCGTCCTGCGCAAGGACACGGACGCGAAGGTGGGCTGGACGGTCGCCAACCAGGCGCTCACCCCCACCCCGGGGAACGAGGACCGGCTGCGGGAGATCCGGTACGACCGCGAGGACCTGTACCTGGAGGCGTCGCGCGACGACGACTTCATCGGCGTGCAGTCGTACTCCAGCCAGGCCGTGGACGAGAACGGCATCGTCCCCCACCCGCGGGGCCCGGACACCACGCTGACGGGCAACGCGTATCGGCCGGACGCGATCGGGATCGCCGTCCGGCACGCATGGGAGGTGACTGGCGGTGTCCCGATCGTGGTCACCGAGAACGGGATCGCGACCGCCGATGACGATCGCCGCGTCTCCTACACCTCCGAGGCGCTCCGGCACCTCTTCGACGCGGCCGACGACGGCGTGGACGTCCGGGGCTACCTCCACTGGAGTGCCCTCGACAACTTCGAGTGGGGGCACTGGAAGCCGACGTTCGGGCTCATCGCCGTCGACAGGGAGACGTTCGAGCGCAGCCCCAAGCCGAGCCTCGCGTGGCTCGGGGAGGTCGCGCGGCGCGGACGCCCGTGAAGCCGGACCTCGCGTCGTCCGGGACGTCCCGTCCCGAATCGGACGACGACGGCGCCGCGGTGGGCCGCGGGTTCATCGCCCTGCTGATCGCGGCGAACTTCGGCCTGGCGATGGCGCTCATCGTGCCGATGGCCTTCTCCCTCGCGCTGCGGGTCGACCGGCTCGCGCCCGGCCGGGAGGAGGTACTCGGCTACATCCTCGGCGCCGGTTCGGCGGTCGCGCTGGTCGCCGGCCCGCTGGTGGGGACGCTCAGCGACCGCACCCGGTCGCGGCTCGGCCGCCGGAGGCCCTACCTGATCGGGGGCGCCGCGGTGGGAGCGGCGGGCACCGTGACGATGGCGTACGCGCCGAGCGTCGCCGTCCTGGGCCTCGGCTGGGCGGTGACGAGTCTCGGGTGGGGGACGGCGCTCGCCGCACTGGGCAACGTCCAGGCCGACCGGCTACCCCGGCGCCAGCGCGGGCGGGTCGCCGGGCTCGCCGGCTTCACCACACAGGTCGCGCCGGTGGCGGGCGTGCTGCTGGCCGGGTCCGTGAGCGGGAACCGGCTCCTCGTCTTTCTCCTGCCCGCGGCTGTGGGGACGGTGCTCCTGCTGCCGTTCCTGCTGCTCTCCGGGGAACCCGGTACGCGCACGCTCCCGGTTCGGGAGCGGCTGACGGCCGCCCAACTGCTCGGGACGTACGCGTTCGACCCGCGCGCCCACCCCGATTTCGCGTGGAACTGGCTGGGGCGCTTCGCGTTCTTCTTCGGCCAGACGATGAACACGACGTTCCTGACATTCCTCTACGCCCAGCGGCTCGGCGTCCCGCTCACCGACGTCGCCGGGATCGTCGCGGTCAGCGGTGGGATCAGCGTCGTCACGTCGATGGTGGGCGCGGTCGGCGGCGGGTTCCTGTCGGACCGGCTGGGACGCCGCCGCCCGTTCGTCTTCGCCGCCGCCGCGATCTTCGCCGCCGGCAGCGCCGTCCTGGCCTTCGCGGACGTCCTCCCGGTGCTGCTGGCCGGGGCCGCGCTGACGACCCTCGGCATCGCGCTGTTCGCGGCCGTCAACCAGGCCACCGTCCTCGACGTGCTCCCCGACCGCGATACCGCGGCGGGCCGCTACATGGCGCTGACGGGCTTCTCCCAGAAGATCCCCGGCGCGCTCGCCCCGCTCGTGGCCCCGCTGCTGATCGCGATCGGCGGCACCGAGGAGGCGAACTACACGCCGCTGTACGCGGCGTCCGCGCTGCTCGCCCTGCTGGGCGGGTCGATCATTCTGGTCCGCGTCAAAGGAGTGCGCTGAGACAACATCTGGCAACCCGTTGTCGCGGCTTCACACCCCCGCTGATCATTCCCTTCATCGAGCCGTCAGGAGGAACCGCCCGTGTCGCACCCCGAACTGGACGGTCTGCCGCTGGAGCGGAAGGCCGCCCTGCTCTCCGGCCGGAGCTACACCCACACCAAGGCGGTCGACGAGGCCGGTGTGCCCGGGATCACGCTGTTCGACGGCCCGAACGGCGTCCGCCGTCCCGGCGACTCCACGGTGCACATCGATCCGCTTCACACCCTGCCCGCGACCTGCTTCCCCCCTGCCGTCGCCGTCGGGTCGAGCTGGAATCCGGACGTCGCGGCGTGCGTCGGCGCGGCGATGGGACGGGAGGCGCGCGCGTTCGGCGTCACCGTGTCGCTCGGGCCGGGCGTCAACATCAAACGGTCCCCGCTGTGCGGCCGGAACTTCGAGTACTACTCCGAGGACCCGCTGCTGACGGGCGTCCTCGCCGCCGCACACGTCCGGGCGCTGCAGGAGCAGGGGCCGGGCGCGTCGGTGAAGCACTTCGCCGCCAACAACCAGGAGACCGACCGCAAGAGGATCAGCGCGGACGTGGACGAGCGCACCCTGCGGGAGATCTACCTGGCCGCGTTCGAACGCGTGGTGCGGGAGGCCCGCCCGGCGACCGTCATGTCCTCCTACAACCGGGTCAACGGCGTGCACGCCTGCGAGAACCACTGGCTGCTCACCGAGGTGCTGCGGGACGATTGGGGGTTCACGGGCGCGGTGATCTCCGACTGGGGCTCGGTCGGCGACCGCGCGGCCTCGCTCGCCGCCGGGCTCGACCTGTCCATGCCCGGCCCGGACGACGCCGGCGACGCGGAGATCGTCGCCGCCGTCCGGGCGGGCGACCTGGAACCGGAGGCCGTCGACCGGGCCGCCGCACGGGTCGCGGCGCTCGTCCGGCGGGCGGCGCCCGCGACGGGCGACGTCGATCTGGACGCGCACCACGAACTGGCCGTCGAACTCGCCGCCGAGTCGGCCGTGCTCCTGCGCAACGAACGGGACGTTCTGCCGCTCGCAGCGGTCTCGTCCATCGCGGTGATCGGCGAGTTCGCGGCCAGGGCGCGCTTCCAAGGCGGTGGCAGCGGGAACGTCAAGGCCACCCGCGTCGACGAGGCGCTCGACGCGATGGCGGCACGTGCCGCCGAACGGGACGCGACCGTGCGGTACTCCCCCGGCTTCTCCCCGGACGGCGACGGCGATCCGGTCGCGTTGCGCGAGGACGCGGTCCGGGCCGCGCGGGCGGCCGAGGTCGCCGTCGTCTTCGCCGGGCTGCCCGAGAAGGAGGAGTGGGAGGGCACCGACCGCACCTCGCTCGACCTCCCCGCCGAGCAGGTCGACCTGATCCGCGCCGTCGCGGCGGCGGCCCGCCGCACCGTCGTCGTCCTGTCGAACGGCGCGGTCGTCTCCCTCGAGGGCTGGCACGACGAGGTGGACGCGATCGTCGAGGGGTGGCTGCTCGGCCAGGGCGGCGGGCGCGCGATCGCCGACATCCTGTTCGGCGTCGTCAGCCCGTCCGGGCATCTCGCGGAGAGCATTCCGCTGCGGCTGCAGGACCATCCGAGCTTCATGAACTTCCCGGGCGAGCAAGGGCACGTCAGGTACGGGGAGGGCGTCCTCGTGGGCTACCGGTACTTCGAGACGGCCGAGGTCCCGGTCAGGTACCCGTTCGGGCACGGGCTCTCCTACACCTCGTTCGAGACGCGCGACCTGCGCGTCAGCGCGACCGGCACCGACACCGCGGACGCCTCGGTCACCGTGACCAACACCGGTGCCCGCGCGGGCAGGCACGTCGTGCAGCTCTACGTGGCCACCGGCGCCGGTCCCGTCCGCCGGCCCGCGCGCGAGCTGCGGGCGTTCTCGAAGGTCGCGCTCCAGCCCGGGGAGTCGACGACCGTGGAGTTCTCCCTGGACCGCCGCGCGTTCGCGTACTACGACGTCGTCCTCGGCGGATGGGCCGTCGCGCCGGGCGATCACACCGTCCAGATCGGGGAGAACGCGTCCACCGTCGTCGCGGAGGCGACGGTGACGCTCACCGGTGACCAGGTCGTCCTCCCCCTGACGCTCGACTCGTCGCTCGACGCCTGGCTCACCCACCCCGGTGTGGGCCCGGACA
This sequence comes from Actinomadura sp. 7K507, assembly GCF_004348425.1. Classification (GTDB taxonomy): domain Bacteria; phylum Actinomycetota; class Actinomycetes; order Streptosporangiales; family Streptosporangiaceae; genus Spirillospora. Next base: position 23,268 of record NZ_SMKK01000001.1, read on the forward strand.
TGATCCGGGAGCTGGCGGCCGGCCGGGGCGAGGAGGCGGTACGGCAGGGCATGCGGAGCCCCGAGTTCAGGGTGATGTCCTCGATGCCGATCCGGCAGTTCGTCAAGTACCACGCCCGTGACCTGACCACCGAGGTACTGGAGCGGCTCCTGGAACGCCACGGGCTCCTCGGGAGCGACCATGGGCCGAAGGCGTAGTGATTCAAGCAGGCCGCCAGAAGAATCCGGGACGAGTCGATGCGGGCCGTCCTGGACCGACCCCGACGCGGCCGGCGAGGCGAAGGCCGACCTCGCCGCCGCGCTCGGCACCCCGAGGAGGCAGATCAGATGTTGAAACCCCGGTCCACGGCCACGCGCGAACAGGTGAACCTGGACGGGATCTGGCGGTTCGCCATCGACGGCGCCGCCGGTCCCGAGCCGTGGAACGGTCCGCTCGACACGCGGCTGGAGGCCGCGGTCCCGGCCAGCTACAACGATCTGTTCACCGACCCCGCGATCCGCGACCACGTGGGGTGGGTGTGGTACCAGCGGACGGTACGCGTGCCGCGCGGCTGGACGGACGAGCGCGTCATGGTCCGGGTCGACGCGGCCACGCACGAGGGGAAGGTCTACGCCGACGGCGTCCTCGCCGCCGAGCACATCGGCGGCTACACACCGTTCGAGGCCGACATCACCGACCTGGTGAGCGCCGGAGACGAGTTCCGGCTCACGATCGGGGTCAACAACGAGCTGACGAACGTCACGATCCCGCCCGGCACCGTCACCATTTCGCGGAGCGGTCGCCGCGAGCAGCAGTACAAGCACGACTTCTTCAACTACGCGGGGCTGGCCCGCTCGGTGTGGCTCCACAGCGTCCCGCCGGTGCACGTCACGGACGTCACGATCGCGACCGGAGTCGAGGGGACCGCCGGAACGGTCGCCTACACGGTGGAGACGAGCGCGTCCGCACCGGTCCAGGTCAAGGTGCTCGGAGCCGACGGCACCGAGGTCGCGGCCGCCCAGGGCGGGAACGGCACCGTGCGGATCGAGGACGTCCGGCTATGGAGGCCGGGTGGGGCCTACCTGTACGACCTGGTCGTAGAGGTGCTCCATGACGGAGAGGTAGTCGACTCCTACACCGAGCCGTTCGGCGTCCGGACGGTCGAGGTGCGGGGCACCCAGTTCCTGATCAACGGCGAGCCGTTCTACTTCACCGGTTTCGGCAAGCACGAGGACACGCCCGTGCGCGGCAAGGGCCACGACGACGCCTACCTTGTGCACGACACCCAGCTCATGGAGTGGATCGGTGCGAACTCGTTCCGCACCTCGCACTACCCGTACGCGGAAGAGGTGCTGGAGTTCGCCGACCGGCACGGCATCGTCGTCATCGACGAGACCGCGGCCGTCGGGCTCAATCTGGCCGTCCAGGGCGGGCTCACCGGACGTCCCCACGACCCCACATGGTCGCCGGAGACGTTCGGCGAGGCCACACAGGCAGCCCACGCCCGGCACCTGCAGGAACTGATCGCCCGCGACAAGAACCATCCCAGCGTCGTGATGTGGTGCCTGGCCAACGAGTCCTCATCCGCCGAGGAGGGTGCGCGCGAGTACTTCGAGCCTCTGGTGAAGCTGGCCCGCGAGCTCGACCCGACCCGCCCGATCACCCACACCGCCTGGCTGGGCGCGACCGGCGACAACGACCTCATCGCCGACCTCTTCGACGTCGTGACCGTCAACCGCTACTACGGCTGGTACATCGCCAACGGCGATCTCGAGACGGCAGAGCAGTACCTGGAGAACGATCTGCGCGGCTGGATCGAGAAGTTCGGCAAGCCCGTCATGATGGGCGAGTACGGGGCCGACACCATGCCGGGCCTGCACTCGGTGTGGGACGTCCCCTGGACGGAGGAGTACCAGCGGGCCCATCTCGAGATGCACCATCGCGTGTTCGACCGCTTCGAGGCGTTCGTGGGCGAGCACGTGTGGAACTTCGCCGACTTCGCCACGTCCAACGGGATCCACCGGGTGGACGGCAACAAGAAGGGCGTGTTCACGCGCGACAGGCGGCCCAAGGGCGCCGCGCACATGCTCCGGGCGCGCTGGAGGGAACTGAACGGCCGGAAACCGCCGGCGAGGTGATCACGATGGTTCCGGCGCCCACCGGGGCGAACGCGCCCGGCGGCATGTCCCCGGCGGCGCCGGCGGGCGCGTCGATCCAGGCGATCGTCAGTCGCGCAGCCGGTACAGCACCTCGCCCGCCTGCGGCACGACGAGCGTGTCCGGGTCGGCGGCGTACCGCTCGATGTCGACGTCGGCGGGGTCGAGGTGCCCGAGGTTCACGCGGCCCACGACGTCCTCGGGGATGCCCGTGGCGAGGGTGACGGCGACCCGGCACCGTTCGCCGTGCTCCTCGTCGTACGTGCCCGCGCCCCGCAAATGGGTGGAGTGCGCGAGGACGCCCCAGTGGAGGTGCTCGAACCGGTCCCACTGCTTCGTGAAGTAGTCCCGGCAGTGGTAGCCGATCTCCTCGATCTCGGGATGCATCGCGGAGACCGTCCGGACGTGCGGCGCGTACAGGACGACCTCGCCGCCGTCCGCGACGATCGGCTCGACCTTGTAGAACCCCTTCGCGGCCGTCCACATGTCGTCGTACTTTTCCGGCATCACCGACAGGACCCGCCGGACCGGCGCGTCCAGATAGCGGACATGGACCTCGGCCGACACCTCGGCCGCCGCCGCCCACGCGTCCTCGGGGGCTCCGAACGACAGCGCGTGCAGATCGCCGGCCCCGGATCCGACCACCGCGCACAGCGCCAGCCGGCGCGCCGGGATCATCGCGGCGGCCTCGTCGATCAGGGCGCGGACGGGGGTGACGCCGCGCGTGCCGATGATGTCCGCGCTGGAGATGAGGGCGCCCAGCCAGTGCGACAGGCCGATGATCTCGGTGCCCGCGACACCGGGGAAGAAGTACTTGTTGCCGCCGGAGAACCCGACGACCTCGTGCGGGAACACCGGCCCGACCACCAGCGCGACGTCGTGCTCGGCGACGGCCCGGTTGAGCCGCACGTCGACGGCCCGGTGCAGCAGCCCGCCGGACAGCTCGCCGACCCGGCCGGCGCCGATCGTCCCGAGGGACGCGAACGTCGACGGCTCCCACCAGGCGTGGTTGCGGACGGTCATGCCGGGGAGCGCGGGGAGGTGCGCGGCGAGCGCGGCGTCGCTCATCGGGGCGTGCGTGCCCAGCGCGACGAGGACGGTCAGCCGGGACGCGCGCCCGTACAGCGCGGCGTGCACGGCCGACAGGAGCATGGGCAGCGGGCAGCTGCGGGTGCCGTCGGGCACGACCAGGCACACGCTGCGGCCGTCGAGGTCCTCCCCCGCCAGCGCCTCCGCCACGAAGTCCCGCACGCGCTCCCCGGTGAGGGTGGCGCCCGGCCCGCCGATCCGGCTCGTCATGACGTCAGGCGACCACGGCCGCCGCCGGCGCGGCAAGCCGCTACGGCAACACATGGCAACCCGTTGCCCCGGTATCGGCACTGCGGCGAGCATGCGGCACATGCCGACCCATCTGCATCCCGACCGGCTCCTGCCCGCCGACCCCGGCGTGCGGGCCCTGGCGCGGAGGCTCTACGAGACCGTCCGGGACCTGCCGATCCTGTCGCCGCACGGCCACGTCGACGCGCGGCTGCTGGTCGAGGACGAGCCGTTCGGCGACCCGGCGGGCCTGCTGATCTCGCCGGACCACTACGTCACCCGGTTGCTGCACGCCGCCGGCGTCCCGAGACGGCGTCGCGGCTGGCGTGGCGGCGGCTGTGCGAGCACTGGACGGTGTTCCGGGGGACGCCGGTCCGCCACTGGCTGGACGCGGAGCTGGGCGAGATCTTCGGCGTCGCGGAGCGTCCCGGGCCCGGCACCGCCGACCTGATCTACGACCAGGTCGCCGAGCGGCTCGCGGATCCGGCGTTCCGGCCGCGGGCGCTGTTCCGGCGCTTCGGCATCGACGTGCTGGCCACCACCGACGATCCCTGCGACGATCTGGCCGCGCACCGGACCCTCGCCGACGATCCGGGCTGGACGGCACGGGTCGTCCCGACGTTCCGTCCCGACCGGTACCTGGAGCCCGGCCAGGACGGCTGGGACAAGGCGGTGGCGCGGCTCGGCGAGGCCGCCGACACCGACACGTCCGGCTACGGCGGGTACGTCCGGGCGCTGGAGGCGCGGCGCCGCCATTTCATCGAGCACGGCGCGACGTCCGCCGACCACAGCCACGCGGACGTGCGGACCGACCCGCTGCCAGAGCCGGAGGCCGCCCGCATCTACCGCGCCGCGCTGGCCGGGACGGCGACGGAGGCGGAGACCGTCGCGTTCCGGCGGCACATGCTGCTGGAGATGGGCCGGATGTCGTCCGAGGACGGCCTGGTGATGACGCTGCACCCGGCGGTGCGCCGCAACCACCACCCGCCCACTCTGCGGCGCCACGGCCCCGACACCGGCCACGACATACCGCTGCGGGCCGAGTTCACCGACGCGCTGCGCCCGCTGCTGGAGCGGTACGGAACGGCCGGCGGGTTCCAGCTCGCGCTGTTCACCATGGACGAGACCGTGTTCTCGCGGGAGATCGCACCGCTCGCCGGTTTCTACCCGTCGGTCTACGCGGGCGCGCCCTGGTGGTTCCTCGACGCGCCCGACGCGATCCGCCGGTTCCGGCGGGCGGTCACCGAGACGGCGGGGTTCTCCCGCACCACCGGCTTCATCGACGACACCCGCGCCTTCTGCTCCATCCCCGCCCGGCACGACATGTCCCGCCGGCTGGACTGCGGCTTCCTCGCCGAGCTGGTGGCCGAGCACCGGATGGCCGAGGACGAGGCGTTCGAGACGGCGGTGGAGCTCGTCACCGTCAACCCGCGAAGGGCGTTCAAGCTGTGACACCATCGCTGAACCGTGCCCGCGAAGGCCGCCCCGCGGCCCCGGTGCGGATGCTCCACCTGGGGCTGGGCGGCTTCTTCCGCGCCCACCAGGCCTGGTACACCGAGCACGCGCCGGACGCCGAACGGTGGGGCATCGCCGCATTCACCGGCCGCAGCACGCGGATCGCGGAGCGGCTGAACGCCCAGGACGGGCTGTACACGCTGGTCGCGCGCGGCCCGGACGGTGACCGCTTCGAGCGGATCGGGTCGCTCTCGGCGGCACACCCCGGCGGCGACCACGGCGCATGGCTGGAGTACTGGCGGGACCCCGGCCTGGCGGTCGTCACGCTGACGGTGACCGAAGCCGGTTACACCCGGGAGCCGGGGGGCGGCCTGGACGTCGCGGCACCCGCCGTCCGGGCCGACATCGCCGCGCTCCGCGCCGGCCCCGAGACCCCGGTCACGACCGCGGCGGCACGGCTGCTGGCCGGGCTCGCGGCGCGGCGGCGGGCCGGGCACGGGCCGGTCGCGATCGTGCCGTGCGACAACGTGCCGGGCAACGGCGCGGCGACCGCGCGCGTCGTCCGGGAGCTCGCCGGGGCCGTCGGCGCGAACTGGGAACGGGCGGCGGCAGGCGCCTCGTACGTCGACACCGTCGCCGACCGCATCACCCCGTGGACGGCCGACGAGACGCCGGCCGCGGTGGCAGCCGCCACGGGGCGGGCCGACGCCGCCCCCGTGGTGGCCGAGCCGTTCGCCGAGTGGGTGCTGTGCGGCGACTTCCCCGCCGGCCGACCACGCTGGGAGGACGCCGGCGCCCGCTTCGTCACCGACATCACCCCCTACGAACGGCGCAAACTGTGGCTGCTCAACGGCGGCCACTCGCTGCTCGCCTACGCCGGCCGGCTGCGCGGGCACATCACCGTCGCCGAGGCCGTGGCCGACCCGCTGTGCCGGGCGTGGCTCACCGAGTGGTGGGACGAGGCCTCGGCCGCTCTGGACTTCCCCCGCCACGACCTGGCCGCCTACCGGGCCGCGCTGCTGGACCGGTTCGCCAACCCGCGGATCGCGCACGCCCTCGCGAAGATCGCCGAGGACGGGTCGAGCAAGGTGCCCGACCGCATCCTTCCCGCGCTCCGCGCCGCGCGGTGGAACGGCGCGCCGCCCCCCGGCGCGGTCCGGGTGATCACGGCCTGGCTGCTCTGCCTGCGCGACACCGATCTCCGCGTGCGGGACGGCGCCGCCCCGTCCGCGGCCGGTTCTCTGCGGGACGGGGCGCGAGGCGTCCTGTCCCGTATCGACCCGGCCCTGGCCGGCGACGCCCGCCTGCTGGACGCGATCGTCGTGCAGGCGGGCGAACTCCGGCGAGCGTGACGGGGGCTGGACACCCGGCGGCGATGCCGAGGCCGCGCTCCTAGCTGGGCATGCCCGCACAGGCGCCGGACGTCGCCGCGGCCGCCGCGCGTCAACAGCGATACGCCCGTCCGGCCCTTCCTCGCGCTAGGCGCGGTCTGCTGTTCAGTGGCCCTCTGCGGAGGACGACGCAGGACGCGGAGCAGACGCTCACGATTAGGCAGCAAGCAATGCGGCAGCACGGTCGACGGCAGATCGCCCTCTGGACCTGGACGATCGTCGGCACCGTCGGGTGCCGGGCACCCGCCGCCCTGCCCGCAGCACATGCCATCACATGGGTTGGCAATCCGGGAGAGCCGCTCGTGGGACGACTCGGCGCCGTATACCTGCTTCGGGTGGTCACCTCTTCCGTTCCGGCGTTTTTTGCCAGCACGATCCGACAATGGTTTTCCGAGCCCGTCATATGAACGAACTCCTCAAGAAATTCGCTCACATAACCACCCAAAGCGATGCGAGCTTCCTCGCAGGCGGATCGAAGGTCCGCAGTCACCTAACACCCGATCCTTTCTCCTGTCTCACGCGAGCCCGTCCTCCCGCCAGGTTCGGCGCCGGTCGCCACCTCACTCCGGAGATCGGTGCGGCCGCCGACCTCATCCGGTCAGGGTGCCTCGCCGGGTGCGATCGGTTGCTAGCTTGGCAACCAAACGCTTGATTGGGGATGTGCGTGCGGCGTGCGGTGATCGATGGCTATCCTCACAGGTCCGGCGGGCATTGCGGCTCCGCATCGCTACGTGACCTCCTGGAATGGGCGGGTCTCGGCTGGGACGGACCGCCCGACGAGGGCCTTGTCTTCGGGCTGGCCGCCGGCCTGGACTTCCAGTATTTCGTCACACCATGGCTTTCGCCGCCGTTCTATCTCCAGGGGCGGCACCTGTCCCTGGAACGGGACCTGTGCGCCCGGCTCGGCATCGGGTTCGACGCCGTCCAGACCGATGATCCCGAAGAGGGCTGGGCGCAACTCGCGGCCCAGCTCGATGCCGGGCGTCCCGTGCTCGCGTGGGCGGACATCAGCGAACTGCCGTACCTGCGGGTCACCATGTCCAACACCTTCCACGACGTCGTGATCACCGGGTATGACCTGGACGCGGGCATCGCGTTCATCGCCGACAACGACCGCGCGGACATCCAGAGCGTGCCGCTCCAGACCCTCGCCAGAGCGCGCGACTCCATGGGCTTCCCCGCACCCAACCGGCACGCGACATTTCCCCTGAACTTCCCCACCGAGTTGCCCGCCCTGCTGCCCGCCGCCAGGGACGCCGCGGGGACCGCCGTGACCGCTCTGCGCACCGGCGACCGTCCCGCCGACCCGATCATTCCCGAGGACGTCGACATCTACTACGGCCTCGACGGCGTTCGGCGCTTCGCCGCCGACGTCACGGCCTGGCCCGACCGGCTCGAACCCGAGGAGTTGTCCACCACCCTGCGCGCCCTGTGGATCTTTATCGAGAAGGCGGGCACCGGCGGCGGCCTCTTCCGCCGCCTGCAGGCCGCCTTCTGCCACCGCGTCGCCGCCCTCTCGGGCGACACTGCCTTCGCCGCCGCCGGCGACGCCTACGACGCCTGCGCCCGAGCCTGGACACGACTTGCCACCGTCTCCGATCCGTCCGACCTCCCCGACGCCGCCGAGCCCCTCCCCTCTTTGGAGGAACTGGCCGCCCAAGCCCTCGCCGAAGCAGCCGTGAAGCTTTGACGGGCCGCAGCGGCGTGGGGCATCCACCCCCGCGCAGCTGGATCTGTCGGCGCCGGCGTGGCCGGTCTCAGCGTCACTCCGGGGAGTCTTCACCGAACTCGGGGCAGTTCACCTCTACTTCCCTGAGCCTCGCCTGGTCACCGATGATGTCGAGCTCGGTGATGTGATCGCCGTCGATGGCGAGTTCGATGACCGCCAGGAGCCGCCCGCGGGGTGCGATGACGACGCCGACACCGCCGTTCACCAAGGCCAGGTGGGCGGACTGCGCGAGGGTGTAGTAGAAGAGCGCGTCTTCGGCGACACGGCCGGCGCCGTTGATGACGGGCTCCGCGCCCGCTCGGAGCACGCTGTGGTCCGCCCGGCGTGTGACGTCGGGGGCCAGCACCGCGAGGAGGGCACGCAGATCACCGGCCCGCGACGCCGCCAGGAAGGCCGCCACGACCTTCCGCTGCCTGGCGAGGTCGGCCGCCGGCACTTTGGCCGTACCGCGTACCCGGTGCCGCGCGCGGCTCGCCAGCTTCATCGCGGCGGTCGGTGACCGCTCGACGATCTCCCCGATCTCGGCGAAAGGGACACCGAACAGGTCGTGCAGGACGAAGGCGACGCGCTCGGCGGGGCCGAGTTCGTCGAGGACCACGATCATGGCGAGCCCGACGGACTCGATCAGCATCGCCTCGTCCTCGGGATTGGCCGCGCCGGCGCGGCGGTCCTCGGGGCCGAGCTCGGCCAGGGTGACGGTGTCGGTGAACTCCTCGCCGCGGCGTCGGCGCGAGCGCAGCATGTCGAGACAGACACGACCGGCGATCGTGGTCAGCCAGCCCGGGACGCTGATGACCTCGCTCGAGTAGGAGCGGCTGGCTCGCAACCAGACCTCCTGCACCGCATCGTCGGCCTCGTGCACCGAGCCGAGCATACGGAAGGCCACCGCGCTCAAATGCTTGCGAGAGCGGTCGAATTGCTGGGCCAGTTCCGCCTGACTGTCCATCAATCACCTTCCATAGTCGAGTCGGTCACCTCGATGGAGGTCAGGCGCGGTTCACCTGTCCCGTACCACGGGTTTAGTGCTGGCAGCGGAAACGGTTGACACGCGACCAACGCTCAGGCGGGTGCGATCAAAAGAGGGACGCCAGATCCACCGGCTTCGGCCACGATTCGTTCACCGGGTGAACCCTCTTCAGCGGGCGTGAGCTTCACGGTCCGCAGTGTAGATGATCTGGTGACGCGCCCGGTAGGCGCTGGAGGGCGGCAGCGGAACTTCCGGCGGACCGGGGTTTGGACTGGGCGTTTCCGAGGGGCGGCGGCATGACCATCTGCGCAGGTTCACATGAAACACACGGCAGGCACCCCGCCGCCCTCACCCACGACCTGCTCAGCGCCGCAGGACGCGGCGTTGCCGACCACCCTTCGGACATGCCGCGACCCCGTCAATCGGTGACTTTCCGAGAACGCTGGTCGCAGGATTCGTCGTGCACCCCCGCTCCACGATGGGGTTACTCGGCTCAGAACCCGATCCACTCCTATTGCTCCACCATATGGTTCGAGCCGAGGAAACGGAGGCCGACAAGAATGTGAATCCGAGGGTGACTGGTTGGGTGACCATCTCTGGTGACCCGGCGGGAGTGGACGGGCCGGTGCGGTACGGCCCGAACGTCGCCGCGATAGTGGTCTATCCCGGGTCAGTTGGTCGGCGTCACTTCTCCGGCTCTGAGGAAAACTCGGCCCGAAGGAACGGCACCGGTGTGGCCCGCCCCATGCCGTCTACCAGCGGCCTGCCCGGCTCGACGTCCCTGACCGGGCGCCCGCCACGCAAGCCGGCCGGGTGTGATGCTCCCGGCCGCTCGGAGGGGTCTCCCGGCCACGCGTCCCGGAACCCGAGTGGCTCACGGTCAGGTTTTGCCGCGACGGTTCGTCTTGGCTATGAGGGGCCGACGCATCCGCCTCTCGAGATCGACTGGAGGTAGGCACCTCATGGCATACGACGAACGCGGTCATCCGGACCCTGCCGGTCAAGGGCCGACAGGGACGGAGAACGGGGAAACGCAGGAGTTGGCCCCGCGGCGATGGCTCGCCCTCGTCATCCTCCTGGGCGCAGGCTTCATGGACATGCTCGACGTGACGATCGTCAATGTCGCGGTCCCGAGCATGCTGCGTGACCTCGAAGCCGAGTACTCCCAGATCGAATGGGTCGTGGCGGGCTATGTGATCGGCTTCGCGGGGCTCCTGGTCACCGGTGGCCGGCTCGGCGACATCTTCGGGCGCAAGAAGATCTTCCTTCTGGGGGTCGTGGGCTTCACCGCCGCGTCCCTGTTCTGCGGCATCGCCGTCAACGCGGAAATGCTCATCGCCGGGCGGATCGCCCAGGGAGCCATGGCCGGGCTGATGGTCCCGCAGGTGCTCGCGATCATCCACGTCACCTTCCCGCCCGGGGAACGCGGCAAGGTACTCGGCATCTGGGGCTCGGTCCTCGGATTCGCGTCCGTCGCCGGCGTGATCGTCGGCGGCCTGCTGGTGGAGTGGGACCTGTTCGGGCTGGGATGGCGCGCCATCTTCCTGATCAACCTGCCGGTCGGGCTCGCGGCGGTGGTCGCCGGATACTTCGTCGTCCAGGAGTCGCGCTCCCTGACGGCTCCCAAACTGGACCTCGTCGGCATGGTGCTCGCCGTGAGCGGCATCGCGCTCATGATCTACCCGCTGATCAAGGGCCGTGACCACGGCTGGCCCGCCTGGACCTTCGCGATGATGGTGGGTTCCTTGCTGGTGCTCGGTCTGTTCACCGCCTACGAACGGCGGCGCACCAGGACGGTCGGGTCGCCGCTCGTGGTGCTGGGCCTGTTCCGTGTCCAGGCGTTCAGCACGGGCATGGTGGCCTACCTGATCTTCTGGATCTCGCTCGGAGGCTTCTTCCTCGTCTGGACCTTCTACATGCAGCTGGGTCTCGGCTGGACGGCCCTGCACGCCGGGATGACCGCCGCGATCTTCGCGGTCGGTGCGGGCGCCGGCTCGGGTCTTTCGGTGGAACTCCTCACCCCCCGGTTCGGCCGCAAGGTACTGATGGCCGGTGCGCTGTTCAACGCCGCCGGATTCGGCTGGTACGCCGTGGCCGCGAACCACCACGGTCCCGAGATCGGTACCTGGGACATGGCGGGTCCGCTCGTCCTCGCGGGCTTCGGTTTCGGCCTGGTGATCGCACCTATCGTCGACGTCATCCTGACGGGTGTGGACCGGCACGACGCGGGATCCGCCTCCGGGCTGCTCAACACGACTCAGCAGGTCGGCTGGGCACTCGGGGTCGCGCTGGTGGGCGTGCTCTTCTTCCACCAGCTGGACCAGGACTCCGCACGGGGCGTGGAGAAGGCCACGCCGGCTCTGACCCAGCAGCTCACCGCGGCAGGGGTTCCGGCGCAGGAGCAGAGTCGGATCCTCGACGGCTTCCGTGCCTGTGTCCGTGAGCGTTCGGCGGCTGGCGATCCGACCCACGTGCCCGAGAGCTGCCAGCCGCAACCGGGTGCGCCCGCCGCGCTACAGGAGGCGATGGCCAGTGCCGGAGAAGAGGCCACCGCGCACAACTTCTCCCGGACCTTCTCCATCACGCTGTGGTACGCGGTCGGCATCCTGGTCCTCGTCTTCATCGGAATGTTCGGGTTGCCGCGCAAGGCCCGCCCCCGGGACTTCGATGCCGAAGTCCGGTCGGAGCGCGAGAGCGCGCAGGTTCCGACGTGATCGGCCGAATCCGATCATGATGTGCCCGATCCGCTCCCTGTGACCAGCAGGCGCTGAACGGGCGTCCATCGCCGCCGCCTTGGAGGAGATCCTCTTCCAGGGCGGCGGCTTGCTTTCGTCGGGATCTTCAACGTCGACGATCCGGGTTAACAAATTTAGCCACTTCTTGATATGGACATTGTCGCAGCTTGGGGGTAGGTTGCGAAATTTCCCGGCCTCCCACTCTGGACTGCACATTTCTCGATTTGCCGTCGAGCCGGTTTGATCACCGGGAGTGCGGCATCACGTATGCCACCCTCCAAGTACTTCGAGGATGAATGGATTCAATGTAATCTCCACCGGGCACCAACCGCCAAAGCCACCGACATGCTTTCCATGGCCTGGTCCACACCACCACTGACCGGGTTGACCTCGGTCTCGGCCGGCCTGCCGGTCGGCAAGTTCCGGCAGGACCTCAATCCTTATGTGGGGCGCGCCAGAGCACCTCCGATTCATGGTTCACGACTTCATCTCCACTACCGCCGGGCGCATCCAATGCTCCGGATCGGCATGCCTGCGACGGCCATCGGCCCACTTCAGGGGCCATCTGGCCGGGTGAGCAAGTACAGCGAAACCCTGGAAATCAATGACCGCTCAACCAGATTACAAGTTTGAAACATATGATCGATCAGCAACTCGAAATCCCCCGCGGCCAAGAATAGACTAACCGAAAGTGACGAGTTGCTACATTCGGTAATACAATTGACTTAAGCCAAACTCCGCCTTATCCTTTCATTGGACCGGGTGGGGGCCTGCGGCTGCGGCGGACAAGGAAGAACGTGGAGCGCCGGGCCGGGCCGGTCCGCCCGATAGCCGTACTCGTTGCCGACTACAGCGAGCACCCTGGTGGGGTCATGAAGTTCAAGTTGCTTGGTCCCTTGGAAGTCACACTAAATGATAGTCCAGTGACCATCGCGGCTTCTCGCCAGCAGATTACGCTGGCGCTTCTACTTCTCGAAGCGGGCCATGTCGTTTCGGTGGAGCGCATAATGGACGCGCTGTGGGACGGCGATCCGCCCCGAACCGCGAAGAGCCAGGTACAGATCACGATCTCAGCGCTGCGCAGGCTTCTCGGCGAGTCGGTCATCGTGACACGGCCTCCCGGCTACCTGATCAAGACCCCCGCGGAGGCGATCGACCTCGTGCGCTTCGAGGAGCTGACGACCAGGGCTTCGAGAGCGGCCGGCGAGCAGCGCTTCGCCGAAGCGGTCGGTGACTTCCGCGAGGCCCTCGCGCTCTGGCGCGGGCCCGCGCTGGAGGGTTTACAGAGAGAGGCCATCCAGAGCGCGGCGACGAGGCTCAACGAGTGGCGGATATCGACCTACCAGGATTGTCTGGAACACGAGCTGCGGCTCGGCCGGCACCACGAGCTCATCGGCGAGCTGACGGAACTCGTCGCGGAGCATCCGCTGAACGAACACCTTCGCGGCCAGCTCATCCTGGCGCTGTACCGAGCGGGCCGGCAGGCGGACGCACTCGAGACCTTCCGCATCGGACGCAGCGTGCTGCGGGACGAGCTGGGCATCGATCCCTGCGCCGAACTGTGCCGCCTCGAACAGGCGATACTCAGCCGCGACGCACAGATCGACCTACCGGCTCCGCAACCCTCCGCCGGCCTGGCCGGCCCCGCGGCCGTCACGCCCGTCCCTCGTCAGCTGCCAAGGACCATCGCCGACTTCGGCGGTCGCGAGGAGGTCCTCGGCGAGGTGCTGGACGCCGTCACCGGCAACTGTGCGAGCGATGACCCACCCGACGTGCCGGTGGTCGTGCTCACCGGTCGTGGCGGGGTGGGGAAGACGGCGCTCGCCGTCCGCGCCGCGCATCTGCTCAGCTCGGACTTTCCCGACGGTCAGCTGTTCTTGCAGCTCCGCCCGAGGGTGCCGGACGGCAGCGCATCGCTCGTCGAACAGCTGTTGCGGTCACTCAGGCTGCATTCGGACACGATACCGCCCGACCTGGAAGGCCGTATCGCGATGTACCGGAGCGTACTCGCCGGCCTCCGCGTGCTCGTGGTCATCGACGGAGCCTTCTACCGCGACGACATCACCCCGTTCCTTCCAGGGACCCACGGCTGTGCCGCGATCGTCACCTGCGGACAGCACATCAGCCACCTGGAAGGCGTCCATCAGATCCAGGTGGGGCCGCTGGACGAGCCGACCGCGAACGACCTGCTGATGACCTTGATCGGCGACCGCCGGATGAACGCCGAACCGGAAGCCGCACGGGAACTGTTCCGGCTCTGCGAGGGGATACCGATGGCCCTGCGCATCGTGTCGGCGAAGCTCCGCGCCCGGCCGCACTGGCCGATCTCCCACATGGTCGGCCAGCTCCGGGACGAGACACGGCGACTGGACGAACTCTCCTTCGAGGGAGCCAGTGTCCGCGCCACCATCGCGATGGCGTACGACCTCCTCGACGAAGCGGCGCAGCGGCTGCTCAGGCGGTTGAGCCTGGTCGGCACGACCGATTTCGCGTTCTGGGTAGGCGTCCCTCTGCTCGACACGGACATCGCCTACGCGGAGTATCTGTTCCAGCAGCTCGTGTCGGTGCATCTGGTGGAGCCCACGGTCACGGGGGACGGCGTCGTCCGGTTCCGGCTCCATGACCTGGTACGGATCTACGCGGCGGAGCGCTGTTCGGCCGACGAATCGACGGCCGACCGGCTCGATGCCATGCGGCGCCTGGTGAGCTGCTGGCTGTTCATCGCGACCACGGCTCGTCGCCGTATCTACGGCAGCGACTTCGCGATACTCCACGGGACCGCCGAGCACTGGCCGCTCCCCGAGCACGGCATGGTCCTGCAAGACCCTGCCGAATGGTTCAGGATGGAGCGAAACTCCCTGGTCACCGCCATACTCCAAGCTGCGCAGATCGGCAACGACGAACTGTGCTGGGATCTCGCGGGCACCGCCGTGACAGCGTTCGAGTTCAGTCTCAGCGGCGACGACTGGCACGACTCGTACTCGTGCGCGCTCAGTGTCGTTCGGCGAACCGGCAACAGGCGCGGCGAGGCCATGCTCCTGTATTCCCTCGGTACGTTGGAAACAGGCGTGCACATTGCCCCCGCGAGCGGTTGCTTCGAGCGATCATTGACGATCTTCACTGAGATAGGCGACCAGCGGGGCCGGTCGCTGGCGCTCCGCGGCCTGGCACTCGTCGATGCTCTCAGCGGCGACTACGACACGGCGTTGGCGCGCTACCGGCAGGCGCTCACCATTTCCCGCGAGATCGAAGACCTGGCCGGCGAGGCGTACACGCTCACCAGCATGGCGCAGATCAGTGCCGACCGACGTGAATTCGTAGCCGCAGGGCGCCTGCTCGACGAAGCGTTCTTGATCGCCAATGAGTTCGGCACTTCCTGGCTTAAGACCCAGGTCGAGTACGCCCTAGCCGAACTTCAGTTGCGCAGGGGGCTCGCGGCATTGGCGGCGGACACACTCTCCTCGGTGCTGCGCTTCAACCGGGAGACCGGCGATGTCATCGGCCAGGTGAACACGTTGACCTCTCTGGGAAACGCAATATGCATGCTCGGAGACTTCGCGTGCGCTGAATCCGCGTTCAGTGGCGCTTACGACTTGGCTGGGCCCACGGGAAACCGGCTGTGCCAGGGCCGCGCACTGCTCGGGTTCGCCGAACTCCACTTCGCGAAAGACGAAGCGCAGCCGGCGCTGGCTCGGGTCGAGGAGGCCATTGCCGTGTTCCGCGAGCACGGCACCAAAGGCGTTTGGTATGCCAGGGCGCTCGAACTGTTCGGCCGCATTCACGACCGGGCCGGCAGGTCCTGCGAAGCGGTGGACGCCTGGGAGGCGGCAGCGGAACTGGCACGCGGCACCGATGCCGTCCTCGCCGGGCAGATCACCAGGTCACTCGCGCAGGCACTGCCGCATTCCCGGAATGGAACGTCCCAAGTCGGCGCGTTGGCTCCGGAGCAGGACCTCGGCCGCCCAGGGCGGTCTCTGCGGGGTTGACCGGCGCCGGGCAGGCCGCGCCCGCCGAAACCGTCCGCTCCGCACTCCTTAAGACGCCTCTTTCCAGCTGAGCAATACCAGTCAATATTTTGACGGAGAATCGCATGATAAGGATGCGATACCGTTATAGAGGCGACAGCGAGGTACGGTGACTCCACACCGTAGGGCCAATGGACGGTGTCCAGGATCGGGCTCGCACATCAGCCGATCCACACCATCCAAATTCCCTTGAGTTTGGAGTCAACTAGCCGTGAATATTACTGTCAGTATCATTGATGCAGTATCCGGCCATCCTGCCGAGGGTGTCGAGGTATCAGTTGTCGGCCAGCCCGCCGGAGAGTTGACCGGCCATCTGAACGGGCTAACCGACCCAGCCGGAAATTTCACGTACTCATCCGGCGCGGCACAGGTCTCCTGGAGCGGACAGTACATTCTGGAACTCAATGTCGACGCCTACTTCGCCAGCCAGGGAATGATGGCCGGCTACAAAAGCGTCACGATCGTGGTGCGAGTCGACAGCACGCGGTCGAACTACCGGATCGGTACGTTCATCACGCCGTTCGCGCACGCCACCTGGAGCGTGCGGTAGACCGGCCGGTAGCCGCCCGGTGACCGAGTGCGTCGATCACGCCTGAGCCGAGTCTCCCGATGACTTGCGCTCCACGGCCCACACAGATCAATCGGACCCCCGGACGCACCGCTGGCCCCGGCCCGAGGGCGCCCCAACCTGCGGCTACCGGTTTCCGCAGGCACTGGAAAGGCCACCGATAGGCGCACGATAGCGCCGCGATTCCTCCCTGTCCGATCGTCGTACGGTCACCACTCCAACGGCTGACCGATGCGAGAAGAAGCGAGACGGGCGGTCTGGCAAATGCAGAAGATCTGTGCTGTGCGAAGTTGCGGCTCGGCACTGGCCAGGGGGACGGTCTCACGGGGGCTACGACTCTGCGTCTCGTGCCAGACCACGCTGACCCGGCATCTGACGAGCCTGCCTCACCTCTATCGGGCCTGCGAAAAGGACCTCGAGGTACCTCGCCAGGATCCGATGAGGATCGGGCGCGGCCGGCGGCCGAGAGGGATCTGCCTGGACGACGCGGCCTCGGCCTCGCGCAGCGAGACGATGCGCGTGCTCTCCGCATGGTGCGAGATGATCATCGCGGAACGCGGCGCGACGCGGCTCAGCGGCCCCGATGTCACGACACTCACCTCGTTCCTCCAGGCCAACCTGGACTGGCTGATCAGCCACGCGGTGGCGGCCGATTTCGCAGCGGACATCGCCGCCCTCGTCGCGAACGCCGGGCGGGCGCTGAATCCGGTGCGGGTGCGGACCATCGACCTCGGTCAGTGCACCATCGCCGGATGCGGCGGAACGGTACGTGCCACCACCAGCATCGATGGCCAGGGTTCGGTACCGCGGATTCGCTGCGACGCCGGACACACCTGGGCACCACGGCAGTGGCTGGATCTCCGGCGGCAGCTGGAGTCGCCGGACAGCGGCCTGATCACCCGAAGGAGCACGCCATGAGACCGGTGCCCAGCGGCCGCACCACGGTGCCGACCGAACTCGCGGCGCTCGCCGCCGGCGTCGGCGTGGCGACCATCAGGAAGTGGGCGAGCCGCGGCAAACTCACGCGCTACGGCAGTTCGAGGCGCGCGGAGTACGACCTTGACGAGCTCTACGAACTGATTGCCCGAACGCCGCTCAGGCGCTGAGTTCGCAGTTTCCGCGATCTGCCGCCCCCCTTGGTTGCACGGGCCCTGCCGCCGCTCTTCGGCGGTATGGACGACCGGATGACCCACTCCCGCCCTCCCCGAGTGACGGGGGCTCTGGCCGTCACCCGCCGTACTGTCGCGGGGCCTCGTGGCCCGGATGGTCATTCGCGCCCCCATATGTCCCGCCGTCGGCACCGATCGAGCGACCCTCGATGGGGTTCGACCGCCGGCCGGCGCAGCTCGCCGGGCAGAATGGTTATGCCGATAAGCCGCTATGAGCTGCGCTGACGCCGGAGACGTCGAACGTAGCCGGCGGCGATTCATCCAAGGCTATTGACCTCGGCCCATCAAAGTGTCACGCTTCGAGGAGCGGCAGAAGTGTGCCTGAAATCGCTCGCAGAGGCCAAGTCGCCAATGAGGGCCCCCCGCGGTATCAGCTCCTCGTGAGCTCAACGCGGTCGATCATGCGAGCGGTCCCTATGTCGGTTGAACGCGTCGCTGGATCTCGGGATCACTGACGCGGCGCATGATCACTGGCTGTGCGCCACGCGGCCGCTGTATTCCAATCTGGCCGGCAAGCCCGTCGGGGACGGGCAAGGCCTCCGCATCTTCAACCGGGTGAAACGGCCCGGCGACGTCGGCACCCGGCCATACCAGGTTTCACCTGCGTAGACGCTCCACATGTGTAGATGCCGCACATGCGTAGACGTCCGGCACGCGCCGCCGTCTCCCGTCCGAACCCGCCGATACAGCCCCCTGCGCGACGACAATGGTCGGAGGAACCATCATGCCCGAAAAGAAGCAATTCCTCGGTGACGGCAAGGAAGCCGACCTTCGGCGGCAGAACCGCGCGACCGTCGAGAAGTACATGAACACGAGGGGCCAGGACCGCCTCCGGCGGCACCTGCTCTTCACCGAGGACGGCGTCGGCGGTCTCTGGACCAACGACACCGGGCGGCCCATCGTCATTTCCGGCCGCGACCGCCTCGCCGAGCACGCGATCTGGTCCCTGAAGTGCTTCCCCGACTGGGCCTGGATCAACATCGAGGTATTCGAGACCCAGGACCCGAACTTCTTCTGGGTCGAGTGCGACGGGGAGGGGGCCATCCGGTTCCCCGGCTACCCCGAAGGTCACTACACCAACCATTTCCTGCACTCATTCCGTTTCGAGGACGGAAAGATCAAGCAGCAGCGGGAGTTCATGAACCCCTTCGAGCAGCTACGGGCCCTGGGAATCGCTGTTCCCCAGGTCAAGCGCGAAGGAATCCCGACCTAGTCGGACAGCACTCCCCGGAGTCCACAGCCCGGGACGGCGTCAGGAAGCCGGCACAAGCGCATCCTCCACGGGTGGAGACCGGATGGACAAGGCCAAGTCCGCACACGAGATTCGCAATCTGCACCTGCAACTACAATCACGGGCCGCCCGGCAGCAGCCCGGCTGGAGCGATCCACCGCAGGTCCGGCGCATGCGTGATCTGCTGGCGTCCCGCCCCATGCTCGTCCGGGCGAGAGATGTGCTGAGGCTGCGTTCGCTCCTCGCGGAGGTCGCGGAGGGAGGTGCCCTGGTCGTCCAGGCCGGGGACTGCGCCGAAGATCCGGACGAGTGCCTGCCGGAGGCCCTCCAGAGGAAGATCGCCGCGCTGCACACGCTGGGCAACGCGCTGACCGTCATCACCGGCAAGCCGGTGCTCCGGGCCGGGCGCATCGGCGGTCAGTTCGCCAAGCCCCGCAGCAGCCCGACCGAGCAGGTCGGTGATCGCACCCTCCCGGCATTCCGGGGGCATCTGGTCAACGACCCGGCTCCGACGCCCGAGTGCCGGGAGCCCGACCCGCTGCGCCTCCTCACCGGGTACATGGCGGCGAGCGAGATCATGGAGTACCTGGGCTGGCGCGGCGAGCGGAGCCTCCCGCAGAGCGACCCGCCCATCTGGACCAGTCACGAGGCGCTGCTCCTCGACTACGAGGTCCCCCTGGTTCGCCAGGACGAGACGGCTGCGCTCATTCTGGGCTCTACGCACTGGCCATGGGTCGGCGAGCGTACCCGGCAGGTGGACGGCGCCCATGTCGCCCTGCTCGGCGAGGTCGCCAATCCAGTGGCGTGCAAAGTGGGTCCGAGGACGACGAAGGACGAGTTGCTCGCCCTGTGCGAACGGCTCGATCCGGACCGCGAGCCGGGCAGGCTGACCCTGATCAGCCGGATGGGCGCCGACTTCACGGCCTACCGGCTGATGCCGCTCGTCGAATCCGTGGCCGCCGCCGGGCATCCGGTCATCTGGCTGTGCGACCCGATGCACGCCAACACGGTCGCCACACCGGAGGGGCAGAAGACACGCCTGGTGAAGACGCTCATGCGGGAGGTCACGGACTTCGTCCCCGCGGTCCAGGTCGCCGGCGGGGTCGCGGGCGGACTCCATCTCGAGACCACCCCCGACGACGTCACCGAGTGCGTCATCGACGAGAGCGGCTTCGCCCAGGTCGGGGCCCGGTACCGGACCTTCTGCGATCCGCGGCTCACCCTCTGGCAAGCGGTCGCGGTCATCTCGGCCTGGGGGAACCGACACTCACCGATCGAACAGGAAGGGGCGCGCGATGCCCGGCATACCCCCTATTGAGACCTACCCGATCCCCGGTGTGGGTGATCTGCCCGACAACATCGCCACGTGGACGCCGAACCCCGAACGTACGGTTCTGCTCATCCACGACATGCAGCGCTTCTTCCTCAGGCCTCTCCCCGCTCCGACGCGGGACGAACTCGTCCGGACCATCTCGCTGCTGCGCGAGCGGGCCACGGCACTCGGCGTCCAGATCGCCTACTCGACCCAGCCCGGCGACATGAGCGAAGAGGAACGAGGCCTGCTCAGGGACTTCTGGGGGCCGGGCATGAGCAGGACCCCCGACGACCGCCTCGTGACCGACGAGCTGTACCCGGAAGTCGGCGACTGGATGTTCTTCAAGCGGCGCTACAGCGCGTTCTTCGGCTGTGACCTGCTGGAGCGCATCCGGTTGAGCGGGCGCGACCAGCTGATCATCTGCGGGGTGTACGCGCACCTCGGGGTGCTGATCACGGCGGTCGAGGCGTACAGCAACGATCTTCAGACGTTCGTGGTGGGCGACGCCGTCGCCGACTTCAGCGCCGATCACCACCACATGGCACTCCGGTACGTCGCCTCGTCCTGCGCGGCGGTGATCAGCGCGAAGGAGGTGTTCTTGTGACCGGTCCGGGCGGTGCGGCACGTTCGGGCGGGGACGACCTACTCGACACGATTCTGGACCTCCGGGCTCCCGCCTTCGCCTTGCTGCACCGCCCCGAGACGACCGGGCCGGGGTCGCTGGACGTGATCGTCGGAGACGTCTCGCACGTGGCGACTCTGGCGGATATCGCGCTCCCCGACCCCGGCCAGGTCCCGCCGGAGCCGGTGGCCCGCGCACCTGAGCCGGCCGCCCGCCCCGACATGCTCGCGCTCGTTCCGTACCGGCAGATCCGTGAACGCGGCTTCGCATGCGCGGACGACGGCTCTCCGCTGATCACGCTCACCGTGACCGGGCATCAGACGGTACCGATCACCGAGGCCCTCGCCCGGATCCCCGACCTGCCCATCGCCGTGCACGACGGGCACTTCGACGTGGTGGACGACGCCTACGCCGAGAACGTCCGCAGGGTGGTCAAGGAGGCGATCGGCGAGGGCGAGGGCGCCAACTTCGTCATCAAACGGTTCTTCGACACCGACATCGACGGTTACACGCCGCACAGCGCGCTGGCGTTCTTCCGGCGGCTGCTCCTGGTCGAGTCGGGGACGTACTGGACCTTCATCGTCCACACCGGCGAACGGACGTTCGTGGGCGCCACGCCAGAGCGGCACGTCACGCTGAACGACGGCGTCGCCACCATGAACCCCATCAGCGGCACCTACCGCTACCCGGCGTCCGGCCCCACGTTGCCCGATGTCATGGACTTCCTCGCCGACCGGAAGGAGTCCGAGGAGCTCCTCATGGTGGTGGACGAGGAGCTCAAGATGATGACGCGGATCTGCGAGCCGGGCGTCAGGGTGGTGGGTCCGCGGCTGAAGGAGATGGCGCGGCTGGCCCACACCGAGTACGTCATCGAGGGCAGAAGCAGGCGCGATGTACGCGACATCCTCCGGCAGACCATGTTCGCGCCGACCGTCACCGGCAGCCCGATCGAGAACGCCTGCCGCGTCATCAGGCGGCACGAGCCGATGGGCCGCGCCTACTACAGCGGGATCGTCGCCTGCATCGGCCGTGACGGTTCCGGTGGCCGGACACTCGACTCCGCCATCCTCATCCGTACCGCCGATATCGACAGCGGCGGCCGGGTGCGCATCGGTGTCGGCAACACGCTCGTCCGCCACTCCGATCCGGCGTCGGAGGTCGCCGAGACCCGCGCCAAAGTGGCCGGGATACTCGCCGCGCTGCGGGGCGCCACCTCGTCCAAGCTGGCGTCGCATCCCCGTGTACGGGACGCGCTGGCGCACCGCAACACGACCATCGCCGGCTTCTGGCTGGGCGATGGCGCCGCGCGAGCGCCGGCCCTACCGGAACTGGCGGGGTGCAGGACGCTGATCGTGGACGCCGAGGACACCTTCACCTCGATGCTGGAGCACCAGCTGCGCAGCCTGGACATGCGGGTGACCGTGCGCCGTCACGACGAGATCCCTCCGTTCGGGGACTACGACTTCGTCGTGCTCGGGCCGGGACCGGGTGATCCCGGCGACCCGCACCTCGACAAGATCGGCCGGCTGTCGTCGGCCGCGGGGGCGCTGCTGGCCGCACGCCGCCCGTTCCTCGCCGTCTGCCTGAGCCATCAGGTCCTCTGCATGAGGCTCGGGTTCGACGTGCGGCGCAGGGAGACGCCGAACCAGGGCCTCCAGTTGGAGATCGACCTGTTCGGGCGCCGGGAGAAGGTGGGTTTCTACAACACGTTCGTGGCCTCGTCGGCGCGGGACGGCGCCGAGATGGACGGGGTGGGCGGGGTGGAGATCTGCCGCGATCCGGAGACGGGCGACGTGCACGCGCTGCGCGGTCCGCGATTCGCCTCCCTCCAGTTCCACGCCGAGTCCGTGCTCACGCAGAACGGCCCGCACATACTCGGTTCGCTGATCAGAACGGCGCTGGTCACATGATGACCGATCACGGAGGGCGCGGCGGGACGCACCCCTACACGGTGATCGACGCTTTCACCGACACGCCGCTTGAGGGCAACCCGGTCGCGGTCTTCTTCGACGCCGAGGACCTCGGCACGGACCGCATGCAGCGCATCGCCAGGGAGATGAACCTCTCGGAGGTCACGTTCGTCCTCCCGCCGGAGCGGGGCGGTGACGCGCGCGTCCGCATCTTCACGCCGGTCAACGAACTGCCGTTCGCGGGGCATCCGCTGCTCGGCACCGCGGTCGCGCTCGGTGAGTCGGTCAAGGGAGACCGGCTCGTGCTGGAGACGGCGATGGGCGCCATCCCGTTCGAGCTCGAACGTGTCGACGGGACGGTCGTCGCCGCCCAGATGGCCCAGCCGGTACCGACCTGGCAGGCGTTCGACCGCGCCGACGAGTTGCTGGCGGCGCTGGGCGTCCCGGTCCCGGAAACGCCGGTGGAGATCTACTCCAACGGTCCCCGGCACGTGTTCGTGGGGCTGGACAGCCTGGCCTCGCTTTCCCGGGTCGATCCCGACCACCGTGCCCTGGCCGCGTTCCCGGATATGGCGACGAACTGTTTCGCCGGCGCCGGCGCGGACTGGCGCATCCGCATGTTCTCACCGGCCTACGGGGTGACCGAGGACGCGGCCACAGGGTCCGCGGCGGGGCCCCTGGCCATCCATCTCGCCCGCCACGGACGCATCGCCTTCGGGCAGTGGATCGGCATCCGGCAGGGAGTCGAGATGGGCCGGCCGTCGCTCATGCGCGGCCGGGCGGACTGCACCGATGGCCGCGTCACGAAGGTACGGGTCGCCGGATCGGGCGTCCCGATCGCCCGTGGACTGATCTACGCCTGAGCACCGACGGAGGCAGGATGAGCCGGACCTACGAAAGCCTGACCGGCGCACTCGACGCGTCCTTCCCGGAGTACGCCGACCCGCCGCCCGAGCCGATGGCACTGGTCCGGAACTGGATCTCGGCGGCGGTCGAGGGGAAGGTGCGCGAGCCGCTGGCTCTCGCGCTCGCCACGGCCGACGACCGCGGCCGCGCCTCCAACCGGACCGTGACGGTCGTCGAGGTCGCCGGTGAGGGCCTGGTCTTCACCAGCCACAGCACCAGCCAGAAGGGCCGGGAGATCGCGCAGACCGGGTGGGCCTCCGGGCTGCTGTACTGGCGCGAGGTCGCTCGCCAGCTGATCGTGTCGGGTCCGGTGACCCTGCTGAGCGCGGCCGAGGCGGACCGGCTCTGGGCCGCCCGGCCGGCGCCGCTGCACGCCATGACGACCGCGTCGTGGCAGAGCGACCCGCTCGACGATGTCTCCGTGCTCCGCGCGGAGGCCGACCGGCTGTCCATGCGCGGCGGCCCGCTCCCCCGGCCGGAGCGGTTCGCCGGCTACCGCCTGGAGCCGGCCGTCGTCGAGTTCTGGTCCGCCGCCTCCGGAAGGCTGCACCGGAGACTGCGCTACGACAGGGCCCAGGCGACTTGGCGGAGCATCAGGTTGCAGCCTTAGCCGAGGCCCGCCCGCCGTTTCACATCCCCAGCAGCACCGCGATCCGCGCGATCGCCGGTTCGGCGCGCCCGGGTCCGTTGCCCGTATCAAGTCCAGCACAGAGAGGAGTTGCCCTATGGCGGACAACCCCCCCGAATTCGACGCCATCGTCATCGGCGCCGGAATGGGCGGCATCTACGCACTCCACAAACTCCGCAACGAACTCGGCCTTCGCGTCCGGGCGTTCGACAGGGCCGGCGGTATCGGCGGCACCTGGTGGTGGAACCGCTACCCGGGCGCCAAGTCCGACAGCGAGGGCCTCGTCTACCGGTTCTCCTTCGACAAGGAGACGCTCGGTGAGCCGATCGGGAACAACCGCTACATCGACCAGGCCGACATGCAGGCCTACCTCGAGTCGGTGGTCGACAAATTCGACCTGCGCAAGGACATCCAACTCGACACGGGCATCGACGGCATGTCATTCGACGAGGCCACGGCGGTGTGGACCGTCAGCACCGCCGAGGGCGAGACGCTCACCGCACGCTACGTCGTCAGCGCCCTGGGGCCCCTGTCGATGGAGTACTACCCCGACATCAAGGGCCGCGACAGCTTCCAGGGACGCATGGTCCACACCGCCACCTGGCCCGCGGACCTCAGGATCGACGGCAAGCGCGTCGGCATCGTCGGCACCGGCTCGACGGGGACCCAGTTCATCTGCGCGGCCTCGAAGACGGCCGGCCATCTGACGGTCTTCCAGCGGACGGCGCAGTACTGCGTGCCGAACGGCAACCGCCCGATCAGCGCGGAGGAGAGGGCGGAGTACCGGGCCAACCACCAGAAGATCTGGGACGGGGTCTGGATCTCCTACGTCGGAGCCGGGTTCCAGGAAAGCCAGGTGCCCGCGATGAGCGTCTCCGCGGAGGAGCGCCGGCGCATCTTCCAGAAGGCCTGGGACAAGGGCAACGCCTTCCGCTTCATGCTCGAGACGTTCTCGGACATCGCCCGTGACCCGGCCGCCAACGAGGCCGCGGCCGAGTTCATCCGGTCGAAGGTCAGGGAGATCGTCAAGGACCCGGAGACCGCGCGGAAGCTGATGCCGACCGGCTACTACGCGAGGCGGCCGATCAGCAACGAGGACTACTACGAGAGCTTCAACCGGGACAACGTCGCCCTGGTCAGCCTCAAGGAGAACCCGATCAGGGAGATCACGCCCAACGGTGTGGTCACTGAGGACGGCGCCGAACACGACCTCGACGTCCTGGTCTTCGCGACCGGGTTCGACGCGTTCGACGGCACCTACAAGAAGATGGAGATCCGCGGCCGCGGCGGCGTCGCCCTGCGGGACCACTGGAAGGACGGCGCCGGCAGCTACCTGGGCATCGCCTGCAACAGGTTCCCGAACATGTTCATGGTCTTCGGGCCGGGGACCGTCTTCAGCAACCTGCCGCCGGGAATCGAAACCCAGGTCGACTGGATCACCAGTTTGATCAAGACGGCGATCGACGGCGACAAGCCGTGCATCGAGGCCACCGAGGACGCCGAGCGGACCTGGACCTCGACCTGCGACGAGATCGCCGAACACAGCCTCTTCTCGAAGGTCGATTCCTTCATCAACGGCGGCAACATCCCCGGGAAGAAGAAGAGGCTCCTGTTCTACGTCGCGGGGCTCGCCGCGTACCGCCAGAAACTCGGGGAGGTCGCCGGCGCCGGTTACGACGGTTTCGTCCTCGGCGCTCCGATGCAGCGGGAAGAGCAGCCGACGGCATGACGAGCAGGACCGTTCCGCAAGCCGAAGAACACCCACCAGCACAGGACAAGGAGATCGGACATGGCTGACTACAGCGATCGGTACTTCCGGCCCGATACCGGGAAGTTCGACTTCGAGCACGGAAACGCGGCGCTCGAAGTGATCTTCCCTGCCCTCCAGGCCGAATCCCGCATGGGAATCTCCGAGTCGGGAAGCGACGCATCACTGGTCGCCGACTTCACCATGGCCCTGGAGGTCACCTGGTTCGATGCGGTCGCGCCGTACTACTACCCGGCGGTGGGCATCTACTCCGACCTCGGCCACCGGCCGAAGATCGAGGCCAACAACCGGAACAAGAACGTCGCCATCCTCTACGCCTCCTACCGCATCCTCAACGACCGCCTTCCCCATGGCAGGGGTGACTGGCGCAAGATGATGGAGTCGGTCGGCCTCAACCCGGACGACGATTCCGAGGACAAGGAGACGGCGACGGGCATCGGCAACCTCGCCGCCAGGGGAATGATCGAGGCCCGCGAGAACGACGGGCTCAACCGGCTGGGAAACGAGGGCGGCCGCAGGTACCACCCGCAGCCGTTCAGGGACTACACCGGTTACAAGCCCGTCAACACGGCGTACGAACTGCACGACCCGTCACGCTGGCAGCCCAACCTCAACCCGTACGGAAACGGCGTCTTCACCGTCCAGTCGGCGGTGACCCCGCAGATGCGCCTCGCCACGCCGTTCACCTTCTCGGATCCGGCCAAGTTCGACCTCGACCCGCCGGTCAACAGCGATGTCCGCAACATCGAGGCGTACCGGCGCCAGGCCGACGAGGTCCTGGAAGCGTCGGCAGGGCTCACCGACCGGCACAAGGTGCTGGCGGAGCTGTTCAACGACAAGTTCTTCACCCTCGGGGTCATCGCGGGAACGACCGCGCTGAGGACCAAGCCGATGGAGGTCGGCGAGTTCGTCCAGTACCTCGCGACCGTCGAAGTCGCCATCTTCGACGCGGCCATCGTGGACTGGCACTACAAGAACCTCTACGACTCGGTACGGCCGTACAGCGCGATCCGCTACCTGTACGGGGACAAGCCCGTGACCGCGTGGGGCGGCCCGGGCCGGGGCACCGTCCACGACATCACCGGCAACGAGTGGCAGAGCTACCTGACCACCCCCGACCACTCGGAATACCCGTCGGTCTCGACCTCGCTCTGCGGCGCCTACACCCAGGCGGCCCGCCTCCTGCTCGGCGGCGACGAGATCAATTCCGAGATCCACGTGAAGGCCGGGTCGTCGGTGGTCGAGCCGGGGCTCACGCCCCATGAGGACATGACCTTCACCTGGAACACGTGGACGGAACTCTCCCAGGACTGCGGCATGAGCAGGCACTGGGGCGGCGTGCACTTCCGCTCCGCGATCAGCAACGTCTCCGATTTCTCCACGCAGATCGGCACACGCGCCTACGAGTTCATGCAGGAACATCTCGAGCCGTAGAAGCGCGCCGGAGCCGCCCCGGAGGCCGCGGCACGGCTGCCTCCAGCCGTGCCGCGGCCTGCGGTTTCACCCGCCGAACTCGCCTCGTCCGCAGGTGACGATCAGGGAGCGCAGCAGCAGTCATGTCCACCTCCGAGAACGCTCACGTCCTGATCGCCGGTGCCGGGATCGGCGGGCTGACCGCGGCGCTCGCGCTGCACGCCCACGGGATCGAGGCGACGGTGCTGGAGAACGCCCGTGAGATCCGCCCGATCGGGGTGGGGATCAACATCCAGCCCGCCGCCATCGCCGAACTGACCTCGCTCGGCCTCGGGGAGGCTCTGGCGGCGATCGGCGTCGCCACCCGGGAGCACCGCTACCTCGACCGCACCGGCACCACGCTGTGGACCGAACCGCGGGGCCTCGCCGCCGGCCATCGGTGCCCGCAGTACTCGCTCCATCGCGGCGAACTGCAGATGATGCTGCTGGCGGCGGTCCGCGACCGGCTCGGTCCGGACGCGGTCCGCGCCGGATCCCGGGTGACCGGCTTCACGCAGACGCCCGGCGGCGTCCAGGTCCAGGTCGAGAACGGCCGGGACGAGAACGGCCGGGACGAACGCGGCGGTCCCTCCATCTCGATCGAGGGCACGGCGCTGATCGGTGCGGACGGAAGGAACTCCGCGGTCCTGAGCCAGCTCCACCCCGACCGCACCGCGGTGTCCTCGGCGCGGATTCACATGTGGCGCGGACTGACCGAACTGGACGGGTTCCTCGACGGTCGCACCATGATCCTGGGCAACGACGAGCACGGGGCCCGGATGATCGCCTACCCGTGCTCGGCACGTCACGCCCGGCAGGGCAGGGCCCTCCTCAACTGGGTGTGCATGGTCCCCGCGGCCGCGACGGGCGCGTCCGCCGATTCCGGCTGGGCCGGCGCCGGCCGCCTCGAGGACGTGCTGCCGCACTTCGCGGCCTGGGACTTCGGCTGGCTGAACGTCCCCGAGGTGCTCGCCCGCAGCAGCCGGATCCTGCGGTACCCCATGGTCGACCGCGATCCGCTGGCCGGCTGGGGGGACGGCCGGGTCACGCTGCTCGGCGACGCCGCCCATCTGATGTACCCGATCGGCGCCAACGGTGCGTCACAGGCCGTCCTCGACGCGGTCGCCCTCGCCGCCGAGCTCGCACGCGGCGACGACGTGGCCGCCGCACTGGACCGCTACGAAGGCGTCCGCCGTCCCGCCACGACCGCGATCACCCAGGCCAACCGGGACATGGACACCGCCGAACGCGCCCTCGCGGCCAGGGCCGGCGCCGACGACGCGACCAAGGCCGCCCATCTGGAATCGGTGACCACGAGCTACCGCGACGTCGTCGACACCGGCACCGGGCACGTCGCCCACCCCATACATCCCGGCGGCGCGAACCCGCGGGGATGACCAGCGCGGTCCGTCAGGATCGCATGCCACGAAACACGAAGGAGGAGGATCGGCATGGTGCGCAAGTCCGTCCAGGTTCTCGTGATCGGCGGCGGGCCCGCGGGCTCAACCGCCGCGACGCTGCTGGCCCGCCAGGGATTCAAGGTGATGCTGCTGGAGCGCGACCACTTCCCGCGCTACCACATCGGCGAGTCCCTGCTGCCCTCGTGCCTGCCGATCCTCGATCTGGTGGGTGCGCGGGAGAAGGTCGAGGCGTTCGGGTTCAAGCGCAAGGGCGGCGCCTACTACGCCTGGGGCGAGGAGAACTGGGAGCTGCGGTTCAGCGAGATCTTCGGCACCGAGTACAGCTGGCAGGTCCGCCGCTCCGACTTCGACCAGCTGCTCCTTGAGCACGCCCGCAGCGAGGGCGTCGAGGCCCACGAGGGCGTGGCCGTCCGTAAGATCGGTTTCCAGGGCGACCGCGCGGTGAACGCGACATGGGAGCGCGCCGGCGCCAAGGGCGAAGAGGCGGCCGAGGGGGTCGTCGACTTCGACTACGTCATCGACGCGTCCGGCCGGGCCGGACTGCTGGCCACCAAGCACCACAACAGCCGCCGCCACCACGACGTGTTCAAGAACGTCGCCGTGTGGGGGTACTGGAAGAACACCAAGCCGTTCGGACGCGGGCCGGAGAACGGCATCGGCGTCTGCTCCATCCCGCACGGCTGGTTGTGGCAGATCCCGCTCCACGACGGGACCGTGAGCGTGGGAACGGTCCTCACCAAGGAGCACCTGCGCAAGCAGCAGGCGGGGCAGGCGGACCTGAAGGAGATCTACCTCGGCCACCTCGCCGAGAACCCGCTGATCTCGAACCTGGTCTCGGGCGCCGAACTGAGCAGCGAGATCAAGGCGGAGACGGACTACTCCTACGTCACCGACCGGTTCGCGGGCCCGGGATACCTGCTGGCCGGCGACGCGGCCTGCTTCCTGGACCCGCTGCTTTCCACCGGCGTCCACCTCGCGATGTACAGCGCGATGCTGTCGGCCGCGACGCTGTCCTCGATAATGCGCGACGGGATCGACGAGCAGGACGCGACGAGCTTCTACGAGCAGGCGTACCGGACGTCGTACGAGCGCCTTCTCGTCCTGGTCTCGGTGTTCTACGAGGCCTACCGCGGCCGCGACGACCACTTCTACAACGCCCAGCGGCTGAGCCGGCGCGAGAAGGGCAACCTCAAGCTGCACGAGGCGTTCCTCCACATCACGGCCGGTGTCGAGGACCTGGCCGACGCCATGGACCAGGAGCGCGCCTACGACGCCGTCGCCAAGGAGCTCGTCGGGCCCGGCGCCGAGGGCGGCAACCCGCTGGCCAACCACAACGTCAACATGCTCCAGCCGCCGGACGCGCCCGGCCGTTCCCTGGCCGGCCTCTACCTGGCGATCGAGCCGAAGCTGACGCTGCTGCGGGCGAGCTGACGAGCCGGAGGCCGTCCGGCCGCCCGCCTGGTCCGGTCCGTCCTGCCCCACCTGACCCGATCCCCGCGATCGGTCCACGACCAGTGTCACCAGCGCCCTGATCTACGAACGCGAGTACCGGCGCGTTCCTGAGCCGCCGCTCAGGGACGCGCCGTTCTCGTCGACCCCTCGCCCACCGACTTCTGAGCGGAGCACCGATGACCGAGACATCAACGGTCCAGATCTTCACCAAACCGGCCTGTGTACTCTGCAAGAACTCCAAGCGCGTTCTCGACACGGCCGGAATCCCCTATGAGGAACTGGACACCTCGAGCGCGCCCCGGCTCGCCGATTCGGCCGTGTACTACTCGGGACGGTCCACCCTGCCGCAGGTCTTCGCCGGCGGGCAGTGGATCGACGGGCCGGACGACCTGAGCGGGCTGGCGAAGGCCGGCAGGCTTCGCGAGGTCGTCGAATCCGCGCACGGTGCGCTGCCGATCGGGTCGGTGTCCGACGAGGAACTCGCCAGGGGCGCCGAAGACCTGCCTCTGGTCGACCATCTGTCCCGTACCGACGGAACCCACGACTCCGATCCGGAGTCCTGGCCGATCCTGCGCTTCTACCACAAGATCTTCGGCTTCTGGCCTAACACGCTGGCCTATCTGTACCGCTGGCCCACTGCCTACAAGCTGTTCGTCTACTGCCAGAACATCGCCTCACTGCAGAAGGCCGCCGGGACCGTCGGCACGCCGGTGGTGTCGATCATCGGCTACGGCTCGTCCGCGGCGCAGGGCTGCACCTACTGCATGACGCACAGCATCACCATGTTCAAAGGCCTCGACGTCGACGTCGACGCGCTGAAAGCCGCCCGCCGAGGCGACACCGGTCCGGACAACCCGTTCGGCCCGTTCGAGGTCGCGGTCGTGGACCTCGCCGCGCAGGCCACCAGAAACGCCGTCACGGACAAGGCCATCGACGCGGTGCGCGATACGGCGGACCGGGGGCGCACGAAAGCGGTGGACCCTGAGGAGGCCCTTGAGGCCGTCATTCAGATCGGCGCGTCAATGGGGTTCTTCAACGTCTTCAACGATCTCGCGGGGGTCGCCATCGAGGGCGACTGGGCCGTGGTGGCGAAGTCGAAGGGCATCGACCCCGGACGGCACGGCATCGAGGACGAGAACCCCGACAACCTCGCGCACGGCGTGCCCGAGGGCGGGCCGCAGGCCGAGGAGATGCTCGGCAGGTTCGCAACGGCCGTCGGCGATGTCACGGCGTACACCACCGAACACCTCGGGCTGATGCCGGCCTGGATGGCGGCCTGGCCGGAGGCGACCAGATCGCTGCACGCCCACATGTACGTCACGCTGATGAGCGGCGGCTGGGACGCGGTGATCAGCGGAGAGCTGAAACACCTGATGGCCAGGGTGGCGGCCGTCTCCCGCGGCCACACCTACCTCGCCGCGATCGAGGGCCTCATCGCCGCTCACCTCGCCGAGGCCCCCGACCGGGCCGCGGCGCGGGTACGGCACGCCTACCGGGCGGCGATCGGCGACCCGGAGTCGATGGAGCCGTTCGACGCGAAGGAGCAGAGCGCGCTGCGCCTGGCGTGGCTGTCGGCGCAGAGCCCGATGGTCACCCCGCGGCGCTTCGTCGAACCGCTCATCGAGCAGTACGACGAGCGGGCCATCACCGAGCTCATCGTCTGCTGCGCCGTCGCGTCCCTCGTCCAGCGCTTCGTCGCCGTGGTGCGGCCGGACATCGAGCCGGAGGTCCGGACGTTCCTCGCCGACCACGGGCTCGATGCCGATCTGCTCGCCGTCCGGTACCCGGCCGCGCGCTGATCCGCGACAACCGGTGACCTCCGCCCCTCGAGAAGGTTCAATGGACAAGAAAAGAACGCTGAGCCTCGGCATGCTCGGGCTCGGCATCGGATATTTCCTGTGGTACACGCCGTACAGTGCCCTGGGCAAATCCATCTCCGGAGCCCTCCTGCCCGGGATCGACGAACCGGTCGGCGGTCTCGTACTGCTTCCGGCGGCCGTTATGGGCCAGGTTCTGGCCATGCCGATCTTCGTGTACTTCGGGGGCTGGCTGCGGTATTCGGGCCGGCGTGAGATCGCGGGCCGTTCGGTGCCCTTCCCGTCCGGCCACACCGCCCAGTCCGCGTTCTGGATGGCCCTGATCGTCGGCACGACGACGCTCAACTTCACGTTCCCGGGCGCGTCGATCGTGTTCATGCTCGTGCTCATGCGCATCACCACCCTGATGACCGCACCGGTCGTGGATCTGATGCGGCGGCGAAAGATCCACTGGTATTCGGCGGCGGCCCTGGCGCTGTGCATGGTGTCGGCGGTCATCGCGCTGGCCGACATCGACAACTACACCCTCACGATCGGCGCACTGCTGAGCCTCGGCTGCTACGCCCTCGCCTACTACCAGCGGTTCCGCATCATGAGCACGTGGGCCAAGACCGGCGATCTGCTGCGCGACCGCCGGTACTTCATCGAAGAGCACATGACCACGCCGCTCGTCCTGCTCCTGATCGTCGCCGTACCGGCGGTCATCGGCCAGGGAACGTGGATGCACGAGCTGCGAACGGGTTTCACGTCGTTCCTCCTCACGCCGGCGGTGTTCCCCGCGCTGCTGATCGGCGTGTGCTACGAAGGCCTGTTCATCATGACCAGCCTCATCTTCATCAACCGGCGGGAGTACACCTTCGGCGTGCCGGTCCATGTCTGCGCCAGCCTGCTGGCCGGAATCACCGCCTCCTTCGTTCTGAACGGCGCCTTCGACGCGCCGCTGCCCAGCGCCGCGCAGTATCTGACCGCGCTCATGGTGGTCGCCGCGGCGTTCGTCCTGAGCTGGGACACCATCAAGGCACGCCTCGCACGGAGGTCCGGAGCGCCGGCGAAGGCGCCGAACCAGATCCTGTTCGTCTGCGGCGGCAACACCAGCCGGTCGCCCATGGCCGCGGCGATCGCCCGCGCGGAGATCGCCGCGAACGGCGGCACACCGCACTGGCGGATCGGCAGCGCGGGGGTTTCGGTGAGTGCGCCCGGGACGCCGATCACCCCGGAGGCCGTGACGGTTCTGGTCGAGATGGGCATAGACGCGCCCCTCGACCACCGGTCCCGGCCTCTGACACCGGAGATGTGCGCCCAGACCAAGAAGATCTACTGCATGACCCGCGCGCAGCGCGACCTGGTGGCCGAACTCGCTCCGGCCGCCGCCGCGCGCACCATGTGCATCTCCCGGGCCGCCGACGTGCCCGACCCGTCCGGACAGCCGCTCCAGGCTTACCGCTCCTGCGCGACCCAAGTCCAGACGCTGATCCGCCGAGATCTGCTGAAGCAGGAGGTCTGACCCGGATGCCGGTCGCGGCCGGGCGGTTCACTACCGAGAGCTTCGCCGGGGTCGAGCCCGCGATCACGCCCTACGTCCTGCTACCGAGCATCTCATTCGCGGAGTCGTCCACCTGACGGCACGCACGCCCCCCGAACTCCCAGCGGAGACACGATGAACCACCCCGCCCTGGCGGCGACCGGAATCGACCCGAATCTGGAACTCACCCTCAAGGTCCTCCCGGCCGTGATCGTCATCCTCATCGTCTCAGCCCTGTGCGGACTCCTCGCGACCCGCCTCTGGCAGCCGCGCGTGCTGGGTGAGATGGTCGCCGGCGTCCTGCTCGGCCCGACCCTGTTCGGCTGGCTCTTCCCCGATGTCCAGGCGAAGGTCTTCCCGCCCGAGGTGACGCCCATCCTGTACGTGCTGAGCACCATCGGGCTCACCTTGTACATGTTCCTGGTCGGCGCCGGCATGGAGCACGGAGGCTCGGGGCCACGGCAGCCCCTCCATCAGCCGGCGATGGTGGCGGTCGCCGGGATCCTGCCGGTCATGGTCCTCGGCATGGGCGCCGGGCTGCTGCTGTGGGGCACGCTGTCCGATCCCGGCATCAGCCGGTGGTTCTTCGCGGCCTTCCTCGGCGGCGCGCTGTCGCTCACCGCCTTCCCGATGCTGGCGCGCATCCTCTACGAGCGCGGGCTGGAGAACTCGCCACTGGGCAAGCTGTCGCTGATGGCCGGGGGCGTCGACGACGCGGTGGCCTGGTGCATTCTGGCGATCCTGACCGCGATCCACATCGACTCCGGCAGCGGCGGCGCCGCCAGGACGATCGGGCTGGCGCTCCTGTTCGCGGTGCTGATGCTGACCGTCGTGTCCCGGCTGCTGCGCACCCTCGGCCGGCACGTGCTGCGGTCCGGGCAGATCAGCAACGGCACCATGTACCTGGTGATCCTGGTCCCGCTCACCGCCGGCTGGCTCACCGACTGGATCGGCATCTACTCGGTCTTCGGCGGGTTCATCGCCGGGCTCGCCATGCCGCGCGACGCCGCCTTCCGGCGGATGCTGCACGGCAGGATGATGGACGTGGTCTCCACGCTACTGCTGCCGATCTTCTTCGCCTTCTCCGGGCTCAACACCCGGCTGGACGGCCTCGGCGGCGGCACGATGTTCCTGGCGTTCCTGGCGATCCTGCTG
This sequence comes from Actinomadura sp. 7K507, assembly GCF_004348425.1. Classification (GTDB taxonomy): domain Bacteria; phylum Actinomycetota; class Actinomycetes; order Streptosporangiales; family Streptosporangiaceae; genus Spirillospora. The sequence goes on from NZ_SMKK01000001.1 coordinate 57,958, forward strand.
GTCGGATTCGTCGGCAAGTACTTCGGCTGCTCGCTCGCCATGCGGTCGCTCGGATTCGGATGGCGGGAGTCCTACGCGGTCGGCGCCCTGATGAACGCCCGCGGGCTGATGATCCTGATCTTCATCAACATCGGGCTGGCGCAGGGAATGATCGGCCAGCAGACCTTCTCCATACTGGTGCTGGTGGCCGTGCTCACCACGGCGGCGGCACTGCCCCTCTACAAGCTCGCCCTGCCGGACCGGCTGGAGCGGGCCCAGCGGAACGAGCCCCTCAAGGAACCTCGCGACCACGGCCTGGCGGCGGGTGCCTCCGAGGAAGGCAGCCGAGTCGGCTGAGCGTCGGCGGGACGTCGCGGACCGTCCCACGTGCCGGGAACAGCCGGTCGGCGATCTCGGTCCGCATCATCCGGAGGCACGAGCACCAGCCGGCCGTCAGGCTGCTCGCGGCAGTGCCGGTCGAGGTCTTCGGTGTCCGGTGCCTCGCCCCTACGAGCGGTCCCACTCAGTGGATTGGCCGCTTCCGGCCGAGGTCGCCGGGGGCCGAGTGGCGGCGTCGCCGACCTCTCGGGCATGGCCATGCCCCGGAGCACGGTCGTCTGGTGATCGTTCAGTCGGTCTGGGCGAGGTAGGTCTCGAGCGTCGCGTGGAAGTGGCGGATGCGGCTCTCCTGGTAGCGCGCCAGTGTGCCGCTGGTCCTCACGGAGGCGCGCAGGCCGCGTTGGACCCGTTCGAATCGTGCGCCGTCCTGGTTGAACACCCGGCCGAAAACACCGAGTTCGGGTGCGTCGGTCCAGCTCTCGTCCGGGCCGATGTATCTCGTCTTCGCGGCGGGCGGGCGGGGGCCGGATTCCGGAACCGGCTCCAGCACCATGATGTCGATGACGCACGAGTCGGGATCGTTGCCGTTCGGACGGAAGCGGTAGGCGAACGCGGTCAGGTATCCGCCCCAGGGCATGAAGTTCGGGAAGAGGAAGTACTCGATGCCGTCGAGCGCTTCGGCGTCGGTGATGTGCGAGTAGTCGCGGCCGGTGCGGCGGTGCAGCGAGGCGCGCACCCGGTCCGCCAGCACCTGCCGGGCCGTCGACCCGGGTTCGAGGGTGATGTCCGCTTCGGGCGAGCCGAGCATGGCCTTGACGATCTCGACGTCGTCGAGCTCGCGATCGAGGTGCTCGCTGCTGATGCCGACGGCCGTGATCATGCGGCTGACATGCGCGCCGTAGACGTCGTACTCGGTCAGCGTGTCCGCTGCCGTGCGCAGCAGCTGCGGGTGCACCGTCATCGTGTGGTAGGCCTCGATGAACGCTTCGAGCGCCACCTTCCAGTTGCACGGCATCTCGCGCACGACGTGTCCGGTGAGATACCGGTCCTCCAGGGGCCACTGGGCGAAGTGCGACGGCATGTTCTCGAGGTACTCCTCCAGTGGCCCGGCCTGCGGATCGGTGTTCACGAACACGAACCCGCCCCACGCGCCGACCCGTGCTTCCGGAAGCCGGAACGTCGCCGGGTCGATCTGCGGGAAGTCCCACGCGCAGGGGATCTCGCGGAGACTTCCGTCGAGGTTCCAGGTGAACCCGTGGTAGGGGCAGCGCAGCCGCGTGACGTGACCGGACCGGTTCCGGAGCTGCGTGCCCCGGTGGAGGCACGAGTTGTGGAACGCGCGGATCTCGCCGGGCGCGGTACGCACGACGATCAGCGAGGTGTCGGCGATGTCGTAGACGACGGAGTCGCCGACCTCCGGGATCTGCTCCTCCCGGCACGCCATCTGCCAGACCCGGCTCCACACCCGCTCGACCTCGAGCCGATGGGTCTCGGGATCGAAGTAGCGGGCGGGCGGGATGGCGGCGTCGTGCGGCGGAGCGGCGGACGTCGCGCGCAGGCTCGCCGGTACGGGGCGGGTCTCCTCGTCGAGCAACCCCTGGTAGAAGCGCTCGCCGCGGGGGGCGCCGTCAGCCTCCCCGGAACGTGGTCCCGTGCTGGGGCTGGTCATGGTCGAACCTCCGGTGTGGGATGCGAACGCGCTCGGACATCACTTCGCGGGGAACAGCAGCGGTTTGAAGGCCAGGCCGACGATCTCGACGTAGAGCCCGCTCCTCGTCCGGTGGTACGCGCACAACGGCGGCGCGTCGTCGGTGACGGCGATGCTCGCGATCCTCGGCGAACCGAACCGCTCCATGGCCGCGGAGGCGGATGCCACATCGTCGACCCAGTAGCCGAGATGGTGGGCCCGGCCCGGCGCGGTCGCGGTCCAGAGCGTCCCCTCGATCGCCTGGCACAACTCGACGTGGTGGGGGCCCTCTCGCGAGAGGGCGTAGGCCGTCCGCACGGTCCGTGCGCCGCCATCGGTGATCAGCCGCACGTCGGCGCCGCCGGTGTGCCAGCCGGCGCCGAGGAGGTCTCCGAGGTCCGCCTTGGCGGAGGCGAGGTCGTCGACGACGATGCCGGTGTGGAAGAGGTCGGCGTGCCGCAGCGGCCCCTGTTCGCTCTCGCCCATCAGCCCAGACGCTCCTGTACCAAGTCCAGAAGCGCCTGGTTCTTCACTTTCGTGCCACCGCGGTTCATCGGGAGCTCCCCTTCGGAGAAGAACAGCACTCGCTTCGGCACCTTGTAGCCCGCCAGCCGTTCGCGCAGGAAAGACCTGATGCCGTCCTCGGTCGCCGTGGCACCGTTCTTCAGTTCGACGCACAGCACGACGATCTCCTCGCGGCGGTCGTCCGGGAGGCCGACGGCGCGCGCCAGTCTGACCGGTTCGCAGGCCTGCAGCTGGACCTCGATCTCGGCGGGCGACACGGTGGCGCCGCCGGTCTTGATCATCTCTGTGCGGCGTCCACCGAACCGCACGTACCCGTCCGTGTCGTACGAGCCGAGGTCACCGGTGCGGAAGAAGCCGTCGGGATCGAAGCACTCGGCGCGCGTCCGCTTGACGTAGTGCTCCATCAGGGTCGGTCCGCGCACGGCGAGCTCGCCCTCCTCGCCGGGGCCGAGGACCTGCCCGGTATAGGGGTCGACGACCCGTAGCTCGTTTCCGGGGAGAAGCCGCCCGTAGCTCCGCTTCCTCAGCAGCTCGCGCGGTGTGGTGGACGGATGGCCGGTGAGGAAGGAGCAGGTCTCCGACAAGCCGTAGCCGACCGGCATGTTCCAGCCGGTGTCCCCCGTGACGGCCGGGTGGCGGGCGAACACGGACTTGCCGAACACCTTCGTGCACGACGAGAGGTCGGTCGACGCCCAGTCCGGATGCTCTTCGAGGGCGCCGGCCTGGTGAGGGAGCGTGTGCGGCTCGGTCACCCGCTCCCGCTCCATGAGCCGCAATGCGTGACCGGGCTCGAACATCTCCTGCATCACCCAGGTGCCACCGGCGGCGAGCGTGGCTCCCATCGCCGCGTTCAGGCCCGCGGTCCAGAAGAGCGGGAGCGCGCACCACAGACGGGTCGACTCGTCGCGGCCGAACAACTGGGCCTGCGTCCAGCACTGCAGCGCGACCGCCTGGTGGTTGTGCAGAACTCCCTTCGGCCGGTCGGTCGTTCCCGAGCTGTAGACGACGACCCCGGAGTCGGAGGGGTGCACCTGGGCGGCGACGGCGTCGAGCAGGGTGTCGTCGATCGTGTCGCCGCGCTGCAGGAACCGCTCCCACGGCTCGATCCCGCAGCCGTGCTCGGCCGGGCCGAGGACGGCGACGTGGCGCAGGTACGGGTACGAGGCGTCCCGGACCGCCGCCCCGGGTCTCGTGCCCGCCGGGCACAGCTCGGCGACATCGGCGGCGAACCGGCGGCGTCCCATCGCCGTCTGGAGGAGCAGGACGCTGAGGTCGGCGTGCGCGAGCAGGTAGGACAGCTCGGACTTCGGCGAGAAGGTCGACAGCGGCACCACGACCGCACCGGCGAGCGCACCGCCGAACAGGGACGCCACCGCCTCGGGCCGGTTGCCCATCAGGACCCCGACGCGGGCCCCCTTGCCGATGCCCGCCGCCACGAGCGCCTTCGCGACACGCCGGGCCTGCCGGTACAGCTCGGCGTAGGTCCACCGTACGGTCGCGCCGCAGCGGAACGGGTCGTCGAAGACGAGCGCCTCGTTGCCGGGGACCCGTGCGGACTGCTCGGCCAGGAGGCCGCCGAGGGTGAGGGCGCCGATGCCCGCCGCCTCGTGCGGCGGCGGGCCCACGAGCGTCTGGAACTCCCTCATGGCCCTTGAGGGTACGCCGCGAAGGCACTGAGTGCCATACTCTGAAGGCACCGAGTGCCACACCCTGGCCCGGGGTGCGGGCCGTCGCGGCACCGACCGAGAAGGAGCGCCGATGGACGTCCGGTATTCCACCGAGCAGCGCGACTCCGCGACGCGGCGGCACAGATCGTGGATCGGCTCGGCCCACGGGCCGTCGGCCGGCTGGAGGACGCCGAGCGGGCGGCCAGGCTCGACGCGGCGGTGGCCGGGTCGGGCTGGCGGGAGCTGCGCACGGGCGACGGCACCGGCGCGCCGTGGGCCTCGGGGGTCGAGGTGGCGATCGTGGCCGAAGCCTTGGGGCGGGGGCTCGCGGACGTCGCCTTCCTGGGCCCGACGCTCGCGGCGGACCTCCGGCGCCTGGCCGGAGCGTCCGAGGCGTCCGCACGGGAGACCGTGGCGCTGCGCGCCGACCTGTCCGGACTGGCCGCGCAGGGCGAGGACGCGGTGGCCGTCGACGTGTCCGGCGCCGGCTCGGCGCTCGCGCTCGGCCCCGGCGGAGCGCTCGCGTCCGTGGCCCTCTCGGGTGCGCCGGCGGGGGTCGACCTGACCCGGCCGACGATGCGGGTGCCGGCGTCGCCGGCAACGCCGGTCGGCGGTTCGGTCACCGAGGAGGCCGTGCGGCGGTGTGGGCGGTGGACGCGCTGGAGCCGGCCGAGGCCGTCGCGGCGGCGGCGTCGGCGAAGGCGTACGCGTCACGTGCGACGATGACGGTGCACGAGATCGCGATCCAGGTGCACGGCGGGATCGGCAACACGTGGGAGTGCCTGGCTCACGTGTTCCTGCGCCGGGCACTGCTGGCCTCGGACGTCGCCGGCGGCGTCGGCCCGAACCTGTCGCGCGTGCTCGAGCACGCCGGGCTGGGCGGTGCCCGGTAATGGACTTCCGCGATTCGCCGGAGGAGGCGCGGCTCCGCGCCAGGCTGCGGGACTGGCTCACCGAGAACGTCCCGAGCCTGCCGGCGTCCTCGTGCAGGCCGTCCTCCACCACGCCGCCGACGAGGTGAAGAAGCGCCTGCTGCCCGGTCTCATCAGCGGCGAGGAGCGGTGGTGCCAGGGGTTCAGCGAGCCCGGCGCCGGCTCCGACCTCGCATCGCTGCACACCCGCGCCGCCCTGGACGGGGACGAGTATGTGATCACGGGGCAGAAGGTCTGGACCAGCTACTCCGATCTGGCCGACTGGTGCTTCCTGCTGGCCCGCACCGATCCGGACGCGGCCAGGCACGCGGGGCTGTCGTCTTCGCCGTCCGGATGGACCAGCCCGGCATCGAGCGGCGGCCGGTGAAGATGATCAACGGGATCACGCGCGAGTTCGGCGAGGTGTTCTTCGACGGCGCCCGGGTCCCCGCCCGGGACATGGTCGGCGAGCCCGGTGAGGGCTGGCGGATCGTCATGACCGTGCTCAGCCACGAGCGCGAGCCGCAGGAGCTGGGCAACGCCGGCCGCTACCGCACGACGGTCGAGCGGCTCACGGACATGGCTCGCGCGAGGGGCCGCCTCGTCCTCGGGCTGCCCGCGGCGTGACCCGCCGGCGACAGGACTACCCGGGCCTGGCCGCCGGTTTCGGCCGCGCCGCGTCGTGCGGCCGGCCGGAGTCTGCGCCGCCGTGGCGGCGGAGGAACGTCATCGTGCGGGTCCTGAGGCGCCAGCCGTCCTCCGTGCGCCGGTACGTGTCGCTGTACCAGCCCATGCGCATGTGATGGTCGGTCTGGTCGATGAAGAGCAGCGGAACCTCGCCCGAACCCGTCTCGCCGTCCAGTTCGAGGACGGGCGTGCCGGTGAGGAACAGGCCCTTCGGCGCGGCCTCCACCAGGCGCGGCCAGTCCTCGAGCCCGTACGTCTCGCCGAAGGCACTGTAGGTGCCGTCGGCCGTGCAGAGGTGCTCGATGATGTAGTGAATGTCGCCCTGGGTCATCTTGAGCGCGTAGGTGGCGCAGAGCTGCTCCAGCTCGACCACGTCCTCGACCGGCAGGCCCATCGGTGTCATTCCCCTCGGCCCACGGGCCTCGCCCGGCGCTCGAACTCGGCGTGGTCGGCCCGGCGCACCTCGGTGAGCGCCGCCACGACGCAGAACTCCGTTCCGGCCGGATCCCGCATGATGATCCAGGTACCGGGATGGTCGGCCCAGGAGCGGTCGACCACGGTCGCGCCGCACTTCTCGAGCCGCTCGACCTCCGCTTCGAGGTCGTCGGTGTGGATGTCGAGGTGGACCCCCGCCGGGCCGGATCCGACGTCCTGGACGACGATCCGGTTCGGCGGCGACGCGTCTTCGAGGATGCGGTAGTTGGGCATGCGCGTGGTCCTGAGCGTCGCGCCGAGGGCCGCCGTCCAGAACGCGGCGGTCTGGTCGTGGACATCGGAAGGAGCGTCGATGACGATCGTGCTCAGCAGGTTGCGGTGCATGCCAATCCCCTCTGCGGTGCTCAGGGCGCGAGGCCGCCGGCGTGGTCCGGCCCCTCATGGTCTGAGGCTAGCGAAGCGAGGCACTGAGTGCCAGAGTGCTGCGGGCGCCTTCGCGTGGGACGGTCGCGGCTGCGAGTACGATCCTCAGTAGTGTCCAGCCGTTCACCGCTCCGAGTCTCAGGTGGAAGCCAAGCGCCATGTCGCGACACGAGAAAGCCGCGAAGAAGCCACCGCAGCAGGTGTCGATCGAAGCCATCGAGAAGGTGGCCCTCGAACTGTTCGACACGCGCGGGTTCAACGAGACCTCCGTGGACGACATCGCCGCCGCCGCCGGCATAGCGCGACGCACCTTCTTCCGTTACTTCGAATCGAAGAACAACATTCTGTTCGGCGGCTTCGGGACGCTTCTCCGCAACCTCGAGGAATGGCTCGAATCCGCGCCGGACGACCGGCCGATGTTCGAAGTGATCACAGATGCGGTGCTGCGGTTCAACCGCGTGCACAGCGACGGCCCCGCCGCGCACCGCGCCCGGATGAGGCTGATCCTGCAAACGCCCGCGCTGCGGGCCAACGCCGCGCTCCGGCACGCTGAATGGATGGCGGTCGTGGCGCGGTTCGCCGCGCGCCGGATGGACGCACCGGCCGACGCCTTCGGCCCGCAGCTGGCCGCGCACGTTTCCCTGGCCGCTTCGAACGCCGCCTACGAGCAATGGCTGCGCGACGAGTCGAGTGACCTCGCCGAGCTCGTCCACCGCGCGTTCAGCATGGCCCCGATACTCCGCGAGCTGGAGGCGTCGATGGCCACCGGTCAGCTCAGCTGAGACCGTCGCCCCGGGCCGGGACGACCGCGCCTGCGACCTTGACCGCTGGCACTGAGTGCCATACATTTCAGGCACCGAGTGCCAGCGGGTGGCGCGCCTACACGACCTCCGCACGGCGGTGCCGAGCGACACGGCTCGGCGACGCCGCGCCGAGATCTTGGCGAGTGCCCGTTCAGAGAGGCGGGCAGTGATGCCGGTTACCAACGCGAGCGACGTCTACTACGACCCGTACGACGCGGACATCAACGCCGACCCCTACCCGGCTTACCGCAGGCTGCGGGAGGAGGCACCGCTCTACTACAGCGAAGAGCACGACTTCTACGCCGTCAGCCGCTACGACGACGTCGACCGCGGACTGACCGACCCGGGGACCTTCATCTCGGGACGCGGCAACATCCTGGAGCTGATCAAGTCCGACATGGAGATCCCGTCGGGCGTGATCATCTTCGAGGACCCGCCGATCCATGCCACGCACCGCAGGCTGATGGGAGGCGTGTTCTCGCCGCGGAAGGTGGCCGCCCTCGAACCCAAGATCCGCGACTTCTGCGTCCGCAGCCTCGACCCCCTGGTCGGCGCCGGCGGCTTCGACCTCATCGCCGACCTCGGCGCGCAGGTGCCGATGCGCACCATCGGCATGCTGCTGGGAATACCCGAGGACGAGCAGGAATTCGTCCGCGATCGCGTCGACGACAGCCTGCGTCCCGAGGCCGGCCAGCCCATGGACATCTCCAAGTTCTTCAGCGACATCGAGATGTTCGCCGCGTACATCGACTGGCGCGCCGAGCACCCCTCCGACGACATCATGACCGACCTGCTGCAGGCCGAGTTCGAGGACGAGCACGGGATCCGCCGGAGGCTGACCCGCGACGAACTCCTCACCTACGTCAACGTCATCGCCGGCGCGGGCAACGAGACCACCAACCGCCTGATCGGCTGGACCGGGAAGGTGCTGGCCGACCACCCCGGCCAGCGGCGCGAGCTGGTCGAGGACCCCGCTCTCATCCCGGGCGCCATCGAAGAGGTGCTGCGCTTCGAGTCGCCCTCGCACCAGATCGGCAGGTACGTGGCCAGGAGCGTGGAGATACAGGGCCAGGTGGTGCCCGAGGGCAGCGCCGTGATCTTCCTCAACGGCTCGGCCAACCGCGACGACCGGCACTACCCGGACGGTGACGGCTTCGACATCCACCGCGGCCCGGCCGGGCAGCCGCTCACCTTCGGCCGCGGCCTCCACTTCTGCCTCGGCACGGCGCTGGCACGGATGGAAGGACGCATCGTGCTGGAAGAGCTCCTGAAGCGCTTCCCCGAATGGGAGATCGACGAGGACCGCGCCCGGCTCGGCCCGATGGCGACCGTTCGCGGCTGGGACACCCTCCCGGTCCGCACGTCCTAGCGAACGCCTGCTCCCTTCTGAGGGAACATCGACTCACTTCGCAACGACACGACTCGTCCCAACGAACACCGACTCTCGGGATCCCTCACGCGCCTGTGCCGCCGTCGACCGCGATCGCCTGGCCCGTGAGGAACCCGGGGGCGTCATCGCACAGCCACAGCGCGATGTCCGCGATCTCGCTCGCCTCGGCCAGCCGCCCCACCGGATTGGCGGACACCAGGCGTTCGATGACGTCCGGCGGCATCGAGCGCCGGAACATCGGCGTGTCCACGGTCCCGGGGCAGATGGCGTTCACCCGCACGCCGGATCGGGCGTACTCGCGCGCCGCACCCCGGGTCAGCCCGACGACACCGTGCTTGGCGGCGGTGTAGGCCGGCAGCGTCGCCGCCGCCCGGAGCCCGGCCACCGACGCGCAGTTCACGATCGAGCCGCCGCCCGCTTTGACGATCTCGGGCAGCTGGTAGCGCATGCAGGACCAGGTGCCGGTCAGGTCGACGGCGATCACCCGGTTCCAGTTCTCCATGGTGCACTCGGCGGTGGGCTTGCCGGACTCGCCGTCGATGCCGGCGGCGTTGAACGCGGCGTCGAGACGCCCGTAGGTCGCGACGGCCCGGGCCACCGCGGCACGGACGGTCTCATCGTCGGTGACGTCACACGGGAAGAAGCCGCATTCGCCGAGCCTGCGCAGCTCGGCCTCCGCACCGCGTCCGGCCTCCTCGTCCATGTCGGCGAGCGCGGTCGCGTAGCCGCGACGGACGAAGGCCTCCGCCGCGGCGCGGCCGATGCCCGAACCGGCGCCGGTCACGAAGACGACCTTGTGTTCCTCGGTTCCGTCCATTGCTCCTCAGCTCCAGGTCGAGCTCCGGGTGGGCCGGCTCGCCGGTCCGATGACCGATGCCGGGGTCAGGCCACGGCGCGCCGCCTCCGCGCGGGAAGGCGGTCGATCACGAATGCGCCGTCACGGATCACCGCCTTGAGCGCCTCATCGGGGCGTGCGAGCAACGACAGATCGGCGAGCGGATCGCCGTCGACGATGATGAGGTCGGCCATGGCCTGCGGCTCGACCACGCCGACCCTCGCCGGCGGGTCCATCAGCAGCTGGCCGGCGTTGCCGGTGCCCCAGCTCAGCACCTCGGCGGGCGACAGTCCGTCGATCTCGCCGTAGAAGGCGAACTCACGGCCGTAGTTCCCGACCTGGTGGTCGAGCGGATCGTCCTCGAGCATGTTGCGGAACACGCCGCTGTAGTCGTCACCGGCCAGGATCCGGACGCCCGCCTTCTGCGCGAGCGGGAGCATCGTCCGCACATGGTCGTACTGCGCCGGCGTCACGCCGGACGGCTCGGCGTAGCCGACCTCGAACAGGCTCCACAGGTAGACGAGGCTGGGAACCCAGAAGGTGCCCGCCTCCACCATGGCCTCGATGCACTCCTCGTCGACCCCGTCGCCGTGGTCGACGACGTCCACTCCGAGCTCGACGCACTCAAGGATCATCTGTTTGTCGGCGACGTGGGCGCGCACCATGGCGCCCCGTTCGTGCGCGGCGTTCACGATCGAGGCGATCTCGTCGCGTGACATGTTGCGCGTCGTTCGATGGGGGATGCCGTGCCCGGCGCCGGCGAAGATCTTGATCGTCTCGACGCCGCGGCCGATCTCTTCGCGGACCAGCCTGCGCAGGGCGTCGGGACCGTCGGCGCAGAGGTCGGCGCCCGGCGTCTCGTAGCGCTTCCACCACCGCGAACTGTTGTTCACGTCGCCGGTGGTCCCGATGTGATGGCCGCAGGCCCGGATGCGCGGGCCCGGGATGATGTCCTGGGCGATGGCCATCTTGAGGCTGGCGTCGATGTCGTGCGAGCACGAGGCGCCGGCGTAGCCGGTGAAGCCGCTCTCCAGGAGGACCCGGCAGGTACGGACGCCGATCGCCATCAGGACGCCCGGTGGAAGCTCCTTGCCGAGCTTCTCCCCGGCGAGGATGTCGAACTTGTAGAAGTCCGGGTGAAGGTGGCTGCTGATGAGACCGGGCATCAGCGTCATGCCGCCCACGTCGACGACCTCAGCCGGCACGTCGCCGTTCGCATCGCCGGCCGCACCGCCGATCGCCGTGATCCGGTCGCCGTCGAGGGTCACGTCGTGCTTGCCGGGAAGCATCTCCCGGCCGTCGAAGACTTTCGCGTTCGTCAAGACCAGCATCGGAATCCTCCCTGAAGCTATGCGGGCTACTCGCCCGCCCTCCCCCGCCGGCTGAGCCGCCATTCCGGCGGATAGTGCTCGTCGTTGTCCCGGACCGAGTCGGTCAGGCCGCGATCGAGCGTTTCGCGGTCGATCTCCAGCGACGCGCCGTCCGGCCGGAGCAGCCGGCCCGTCGACTCGAGCAGGCCGGCGAGGATGCTGCCCATGTACTCGCCCTGGTGCTGCTTGTAGATCTCGAAGAAGGTCTTCTGAGCGAAGACCGTGTCCGTCGGCCGCGAACGCGCACAGGCGAGCGCGTACTTGTGCGTCATCGCCTCGAGTTCGCCGTACGGGACGACCGCGTTGACGAAGTCGCAGTCGTACATCTCCTTGGCGGTGAACGGCCGGCCCGTGAACACCATTTCCATGAATTTGCGGACGCCCATCATCGTGCACCATTGCCATTGCCGCGCCGCGTAGCCGGCGTAGCGGAACGCGGCATGTCCGAACAAGGCGCCCTCCGCCGAGATGACGATGTCGGCGTCGGCCGCCTGGTAGAAATGCCAGCCGTAGCAGTAGCCTCGCACCTCGAGAATGCTGATCTTCTTGAAGTCCTGAAGGCTCCGCATCCCGGCGCTCGGGTCGGTGTAGAACTGGACGTTCGACGCCCCGTAGCGATAGGAGCCCTTGGGCGGGTACTCGACCTCCGCGTCCTCGGGGACCCGGACGATGTGCTTCATCGAGGCGTCGCCCCGGCCGGCCATGATGTCCATCAGTTCGGGAAGGTCGGCGCCGCTGCCGAGGTCCGTGCCGTTCGCCCGGATCACGAGCACCTTCACGTCGTCGTCGACGCCGGCCAGCCGGACGAGGTCGGCGTACCGGTGCTGGGCGTCGACCGTCATGGCGTTGAGCTCGTCCGGGCGGTCGAGCGTGATCGTCGCGATCTTGGTTTTCGGATCCTTCTCGTACAGGACGATCTCTTCAGCCGAGGGACGGCCGCCCTTGCCTGTCATGGATGCCTTCTCCTGTCGGTGCCGATCTCGGGATGTGATCAGTTCGGTCAGCTCGTAGAGCCTCACCTTTCCCGTCGCCGTTCTGGGGACGTCGTCGTGCGAGATGAACACGATGCGGCGGGGGATCTTGAAGCTCGACAGGCGGCCGCGCAGCGCGGTCCGGAGACCGTCCTCGGTCGGGGTGGCGCCCGGCGCCGCGATCACCGCGGCCGCGACGACCTCCCCCGCCCCCGGATCGGGCAGCGGGGCCACGAGCGACAGCGCCACCTCCGGCAACGCGTTCATGGCGGCCTCGACCTCCAGCCGGGACACGTTGGCGGAGTTCGTCTTGATCATGTCGCCGGTCCGGCCGACGAAGAAGGCGTAGCCGTCGGCATCGATCCGCACGAGATCGTTCGTGGGGTAGAAGCCATCGGGCGTGAACACCGTGCGCCGGTCGGCCTTGTAGAAACCCGTCATCAGCGCACCGCCGCGGAGCTGGAGCTCGCCGACCTCACCGGCCGGCACCTCCGCACCGGTCTCCGGATCCACCACGCGGCGTTCGATGCCGTTCACGGCGCGGCCCGAGGCGCCCTCCTTGCCGTCCGGCATGCGCCGGTCGACCGGCTCGGCGCTGTGCGGGGCGAAGCTCTCCGACATCCCGAGCAGCCGGGCGCGCAGCCGTGGCGGGATGGCGCGGCCGTGCTCGTCACGTGACGGGCCGCCCATGCCCCGGATGCCGTCGACGTCGACGCCCCGGGCCGTCGCCGCCGCCCGGAGCCTCTCCAGCAGATGCCAGACGACGACATAGGTGACCTTGTGCCGTTCGATCGTGTCGAGCACGTCCTCGATGCCGGGGGACGGCGGGTACACCAGCGTCCCGCCCGTGCTCAGCACCTGCAGAGCGGCGGCGATGCCGCCCATCCAGAACGCGGGCAGCAACGGCATGGTGCGATCGGCGCCCGTCTGCAGGAAGTACGCGGCGAGCACCGGTGGCTGGCGTGCCACCGCCCACTGTCCATGCACGACGGCCTTCGGTGTCGCCGTGCTCCCCGAGGTGTAGACGACGAACGCGTCGTCGCCGGGTGACACCTCCTGCTCAACCGCGGCCAGTAGCGCGGTATCGGGCGCGTCGTGGGTGTCGGCTCGGGCGAGGAGGACGTCGACCGGCCGTGCCCATGGCAGGCCGTCGGCGTCGTCGAGCCAGACTGACCGCAGGTAGGGCGCGCCCAGGAGCCGGAGTGAGTCCGCCCGGCCCTCGCTCAACCCGGGCAGCGCCGTGGTGAGGTTCTCGGCGTAGTCGTGACGCAGGAAGCGGCGCACCCCTACGAGCATCTGCGCATCGCTCGTGCGGATGATGTGCGCCAGTTCAGGGGGCGTTGCCAGCGTGCTGATCGGGGTGATGAGCGCACCTATCCGCAGGGCGGCGTAGAAGGTCGTCAGCCAGAGCGCTCCGTCGGGCGCCAGCAGCCCGATCCGCGTTCCCTTGCCGACGCCGCTCGCGAGCAGCGCCCGAGCCATCCTGGCGGACCTGTGGTCGAGCTCCCGGTAGGTCAGCGTCTCGTCCGCGAGCAGGAGCGCCTCGTGCTCGCCGCGAGAAGCGACGATCTCGGCGAACAGCTGGGGGAACGTCGATGCCGGCTCGGTCTCGTCCATCACTCTCCTCCAGCCCGGCCGTGACTCAGGAGCGGCCGATGATCGGGGGCGTGCCGTCCCATGCTTCGGCGGCCTCGCGCATGGCGGCGAAGGCCGCGTCCCGCGTGGCGCTCGGTTCGAGCAGCTCGATCATGAAACCGAGCGTGGACGCGGTGTCGAGCCAGCAGGTGCGGCTGGCTCCGATGAGGCCCTCGAAGGCGAGCGTCGCGCCCGCCTCGACGAAGGTGTCGCGCTCGGCCTCGTAGTCGCGGGCGATCAGCGCGGTGTGGTGAAGCCCGGTCTGACCGCGAGGGACGAGCTCGGAGAAGATCGACCGTTCGTCGTCGTCCTGGGAGAGCAGCTCGATCTGCAGGCTTCCCGCGTAGGCGATGGCGGCCGTGACCGCCGGGAACTCCGCCGGCCGCCCGCGGTAGCTCCCGTCGGTGCACGGGACGCCGTCGAACCAGAAGAACGGCCCGACACCGGCGGTCCGCACCCAGGAGTCGATGGCGGCGTCGAGATCGGGAACCACCCAGCACATCTGCATGAAGTCTCGGTTCGGAAAGGGCGGAAAGGCCATCGTTGGTGTGTCCTTCGCGCTAAGGGTTCCGCCGCCGGCTTCTTCAGCCGATCACCGGGAAGCGCTCGTCGCCGAACGGCTCCCACGGCTTCATGGCCGTCGAATCGAAGTTCGGGCACGGCGAGCCGTTCCAGCAGACATCGGCAGGCTGCGTGACCAGGAGATAGGCCCAGCGAGGCCGGTCCATCATGTTCGGGCCGGCGCCGTGGATGGTGAGATGGGTGTGGACCGTGACGTCGCCCAGCTCATAGGTCATCGGGTCGGACATTCCCAGCGCGCGAAGCTCGGGGAACACGTCGAGGGCATCGCCGCTGCCGTACGTCGTGTAGTCGCCCAGTACCCCGGCACGGTGCGACCCGTTCACGAAGGACATCGTCCCCGCCTGCGGGCCGTAGGGCTCCAGGGGGAACCAGAAGGTCATCCCACCGGACCGGTCGACGGCGAAGGTGATGAAGTCCTGGTGGAAGGCGGTCGGGCCGTTCCCGCCGTGCCGGGACTTCTTCGAGGCCGGCAGCTTCGGCACGAAGAAGTCCGAGTAGTACCGCACCCCCAGCTCCGCGCCATCGGGCGTGGCGCGCCGCTGCAGCCGCTTCGCGCTCTTGCCCACATCGTGGATCAGGGACCGTATCAGCGGATGGGAAAGGCCCGAACTGCGCTGAGCATTGAAGTAGGACAACCCGGACTGTCCCCTCGCCACGGCCTCCTCAAGGCCCGGGGGCAACGGGTTGCTGTCGGCGTCGTCGCCCATCTTCTCGCGGGCGACGCCGAGCATGGCGCGGAGTACGTCGGGGTCGACGAACCTCTCGAGTTTCACCCAGCCGAACTCGTGGAAATGGTCGACTTCCTCGGCGGTCACCGTCCTGCACGGCTGTGCTTGCAGCACGCTCTCGTCTCTCATGGTGCACACCTCTCCTCTGGAGGTTCAACCGCTGCTCATACCGGCCGGCGGCGCCCGCTCAGACAAAGCTCCCCGGCCCGGCGCGGAAGGCGTAGAGGCCCGCCACCTCGCCCTCGGGCGGCGTGGCCGGAGTCGTGAGCTCCGACACCGTCGGGCAGATCCTCGCGGCGACCTTCTCCAGCTTGGCGGGGTCGAGCCCGTACACGTCGATCGCCGTGTTCCCGATGTACTGCTTCGTGAATGCCGGATCGATGTCCCAGAAGGTGGCCTGCATCGCCTCTCGGGTGTGCGGCCATGTGCCCTCGGCGTGGGGATAGTCGTCGCCCCACATGACGTTGAGCGCGAGGTCGTGCTCGATCCCGGCCTTCGCCTCCCAGTTCGCCATGAAGCTCGCTCCGATGTAGCAGTTCTCCATGAAGTACTCGGACGGAGGTTTCGGCATCGCGGCCCGGAGCGTGGCGCCGGACGACCCTGTGTAGAGCCCGTCCATGTCGGCCATGACGCCGGGCGCCCAGTCCATCCACTGCTCGGTCAGCACCAGCTTCAGGGCCGGGTGGCGCTGGAAGACGCCGCTGAGGATCATCACCCAGACGCCGCGCCGGGTCCGCCACGCCGTCTCCATCATGTAGATCGCCTGCGCGCCCTGGCCCTGGTAGGGATAGTGCTCCCCGCCGCCGCCATGCGTGTTGAGCGACAGCCCGGCGTCCGCGCACGCCGCCCACAGCGGCTCCCACACGGGCTCGTTGAGCATCGGGAAGTCGCCGCGCGGCGCGGGCAGGTTGACGCCCCTCAGGCCGGCCGCGGCCGCCCATTCGACCTCACGGACGCACGCCTCGGGGTCCGAGATCGGAATGTGGGCGATGCCCGCATGGCGCTCCGGAGCCTCCGACACGAAGTCGGCCAGCCAGCGGTTGTAGATGCGGACCCCGACCGGCTCGAGATGGTTGAACGTCGAGTCGCCCCAGCTGATGAGGCCGGTGGTGGAGAACGGAATCGACTGGCCGTTCAGCCCGCCGTGGAAGATCACGTCCGCGGCGACGCCCGACTTGTCCATGTCGGCGAGCCGGGCCGGGTGGTCCTGGAGCCCCGGCATCAGACTCTGCTCGTAGCTCCGTTGCAGGAAGCGGAGGCTGACCTGGTCGGCGTTGCGGATTCCCGCGCTCTTCCCGAACCGCTCGGCCTGGGACGGCCCGAGCGACCAGGTCTCCTCCTCACCGGGCCTGGCGGCTTCGGAGGACCGGAAGGAGAGCAGCCCGTGGGCTTCCATCCCCTCCACGAAGCGATCGAAGTCCTTGAGGTACTTCGAGTCGCAGTAGTCACGCAGCTGCTCTTTGACGGACGGTCCGACATGGCTGTCGGTCGACACCACGATGTAGTGCTCCTCGGCGGCCGACCCACCGCCAGGGGTTTCGTCACGTATCTGCGACATGGCATCCCCTCTCTGCCGGACACCCTAACCCGCGATGGCACTCAGTGCCAGGGCAGATTTTCCGGTGCGCCCGGCACCCGCCGCGGCCGCACACCGCCCACCGCCGACGCCCCTGGGGTGAGGCCACGACGTCTACGGGCGCGCTCGCGATGAGCGCGCCCGTAGACGAAGAGATTCAGTGCTATTTGACCGCCATCTCGCCGCACTTCCCTGCAGCGGCGGTGGCCTCCTTGTTATCAGCGCCGACGCCCTTGACCTCGTCCATTTTGATCTTGCCGTCGACGTAGCTCTTGAGATCGGCCTTGTCCGCGTGCTTCAGTGCCACGTCGGCCATGCAATTGACGACGTCGTCGGCGACGTTGCTCGGGATTTCCTTGAATTCGGGCTCTGATTTGATCTTGCTCACCAGATCCGCCTTGTCCACGTCGTCACCACCACAGCCGACGAGCCCGAACGTGAGCGTGATCGCCGTAGCGGTCAGAATGGTCGCGCGCATGACAGAAGATCGCATGTCGAATCCTTTCGTTGGAGAATGAGTGACGTCCTGCACTCGGGGAGATATCACTGCAGGCGCGGAAAGTCGCCACTCGCCAGAGACACGTATCCCCAGGAACCGGGGTCGGGGCTATGGCAGTGTACCGAGCCGACGAAGAGAAATCACCCAGATATGGCAGCTTGCAGATGGATTCGGACAGTACATCTGTTCTAGGCACAAATGATCACCGGCCGGGCGTATTCAGGGAGAGCGAGAAGCACGCTGAATGGGGGCCCAGAGACGCTTTGATGCGCCAACTAACTGCAGCACGCCGCCGAATCCGCCTGGACGCGGGCGCAGGTAGCGCTCGGGCTGGCCAGGACGTCGACGGTGCCTGGTTCGACCCGTACCGCAGGCATGTCCACGTATATCTGGAAGGAGGCGCATCACTCGGGAGGGAACGATGTTGTTCAGGCGGGAGGTCCTTGAGGGGATCGCGGACGGGCGGATCGATCGGGTGTTCCGGGTGTGGGCCGAGCCCCGGGTCCGCGCGGGGAGCACCCAGCGCACCTGGGCGGGGGTCATCGTCATCGACTCGGTCACGGCCGTCACCCCCGAGGAGATCACCGAGGAGGACGCCGCCCGTTCGGGCTTCGAAGACCGCGCGGCGCTGCTCACCGCCCTGTCCAAGAGCACCAAGGAGGGCGGCTACCACCGCGTCATGCTCCATCTGGGCGGCCCCGACCCCCGATCGGAGCTGGCCGGCAACGCCGACCTGACCGACCAGGAACTGGCCGACCTCAAAGCCGCCCTGGACGCCGTCGACGCCCGCAGCCGACGCGGCCCCTGGACCGGCGAGGTCCTGCGCCTCATCGAGGAACACCCCGGCCTGCGCGCCCAGGACCTGGCCGAACGTCTGGACCGCGACAAGCTCCCTTTCAAGGCCGACGTCCGCCGCCTCAAAACCCACGGCCTCACCGAAAGCCTGGAGACCGGCTACCGCCTCTCCCCGCGCGGCAGGGCCCTCATGTCCTACCTACGATCCTTGCCCGAATGACCGGTTCGTCCGCCGTCGGTGCCGTGTTACGTCCGGCACGGTTGGCCGATCGGCGGACGGGGTGGCTAGTGGCGCCGGATGGCGCGCACGACGACGTCGTGGAGGAGGGCCTCTCGGCCCCCGTGACCGGTGAGCGTCCGGTGGCCCTCCTCGGCGGTGACGACCTTCCAGGCCGTCTCGTCCAGACGTGCCGTGATGGCCGCGGCGGTGGCCGACGCCTCCGCGGGTGGATGGTGCCCGGACCCGTGGCCATGCTCCGCTCCCCCGCCGGGGGCGCCGTGGTCGTGGAGGTGACCGACGATCAGCAGGGTGCCGCCGGGCGCCACCCAACCGGCGATACGGTCGTAGAACTCCAACTGCGGCATCGCCGGATGGGCGTAGTGCGTCGTGACCAGGTCGAAGTGCGTGCCCGGGTGCCAGACGCCCAAGTCCGCCTCGACCCAGTGCAGGCGCTCGGACACGTCGCTCGCCGCCGCGCGCCCGGCGGCGCGGGCGAGGGCCTCGGACGAGATGTCGGCCGCGGTCACCTGCCACCCGCGCGAGGCGAGCCAGATCGCCTCGGCACCGGCACCGCAGCCCGCGTCCAGCGCTGTTCCGGGCACCAGCTCGCCTGCCTCACGAGCAAGGTAGGGGTTCGGCGGGTACCCGTCCATGGAGCCGTCGGCGCCTCCCTGCCGCCAGCGCCGCTCCCAGTACTCCTTGTCGAACTCGTGCGTCATCGGCCGTCCTCCCCGTTGGTCCCACCTGGTCCGGCAATGGTGACCGCTCCGGAGGCGGATCGGCAAAATCTGTTGCGTGAATGGCAAACCGGAGCCATGGACGAGGCGTGCAGGGTCCTCACGACGGGCCCGCGCGGGTGTCGAAAGGCGCCGAGCCCGTTCGTAGCCAAGGTGAGAGACCGGCAACGGGCCGGTCGCCCACTCTGGAGGTCCACGACATGACCGCCATCTACACCTTCGACGTCTTCTCCACCCTCGACGGCTTCGGCTCTTACGAGGACGGCGACTGGGGCGGCTACTGGAGCAAGCAAGGCCCCGAGTTTCTCGACCACCGCCTCGCCCTCTACGGCGAGGAGCAGCGGATGGTCCTCGGGGCCAACACCTATCGGCAGTTCGTGCAGGTGCTGGGGGCGAGCACCGAGGAGTCCAAGGTCGGTGATCCCGTGAACGCACGGATGCGGAACCTGCCGACGACGGTGGTCTCGACGACCCTCGAAGGACCCCTCGACTGGCCGGACGCAACCCTTGTGAACGGCGACGCCGTCGACGTAGTCGCCCGGCTCAAGGAGGAGTCCGAGGTCCCGTTACGCTCGCACGGGAGCCTGTCGATGAACCGGGCCTTGATGGCCGCCGGTCTGGTCGACCGCGTCCAGGTGACGCTCTTCCCCGTGCTCACCGGTCAGACCGGGGCAGACCCGATCTTCCGTGGCGCGGCCGACTTCGACCTGGAGCTGATCGAGCACCGGAACCTCGACGGCCACATCCAAGAGCTCATCTACCGCCCCACCCTCCACTGACGTATAGCCGTCATGCCCGCACCCGATCCATGATCGAATCGCACGGACCGCAGCACACATGTCACGTGCCCGGGGGCGGGCATGACCGTTTCGTACTGGAGGCGGCCGGCGGGCCGCGAACAGGGCGCCGGCGACCTCGCACCGCTGGTCGATTCCCGGAGGCCGGCCCCTGACGCCGAAAACCTCCGGTCACGGTCGCCTGCTGGCGAGGTGGATGCCTGAATGGACTCAGGCATGCAGGCTGGGCCGGTAGATGAGCTCTTGGATGTGGTCGTCGAGCGTCCGGTGCTCGATCAGCTGGAGGTCGAAGTCGGCCGCGCCCTGGAAGATCGGGTCGAGTCCGGTCTGACCGGTGATCACAGGGAACAGCGTCACCTGGACGCGGTCGACCAGACCGGCGGCCATCAGCGCCCGGTTCATCGACAGGCTCCCGTGCGAGCGCAACGGGACCTCGGACTCCTCCTTGAGCCGGGCGACGACGTCGACGGCGTCGCCGTTCACAAGGGTCGCGTCCGGCCAGTCGAGGGGTCCGTCCAGCGTGGTCGACACCACCGTCGCCGGCAGGTTCGTCATCCGCGTGACCCACGGGTCACGCACCTCGGACTCCTCGGTGCTGGAGGCCAGCATCCGCGCGAACACCCGATACGTGTGGGCGCCGAAGACCATCCGCTGCTCCTCGCCGTACAGGGCGAGGCGGTGGTCGAGGAGTCCGGGGCCTTGCTTGCCCCAGTAGCCGGTCCAGTCGCCGCCGGCGGCGCCGAAGCCGTCGAGGCTGGAGAAGACGTCGAAGGTGTACGTGGCGGGCACGGTGGCCTCCTCAAAGCGGTTTGTCGCGTGTCGGGGATACAGACCGGCCGCAACGGCGAGACTCATCGCCGCTATCCGGCGTCGGTTTCGGCGGGCCCCGGCAGGGTCAGATCCAGCCCTCCTCCCAGGCGCGGTGTGCGGCGGCGTGCCTGGAGCTCGCGCCCATTTTCGCCATGGCGGACGACAGGTAGTTGCGGACGGTCCCGGAAGCGAGGTGCACCTCGGCGGCGATCTCGTTGATCGAGGCGCCCTTCCGGGACGCGTGCAGGACCTCCAGTTCCCGGGCGGTGAGCGGGCAGTCGTTCTCGGTCAGCGCGGACGCGGCGATGTCGGGGTCGACGTAGCGGCGGCCCGCGGCGACGTCCCGGACGATCTCGGCGAGCCGGGCCGAGGGCGTGGTCTTCGGGACGAACCCGCTCACCCCGGCGGCCAGCGCGCGGCGCAGCACCCCGGGGCGGGCGTGCCGGGTGACCAGGATGATCCGGGTGGGGAGTTCGGCGCGGATCCGCTCGGCGGCGTGCAGTCCGTCCGCCGGCGGCATCTCCAGATCGAGGACGGCGATGTCCGGCCGGTGCCGCCGCGCCAGGCGGACGGCGTCGGTGCTGGTGGACGCCTCGGCGGCCACGGTCAGGTCGTCCTCCAGCTCCAGCAGCGCGGCCAGGGCGCCGCGGAGCAGGTCCTCGTCGTCGGCGATCAACAGCTTGATCATCGGATGCCCGCCTCCGCGGGGAGCGGCAGGGAGCCGGTCAGCTCGAACCACTCGTCGTCGTGTTCCCAGGACAGTGTGCCCCCGGCCCGCTCCAGCCGGTCGGTGAGGGCGCGCAGGCCGGTGCCCGCCCCGGGGCCGGACGCGCCGGCGGCGCCGTCGTTGCGGACCCGGAGCCGGGCCGAGCCGTCCGCGGCCCGGTAGCCGATGGTGGCGTGCCGGGCCCGGCTGTGCCGCAGGATGTTGGTGGTCGCCTCCCGCATCACCAGGCCCAGCAGGTGGCGGCAGGCGTCCGGCAGCGCGCCCGCTCCCCCGCCCGCGCCCGCGTCCGGTTCCACGCGGGTGTCGATGCCCGCGGCGGTCAGCACCTTGGCCGCGTTGGCGAGTTCCTCCTCCAGCGTGGTGCGCCGGTACCCCTGGACGACCGCCCGGGTGTCGCGCAGCGCACCGACCGCCAGTTGGTGCACCTCGGTCATCTCCGCCGCGGCTTGCCGCGGGTCGGCGCCGGCGAGCCGCGCCGCCAGCTCGCTCTTGAGCGCGATGACCTGCAGATGGTGGCCCTGGATGTCGTGCAGGTCGGCGGCGAAGCGCAGCCGCTCGTCCTTGACCGCCAGCTCGGCGGCCATCCCGCGGGCCTGGTTCAGCCGGTCGGCGAGGTCCCAGGCCCACAGCGTCCCGAGCATCATCCACGCGGTGACGGCGACCATCGCGGCGGGGAACGCCGTGGCGAACCGCCATCCGTCGCCGGTGAGCCCGCCCGCCGTCCCGCCGATCACGGCGGCGGCGACGATCGCGGCGGGGATGAGGACGCGGCGCCGTTCCGGCGGCAGGAACATCGCGGTGAGCGAGACCATCACCGCGGGCGCGAGCGACCACAGCCGCTGTCCGGGGAGCGTCAGCGGGACCGCCCCCAGCACCGCCGCGGCCGCGGCCCCGGCGGCCAGCCACGCCACCGGCGGCCGGACCGCCGCGCCGGCGGGCGGCAGCCGCCGGCCCAGCAGCACCACCATCGCCGCGCTCAGCACGAGCATCGCCGCGGCGGCCACCGCGCGTCCCCAGGCGGGCAGGTCCGGGTGCGTGATCCAGTCCTCGACGAACAGCGCCACGAAAAGCGCGAACGTCCCGGCCAGGGACCACTGGACGTGGCGGCGGAACCGCTCCAGGCTCCGCTCCCGGCCGGCCGCACCGGCCCCGGCACCGGGAGTGGGAGGCGTATGACGAATGTCATCCGATCCCATGACGAATCCCCGTTCTCCCGTGCGGTTCCGGCACTGCCCCAGGTCCCCGGCGCCCAGCACCATCGAAGGCGAACATACCCCGGCCCCGTACAGAAGGGACATCGTCATGGCAACGACGACCGACCGACCGCCGGCGACGGACTGGCGGCGCTTCCTGCGCCACTACCTGGAGATGATCGCGGCGATGTTCGTCGGAATGGCGGTCTTCGGCCTCGCCGTCCAGGGCGTCCTGACCCTCGCGGGACTGGACGCACCCGGAGCCGAGGAGTGGACCTCCCTGGAGATGGCCGCCGAGATGTCCGCCGGGATGGTCATCTGGATGCGCTACCGGGGACACGGCTGGGCGAGCTCGCTGGAGATGACGGCCGCCATGTTCGCGCCGCTGGCCGTGCTGTTCCCGCTGCTGTGGCTCGGTGCGATTCCGGCCGGGTCCCTGATGCTCCTGGAGCACCTCGTCATGCTGCCTGCGATGCTCCTGGTGATGCTCCGCCGCCGCGCCGAGTACGGGGGTGCGACCCATGGCTGAGAGCGTCACCGCGCCACGCCGCTTCCGGCCCGCCGCCGTCCGGCGCTTCTGGCCCATGGCACTCGCCGTCGCGATGAGCGCCGCGACCTGGGGCGGGAGCGGGACGGACGACGGCGTCACGTCCCTGGCCTCGGCGCTGTCCCTGCTGCCGCTCCTGTACCTGCTGGTCGAGACGTTCCAGTGGCGCCGGGCGACCTGGGGGGTGCTCGCCGCCGGGCTCGTCGGCTTCACCGTCCTGGAAGCGGCGGACGTCGTCGAACCGGCCGCGGTCGTGGCCGGTGTGGCGCTGGCCGTCCTGGTCTGGGGCGGCGTCAAGGGGCGGCTGTTCCGATCCGGTGTGCTGCAGGCCCAGGCGCTGGGCATGATCGGGTTCGGCGCCGTCGCCCTGATCGGACTCGTCGCCGCCCCCGACGCGGGCCGCTACATCGTGGCGGCGGGCTGGTTCGCGCACGGCCTGTGGGACCTCGTCCATCTCAAGCTCGACAAGGTCGTGCTCCGCTCCTACGCGCAATGGTGCGCCGTGGTCGACATCATCATCGCCGCGCAGCTCGCCTTCGTCCTGTGACCGGGCCGGCGCGCGCGCCGCACGCCGGTCGTCCGCTCCGGCATCCTTGGCGAGAAAGAGGACATCTTCTTCCTCCGCTTCCAGGAATTGCAGGAGGCCGTGCGGACCGGCGCCGTGGACGCCGAACTCATCGTGGAAAGGCGGCGGGCGTTCCGGTCGCACGAGGCCCTCACAGCGCCCCGGGTCATCACCTCGGACGGCGAGGCCGTCACCGGCCGGTACCGGCGTGACGACGCCCCGCCCGGCGGGCTGCCCGGCCTGCCTGTGTCGGCCGGGACCGTGGAGGGCCGTGCCCGTGTCGTCACGGACATGGCGCGGGCCGACCTTGAGGCCGGCGACATCCTGGTCACCGCTTACACCGACCCTAGCTGGACCCCCTTGTTCGTCACCGTCGTGGTCCTCCCCTGAACCGCGCCGCTAGCATGGTGCTTCGGAAACCAAAGTGAGGTTCGCATGTCCCGACCGACGCCCCTGCCCGGCCGGCCGGTCCGCGGTTCCGAGAGCGGCAGGCCGGTCATGGCACTGCTCGACCTGCTCGGCCACCGCTGGACTCTCCGCATCATCTGGGAGCTGCGGGGTGAGGACGCACCCACCTTCCGTGAGCTGCAGCGACGCTGCGGCCAGGTCTCGTCGAGCGTGCTCGCCGATCGCCTGCGCGAGCTGAACGAGGCGTCGATCGTCGAGCGCACCGATGCGGGCTACGCGCTCACCGCCATGGGGCGGGAACTGCTCGAACAGCTCCGGCCCCTGGACGCGTGGGCCCGGCGCTGGGCGAAAGAACATGATCACCCGCTCAAGAGGTGATGGCGCTCAGTCCGCTGGTCGCGGCCGCCGTAATAGGTTGCGATCGTAGGAACCATCGATGTCCTCCTGCGCGGTTCAGGGAGCGGATCTTGCCTCACGTGCGCTTTCTCGGTCACTCCACGGTTCTCGTCGAGGTCGACGGCGTCCGGCTGATCACCGATCCGATCCTGCGGGACCGGGTGACGTTCCTGCGCCGCGTCCCGCCTCCCCTGCCCGCCGAGGCGTACGCCGGCGTCGACGCCGTCGTCCTGTCGCACCTGCACCACGACCACTGCGACCCGCCCTCGCTGGCGCTCCTCGGGGCCGGGACGCGGGTCATCGCACCGGCCGGCAGCGAGGAGTTCCTGCGGCGGCACGGGATCCGGGATCCGGTCACGCTGCGGGCGGGCGGGTCCTGCACGGTCGGGCCGGTCACGGTCACCGCGACGCCCGCGGTGCACGACGGCCGCCGGGTTCCGTTCGGGCCGGACGCGGACGCGATCGGCTACCTGGTCACCGGCTCGGAGGCCACCGTCTACTTCGCGGGCGACACGGCCCTCTTCGCGGACATGCGCACGCTGTGCCCGCGGCTCGACATGGCCCTGATCCCGGTGTGGGGGTGGGGCCCCAACCTGGGCGCGGGACATCTCGACCCCGACGACGCCGCCGAGGCCGTGGCCCGGCTGCGGCCCCGCCGGGCGGTCCCCGTGCACTGGGGAACCCTGTTCCCGTACGGGATGAAGCCCTTCTTCGGTGACCGGCTGCAGTCCCCCGCGCCCGCCTTCGCGAAGGCCGTGGAGGCACGCGGCCTGCCCACGGAGGTCACCGTCCTGGCACCCGAGGAGGAGCTGGCATGGGACCCGTGAGCTACGTGCCGCCGGGGACGCCGCGCCGGCCGGTCAGCGCTGCGCCGCGGCCGCCGTCTCCGCGGCCCTGACCTCGTACACGGGCCGGTACCGGTCGTGCAGCGACGTGATCAGGCTGAGCAGCAGCATGAAGAAGGCGGTGTGGAGCATGTCGAGAGCGCCTCCCTCCCGTCCCAGCAGCCATTCGGCGACCAGGACGAGCCCGACGTTGAGGGCCAGCCGGATCAGGAAGGCCATGGCCGCCGTCTGGACGCCGCGCCGGGCGCGGGCCGTCCACAGACTGAACGTGGTGTTCAGGACCACGAGCACCGCCAGCGCGAGGAACAGCTGCATGCCGGTGGTCCGCAAGCCGGGGAGCACCTCTGCGAAGAGCACGCTGATGAGGCCGACGAGGAAGATCTTCTCGACGGTGACCAGCGACAGCACCCGGCCGTGCGCGGCCGACCAGTCGTCCCGTTCTTCGGCGGTGTCGACCGGTTCCGGAAGCCGGTCGGCGGTCAGTTCCCACCGCCGGTCGGCGGGCCGCAGGCGTGGCCGCACCGCGAACCAGAACGCCGCGGCCGCCGCCAGCAGCGCGACGACCACCGCGGGACCGAACCAGGGGACCTCGGCCAGCGTGTCGGTGAAGTCGAGTTTGGCGACGTGGATCCAGTACTCCTGCGGCAGCTTGATCACGATCCAGATGAGCGCGGCGGCCGTCAGCCAGAACGCCGCCAGGAACCGCACCGGGTCCCAGCGGCTGCGGATCGCTTCGTAGGCGATGAAGAAGTACTCGAAGGCGTTCGGGAAGACCAGCAGCAGTGCCCGCGACTGGGTCAGTTCGAACGCCACGACGCCGACCAGGCGATAGAAGTAGAGGAACCGGGACGTCTTGAAGGCGAACCCGTTCGTCCAGTTCCGCATGGTCGCCAGGTAGGCGATGGCGAGGTAGTAGACGTCCATCGCCTTGTCGTAGCCCTGGTAGCCCGGGGGGTCGTAGCCGAACGACTGGAAGATCGTCTGGTCGACGGCGTCGAGGACCAGGCACCCGAGGATCGCGGGCAGCGGGTAGCGGAGGATCAGCAGCGGAAGCAGGAACCGCGCCCCGACCACGGCCCAGAACACGGCGGCGACCTCAGCACTCATGGTCCGCCCCCAGTTCCCCCCGCGACAGGCACCCGTTCAGTATCACGCCGGACAGCGCGCCCGCATAGGCCGACGATCAAGACGGACCTTACGTCATTCGCGGTGGTGGAAGGACTGTGCCGCGGACCGCGGCGCCGTCCGGCCCCGGTCACCGCCGGCGGTTCCTTGACTTTTCGCGGGGCTTCCCACGATATTGGACCAGGCGTCTAATTGCGTGGTCGCGGCATCGGTGACCAGCGCTTGGAGTGTGCGGGATGGACGAGGGGCTGGAGCGGTTTCGCCGGTTGCAGGGGCTGACCTACCAGGCGGCCGAGGAGGTGGCGGCCGGTCTCGAACCGGGAGTGACCGAGCGGCAGGCGGCGAGAAGGATGCGCCGCCGGCTGGCCGACCGCGGGGTGGACGACTGGTTCCACGTTCCGTTCGCGTGGTTCGGGGACCGCACCGCCTTCCGCGGGATCGCCCTGCCGCACCAGTTCCTGCCGACGAACCGTCGGCTGGAAGAGGGCATGCCCTACATCCTGGACGCGGCACCGATCGCCGACGGCTACACCGCGGACATCGGCTACGCGGGATGCCTGGGCGGCAACGAGCGCTGGGAGCGGCTGGTGTCCGACCTGGCCGTCTACCGCCGCCTGATCGTGGAGCGGGTGCGGGAGCGGCGGACCTTCGCCGACATCTACGCCGAGGTCGATCGGCAGATCGTCCGGCACGGGCACGAGAACCGGCACCGCAAGTACCCCGGCCGGGTCATCGGCCACCAGGTCGGCCGGGTCTCGGGCCGGCTCCCCCGCAACGTCATCGTGGGCGCCTTCGGCGTGCGCACCGCCCAGACCGTCGGCCGGGAGCTGATCAAGGAACGCCTGCAGGGACGCTCCACGCTGTGGAACGGCTCGCGCCGATCGCAGCATCCGCCGACTCCGGGACTGTGGGCGGTGGAACCCCACCTGGCCTCGGGCGACGTGGGCGCCAAGTTCGAAGAGCTGCTCGTGGTCACCGAGGACGACGCGTACTGGCTGGACGACGATCTCCCGCACGTCCGCAGGTGGGCGGCGCAGGCGAGCGGAGATCTCACATGAGCGACTTCGACGGCCGTGAGGTCGGCTCCGGTGGAGGGAGCCTCGCGGTCCGCGAGTACGGTCATCCGGGCCGGACGACCATCGTGCTCGTGCACGGCTACCCCGACACACAGGCCGTATGGGAGCCGGTGGCGGGGCTGCTGGCCGAGGAGTTCCACGTGGTCACCTACGACGTGCGCGGCGCCGACGGCTCGATGCGTCCACGCCGGACCCGGTCCTACTCGATGGAGAACCTGTCCCAGGACCTTCGTGTGGTGCTGGACGCCGTCTCGCCGGGCCGGAGCGTGCATCTGGTCGGGCACGACTGGGGTTCGGTGCAGTGCTGGGGAGCCGTCACCGGCACGCGGGTAGCCGGCCGCGTCGCCTCCTTCACCTCTATCTCCGGGCCGTGCATCGAGCATTTCGGCCAGTGGGTCCGCGACCGCCTGCGCCGCCCTACGCCCCGCCACCTGAAGCAGTTGTCCGGCCAGTTCGCCCGCTCCTGGTACCTGCTGGGCGGCATGATCCCCGGGGTCGGCCAGCTGGTGTGGCGGCTGGGCGGTACGCGGATGTTCCCGGTGCTCATCAAACGGCCGGAAGGCGTCGACAGGAGACCCGCCCCGACGTTCCGCCAGGACGCCCTCTACGGGATGAAGCTCTACAAGGCCAACGCCTCGCGCTTCCTTCGGCCCGGCGAGTCGGCCCGTACGGAGGTACCCGTCCAGGTCATCGCGCCCACCAGGGACCTGTTCGTCTCACCAGAGCAGTCCAAGGACCTGAGCCGCTACACCGGACGGCTGTGGCGGCGGGAACTGCGCACCGGGCACTGGGGCGCCCTCGGCCCGCACGCCCCCGAAGTGGCGGCCGCCGTTTCGGAACTGGTCCACCACATCGAAGCCTCGGCGCCCCCCACGACGAAGATGCGGACGGAGAGGTAGGCCCCATGACCGAGTCCGACGACACGGCCGCCGTCGACGAGCGGCACCCCGTCATCGTTCCGCGGCGGGTGAAGTTCGACTGGGCCGGGACGCCCCTGCACTGGATCCCCGGCGAACCCGTCGCCACCCACTTCATCAACACCCTGCACCTGCTGCTGCCGGCCGGCGAGCGCTGGTTCGTCCACGTGTACAAGCAGGCGCTCCCCCTGATCGACGAGGACGACGCCCGCCTCCGCCAGGAGGTCAAGGGGTTCATGGGCCAGGAGGCCGTGCACGCCTACTCCCACCAGGGCGTCCTCGACCAGCAGATGCTCGACCGCGGACTCGACCCCCGGCCGCTCACCCGCAAGATCGAATGGCTGTTCAGGGCCATCCTCGGCGACCGGCCGCCGCTGCGGCTCGTTTCCCGCAGGCGCTGGCTGTACGTGCGCATCGGCATCATCGCCGGGATCGAGCACTACACCGCCGTCCTCGGCCAGTGGATCCTGGACAACCGCGAACTCGACGACGCCGGCGCCGACCCCACCATGATGGATCTGCTGCGCTGGCACGGCGCGGAAGAGGTCGAGCACCGCTCCGTCGCCTTCGACGTCTACCAGCACGTGTCCGGCAGGTACTGGCCGAGGTTCGCCGCCTTCTTCGTGGGCGTGACCGCGCTTCCGCTGGCCATTTACGCCGGGGCGGTCTACCTGTGCGCCAAGGACCCGACGCTGCAGGGCGTCCGCCCTCGCGTCCGGGACTACCGCCGCGCCGTCCGCCGTGACCTGCTGCCGAGCAACAGGTTCATGGTCCGCGCCGCCCGCGCCTACCTCAGGCGCACCTACCATCCGTCCGCCGAATGCTCCACCCAGAAGGCCCTGGACTACCTGGCCACCTCACCCGCCGCCCAAGCGGCGACCGCGAAGCGGCCCCGCCCGGCGTAGGCGGCGCAGGCGGCCTGCGGGTCCTGGGCTACGGACGTCCCCGCGCAGCGGTAGCGCTCTGCACGCCGTCGCGCCGGTCAGTACCTGCGGCGGGGCCGGGGGTCGGAATCATCGCGGCGTCCCGCGCTCCGGTCTCCCAGGTAGAAGAGCCCGACCAGGAACGCCACGCCGACGATGACGATCAGGATCGTGCCGATCCCCAGCAGGGATGAGACGTCGGTCATCGCAACCACCTCCCGGCACCCGACTACCCGGATCCGGTCCGGGGAATCTTCGCCGGGCCCCGGCCATGACCCGGGGTGTCGCCCGGGTAGGCGAGACTTATCGGTTCATGACCTACGACCCGAAAGCGGTGGGAGACATGCCCACGATCCATATCGAGGTGGTGGAGACCTCGTCCCTCGGTGACCGCAGCTACCTGGCCCATGACGGGCGGGACGCCCTGGTGGTCGATCCGCAGCGCGACATCGACCGCTTCCTGGCCCTGGCCGGACGGCTCGACGTCCGCATCACGCACGTCGCGGAGACCCATGTGCACAACGACTACGTCTCCGGCGGCCTGGCGCTGGCGCGGGCGACCGGTGCCGCGTACCTGGTCGCCGCCGCGGACGACGTGAAGTTCGACCGGGTGAACGTCGCCGACGGCGACGAGATCGCCGTGTCGGAGACGATGCGCGTCCGCGCTGTCGCCACGCCGGGGCACACCTTCAACCACTTGTCCTACATCGTGTCCGGGCCGGCCGGTCCGGAGGGGGTGTTCACCGGCGGGTCGCTGCTGTTCGGCACCACCGGCCGCACCGATCTGCTCGGGCCGGAGCACGCCCACCCCCTCGCCCACCGGCAGCACATGTCGGCGCGGCGACTGGCCGACCTCCTGCCGGACGGCGCGCACATCTGGCCCACGCACGGTTTCGGGAGCTTCTGCTCCGCGGGTCAGTCCGACGCCACGGCCTCGACCATCGGCCAGGAGAAGCGGGCCAATCCGGTGCTGCGGCTGGAGGCCGACGACTTCGTCACGCAGACCCTCGACGGGCTGGACGCCTACCCCGCGTACTACGCGCACATGGGCGTCCGCAACACCGCCGGCCCCGACCTGATCGACCTCACCCCGGCCAGGACCGCGGACGCCGCCGAGTTGCACGAGCGCGTCACCGCGGGCGAGTGGGTCGTGGACCTGCGCTCCCGCAAGGCGTTCGCGCAGCGGCACCTTGCCGGGACGCTGAGCTTCGGCCTGGACGGCCCGATGTCGACCTGGCTGGGCTGGATGGCCGATTGGGACGCGCCGCTCACGCTGCTGGGCGAGAGCCGCGAGCAGGTGGCGGCGGCGCAGCGGGAACTGGCGCGCATCGGCATCGACCGCCCGGCCGCCGCCGCGAGCGGCACCCCGCGGGAGTGGGCCGCGGGCGACGCGACTCGCCTGGGCGAACTGGCCGTCGCGTCGTTCGCCGACCTCGCCGCCGCACGCGCCGGGAACGCACCCGGGCACCTGCCCGCGGCGGACGTCGTGCTGGACGTGCGCCTCCGCGGCGAATGGCAGGCCGGCCACATCGACGGCGCGGTGCACGTCCCGCTGCCCGATCTGCCCCACCGGCTGCACGAGGTCCCGGACGGGACCGTGTGGGTGCACTGCGGCGCCGGCTACCGGGCCGCCGCCGCGAGCAGCCTGCTCCGGCGGGCCGGGCGCCGGGTGGTGCACATCGACGACGCCTTCGGCAACGCCGAGGACGCGGGCCTGCACTTCGCCGGCCACTGACCCCTGACGACGTGGCCGATCAGGATGTACGACTCCTTGCCACGCGCGGAGCACGGGCGAGACGGGGCCGGGCCTGCCCCCGCTACTACCGGGGGCGTAGCGGAGGAGCCCTCCGGTGGGTGACGACGAAGGCCGGACCTGCGCCGGACCATCGCCGGTATCGCTCGATCCTCCGCGAGGCAAGGAGTCCAGTCATGCGCAAGACCCCCCTCAACCGGGCCGCCCTGATCACGGTGTCCGGACTGGTCACCGGCGCCGCCGGCCTGGTGATCCAGAAGGTGGCCGGGGTGGAGATGCCGCCCGTGCCGCCCGGCCTGATCATCCTGACGCTGGTCGCCGTCCTGATCGCCGCGACCCCCTGGCGCTGGCCCCTCGTGCTGGCCGTTCTGGCCGCGCTGGCGGAGATGCCCGGTACCGCCGGCAGCGCCGTCGACGCCGACACGATCGGCGAGGTCGCCGGGGCCTCGGTCCGCGGCATCGGCGCCGTCGCCGCCTTCGTGGCGGGCATCGTGGCCGCGACGGTGGCGTACCGGTCCCGGAAGCGTGCGCCGGAGTCGACGGTGCGGTGACCTCAGGGGCGAAGCCCTCCCCGCCCCCGGCCCGGTGGATCGTCCCGCACGTACGGGGATTCGCGTCCGCCGGGTACGCCGAGAAGGGGACGCCGGGCGCCGGGGGCGCCCGGTATCGTCCGGATGGTGACCGGTGGGGAGGGCCGCTGGCGGAGATGGGCGGCGGAGGGCTGGGTCTGCCTTCCGTTCCTGGCCGCCGTGCTGATCTCGACCGGGTCCTCCGCGGTCCACCAGCCGGGCTCGGCCCGCTCCCCCGACGCCGTGGGCTACGTGCTGGTGACCGCGGCGTCCCTGGCGCTGGCGCTGCGGCGCCGGCCGGGTATCGCGCTGGCGCTCAACGCGGCGTTCGTCGCGGCCTACCTGGCCGCCGGCTACCCGTTCGGCGCGGTGATGCTGACGGTGCCCGCGGCCGTGTTCATGATGGCCGGCCGGTGGCCGCTGACGCAGGCCGCGCTCGCGGCCGCCGCCGATCTCGGGGTGCTGATCATCGCCCTGTACGCCAAGCGGGTGCGCGACGCGGCGGGCGTCCCGGCGGGTTCGGGCTACTACCCGATGTCCAGGGACGCGCTCGTCTGGGGATCGATCCTCGCGGTGGCGCTGGCGGCCGGGGCGCTGCTGCGGGCCCGCCGCCAGGAGGCCGCCAGGGTGCACGCCGAGCAGGCCCGTCGCGTGGCCTCGGAGGAACGCCTGCGCATGGCGCAGGACCTGCACGACTCGATCGGGCACGGTCTCGCGGCCATCGCGATGCAGGCGGGTGTGGCGCTGCACGTGCTCGACCGCGACACCGAGGAGGCGAGGCAGTCCATGAAGGCCGTGCGCGCCACCAGCCGCGAAGCGCTGGAGAACCTGCGCGCCCAGCTCGACGGGCTCCGGGACATGGGGACGGCCGACCGGACCCCCGCCCCTGGCCTGGGCGACCTCGACCGGCTGACCGAACGCGTCCAGGCCGGCGGGGTGACCGTGCACACCGATATCGCGCCGGACCTGGCGGGCCTGCCCGCCGCCGTCGACGCGGCCGCCTACCGCATCCTCCAGGAAGCCCTGACCAACGTTCTGCGGCATGCGGGCGCCGTGCCGGTGCGGATCCGGATCAGGAGGGACGGGGACGCGCTCCTGCTGGACGTCGTCAACACCGCGGCGGACGCCCCGTCCGCCCCGCCCGGAACCGGCCTGGGCCTTCGCGGCCTGCGTAGCCAGGCGGAGGTCCTCGGTGGCACTCTCGCCGCCGGGCCCCACCCGGACGGCGGGTTCGGCGTCCGGGCCCGCCTCCCGCTGACGGGCGGGAAGCCATGAGCGGCACGATCCGCGTCGTCGTCATCGACGACCAGGCGCTGATCCGGGTCGGCGTGCGCACGCTGCTGCGCGGCGAGCCCGACGCCGAACTCGTCGGCGAGGCCGCCGACGGGCGCGCCGGCCTGGAGGTCGTCCGCGCCCGCAGGCCGGACGTGGTGCTCATGGACATCCGGATGCCCGGCCTGGACGGCCTGACCACGTTGCGCGAGATCACCGCCGATCCCGCGCTGGCCTCGGTCCGGGTGGTCATGCTCACCACGTTCGGCCTCGAGGAGTACGTGTTCGAGGCGCTGCGGCACGGCGCGAGCGGGTTCGTCCTCAAGGACGCCGAACCCGACGAACTGCTGCGCGCGGTCCGGGTGGTGACCGAGGGCGGCTCGCTGCTGTCGCCCTCGATCACCCGCAGCGTCATCGCCCAGTTCGCCCGGCGGGGGCCGGGCATGGCGCCGCACCCCGGCATCAGGCTCCTGACCGAACGGGAACGCGAGGTGGTGTCCTGGGTGACCACCGGGATGTCCAACGACGAGATCGCGGACCGGCTGACGATCAGCGCCGAGACCGTGCGCACGCACGTCGGCCGGGCCCTGCTCAAGCTCGGCGCCCGCGACCGCGCCCAGATGGTCGTGTTCGCGATCCTGTCCGGCCTCACCCCTCCGGTGCAGCCCCCGGGAATGTAGCTCCCCGAGCGGCCGGCGCGGACGGTCCGGCTACTCGCAGACGGCCGTGTCGACCAGGTCCATGACCACCTTCATCTTCGCCATGGCCTGCTTCTCCATGGCCTTCATCGACGACTGCTCGGAGATGATCGCGGCGGGCAGCGCGTTCACGACCACCGTGACCTCCCGGCCGTCGGGGGTCACGCCTCCGCGGGACTGGTAGCCGTGGATGTCGCCACCGTGGCCCCACAGCGGGCCGCACGACAGGGTGATCTTGTCGAGCCCGAGCCCGTAGGTGGTGTTGGGCATGCCGGACCCCGGCGAATCGACGGTCTTCCGCATCTCCTTCAGCTGGGCGTCCGGCATCAGCTTGCCGCCGATCAGGCCGGCGAAGAAGCCGTTGAGGTCGCGCGGGCGGGAGATCAGCATGCCGGCGGCCCCGGAGATCGAGGGGTCCATCCCGGTGACGTTCTTCAGCTTCCCGCCGGGCGGGGCCGTGTACCCCTCCATGCGCGGCTTCGGGACGTTCCTGTCCCCGGGCTTGGGCCAGTGCGTGTCCCCGAGGCCGAGCCGGTCGATGACCCGCTCGGTGACCGCGTCGCCGACCGGCTTGCCGGTGGCCTTCTCGATGAGCATCCCGGCGATGACGTAGTTGGAGTTGCTGTACTCCCGCTTCTTCCCGACCGGGAACGCCGCCTTCATCTTCGGCAGGGGGGCGAGCAGCTGCTCCGCCGTGTAGGTCTTGTCGGGCATCCCGGCGGTGTCCGGCACCAGCGCCTGGGTGTAGTCGGGAATGCCGCTGCTGTGCCCGAGCAGGTTCCGCACGGTGATGTTCCGGCCGTCGTAGTCCGGTCCCTTGACGACGCCGGGCAGGTAGGTGTCGATCGGGGCGTCCAGCTTCAGCTTGCCTTCGCCGACCAGCTGGAGGACGGTCGCGGCGACGAAGGTCTTGGTGTTGCTGGCGATGCGCATGTAGCCGTTCTTCGGGGGCGCCTCGCCCGTCTCCCGGTTGCCGACCCCGGCCGAGTAGTCGCGGGTCTCTCCGTCCTCGCCTTTCACGGAGACCATGACGCCCGGATATCCGGCCTTCACCACCTTCTGCATCGCCCGCTGCACGGCGATCTCGTTCTTGGCCGCGCCGATCTCCGCCTCGGCGTCGGCGGCGTCGCCGGTGGCGCAGCCCGTCAGGCCCCCGAGGACGAGGGCGCAGGCGGCCGGCGCCGCGACGATCCGCGGAAGCCTCCGGCGGACGTTCGGACGAGCATCGGGCTGGGAGCGCTCGGACACTGTTTCTCCTCAAAACCACCTGGCCGGTGGAGCAGGGGACGTTTTCTCAGGAACACCCAAGAATCCCGGCCCGGCGCGTCCGATTCCATAACGCACACGAGAAGAAACATGGTGCAGCCAGCACTACCGGCCCGGTACAGCGAACACGACGGCCGCGTCAGAGCGTTCGTGAAATGCCTGGATGAAAGCGGGGTAGTGCCTGCACCACCCCGCTTGGGTAACTGGCTGCATTGTCCAGAATCAGTGTTGTTCCTAGCGTCGGGTGCCGTTCAGTCAGACCGATATCCGGAGGGCATTCCGCAATGTCAGCACCCCTGGGCGATGACGCCGTCATCGTCGAACGCGTCAGTAAGACGTATGGCGACGAGGTTCCCGTCGTCGCGCTCGCCGGCATTGACGCGCGGTTCCGCCGGGGGACGATGACGGCGGTGATGGGACCGTCCGGATCGGGGAAGAGCACCCTGCTGCACTGCGCGGCGGGCCTGGACCGGCCGTCCTCGGGCCGGGTCGTGATCGGCGCCACCGACCTGTCGTCGCTGTCGGAGAAGCAGCTGACCGAGCTGCGCCGCGGCCGGGTCGGCTTCGTGTTCCAGGCGTTCAACCTTGTGGGCGCGCTCACCGTGGAGCAGAACATCCTGCTGCCGTCACGGCTGGCGGGCGGGGCCAAGGATCCGGCGTGGGTCACCGGGGTGATCGAACGGGTCGGGCTGGCGGAGCGGCTCCGGCACCGCCCGGCGGAGCTCTCCGGCGGCCAGCAGCAGCGGGTCGCGATCGCCAGGGCGCTCGTCACGCGGCCGGAGGTGATCTTCTGCGACGAGCCGACCGGGGCACTGGACACCCAGACCGCGGCGGAGGTGCTGGGACTGCTGCGCTCGATGGTCGACCAGTCCGGGCAGACCATCGTCATGGTGACCCACGACCCGGTCGCCGCGTCCTACGCCGACCGCGTCATGGTGCTCGCCGACGGGCGGATCGTGCGGGACATGCCGCAGCCGGGCGCCCAGCGGATCGCCGAGGAACTGGCGATGCTCGGCCGGCGGCCGGCCGCGAGCCGGGAGGGCTGAACGATGCTCCACCTGGCCCTGCGGATGCTGCGCTTCCGCAAAGGCGGCTTCGTCGCCACCTTCGTCGCGCTCGGCGCCGGTGTCATGATCCTGACGGTGTGCGGGCTTCTCGCCGAGTCCGGGCTCCGCTACAAGGGAGCGGCGGAACGCTACTCCGGGGCGGTCGCGGTGGTGGCCGACCGGGACCTCACGGTCGCCGGCCCGGAGATGTTCGGCGAGCGTGAGACCGCCACGCTCGTCCTGCCCGAACGCGGCGGCGTCCCAGGGGCGCTGGTCCCCCGGCTCGCCGGGGTCCCCGGCGTGCAGAGCGCGGTGGGCGACCGTTCGATCGTGGCCGCCGTGCCGGCGGCGCCGTCCGTCGCGGTGACGGGCCACGGCTGGGGAAGCACGGCGCTGGCACCGCACCGCATGCTGTCCGGCGCACCGCCGCGGACCGCCGGCGAGATCGTCGTCGACGCCCGCCTCGCCGAGGCCGGACGGCTGAAGCCCGGCGCCGCCACGGAGGTCCTCAGCGGCGGAGCCGTCCACCGGTTCAGGGTGAGCGGCGTCGTCGAGACCGGCGCGTCCGGATCGGGGGCCGCGCTGTACTTCACCGACGCGCGGGCCGCCCGGCTCGACCCGCATCCGGACACCGTCGACGCGGTCGGCGTGGTCGCCGCGCCGGGCGCCGACCGGGACGCCGTGACCGCCGCGGTGAGCCGGATCGCGGACGGCGCGAAGGTGACGGCCTACACCGGCGACGAGCGCGGACTGGCCGAGGAACCCGAGGCGGCCGCCGCCAGGGACCTGGCGATCCAGGCCGGCGGCTCGTTCGCCGGCTACGCCGCGATGATCATCGCGTTCGTGGTCGCCGCCACGGTCGGCCTGTCGGTGCGGCACCGCCGCCGCGACCTCGCGCTGCTCCGCGCGATCGCGGCGACCCCGGGCCAGGTGCGGCTGCTCATCCTCGGCGAGGTGGGCATGCTCGGCCTGCTCGCCGCCGTGGCGGGCGTCCCGTCCGGCTTCGCCGTCACCGCCTGGATCCGGAGCGAGATGGTCGCGCGGGGATTCGTCCCCGACACGTTCACGCTGAGCTCGGGCATCCTGGCCGCGCCGGCGGCGGTCGCGGCGGTGGCCGCCGTGGCGCTGGTCTCCGCCGGGGTCGCCGCGCGCCGCACCACCGGGATCCGGCCCACCGAAGCGCTCGGTGAGGCGGCCGTCGAGCCGTCCCTCGGCAGCAGGATCCGGATCGTCTGCGGCCTGCTGTTCCTCGCCGGCGCGGTGGTCCTGATCGGGATCACCGGCGGCACCAACGGACAGACGGCCATGGGCGCCGCGGTCGGCATGCTGTACACGTTCGTGCTGGCGATCGCGCTGCTGGCCCCGTGGATCAACCGGGCCGCCGCCCAGGTCTGCGGGCCGGTCCTGCGGATCGCCGCGGGCAGCAGCGGCTACATGGCCGCCGCGAACCTGCGGGCGAACGCGCGCGGCATGGTGGCCGTGCTGACCGCGCTCGTCCTGTCCGTGGGGCTGGGCGGCACCATCTGGTTCCTTCAGGACAACCTGGACCGGCAGACGGTCTCGCAGAGCCGCGACGGCACGCTCGCCCAGCATGTGCTGGCCGGCGGAGCCGGCCTGCCCGCGTCGGCGGCGGAGGACGCGCGCCGGATTCCGGGCGTGCAGGCCGCGACCGGTGTACGCCGCACCTCGGTCATCGTGCCCGGCAAGCTCGAACCCATGGCGGTCGTCGCGCAGGGCGTCGACCCGCGGGGGGTGGAGCAGACCATGGATCTCGGCGTCCGGTCGGGAAAGCTCGCCGATCTGCGCGGCGACACCGTCGCGGTGTCGGAGTCCGCGGCGGACTGGGCGGGCTGGGAGGTCGGGGAGACCGCGCGGCTGTGGCTCGGCGACGGCGCGCCGGTCACCCTGCGGGTCGTCGCGATCTACGACCGCAACTTCGGGTTCGGGGACGTCACGCTGGCCAACGAGACGCTCGCCGGGCACACCGTGACCGGCCTCGACGACCACGTCCTGATCCGGACCGCGCCGGGGGCCGACGCGGGCGGCGCCCTGGCGGGGCTCGCGAACCGCTACCCGGCGAGCAGCGTGACCGGCACCGGCGAACTCACCGGCGAACTCGCCGAGGACCTGGCGATCAGCGCCTGGCTGAACAAGATGCTGATCGCCGTCCTGGTCGGTTACGCGGTGCTCGCGGCCGCCAACACGCTGATCATGGCCGGGCTGTCCCGGACCCGCGAGCTGTCGCTGCTGCGCCTGGTCGGGATGACCCGCGGCCAGGTGAGGCGGATGGCCTACGCCGAGCAGGCCGTCCTGCTGGGAGTGGCGGTCGCGATCGGCGGCGCGATCGCGGCGGTCACCCTCTCCTCGATCGTCAACGCCCTGGCCGGGCAGCGCGTCCCCTACGTCCCGGCCGCCGGGTGGATCAGCATCGTCGGCGGCACCGTCCTGCTCGCGCTGACCGCCGCCGTGCTGCCGGTCGCGCGGCTCCTGCGCACCCCGCCGGTCGAGGGAATCGGCATCCGCGAATAGGCCCGCCTCCGGGGCCGCGCCGGTTCAGGTCCGGCCCCGGGGGTTCTCCAGGTAGCGCAGGACGGCGGCGACCCTGCGGTCGGTGCGGTCGGTGGGGGGCAGGTCGAGTTTGGAGAAGATGTTGCGGATGTGCTTGTGGACGGCGCCGTCGGTGACGAAGAGCCGCTCCGCGATGGCGGTGTTGCCCAGGCCCTCGGCCATCAGGGCGAGCACGTCGCCCTCCCGGGTGGTCAGCCGCTCCAGCGCGGTGTCGGGACGGCTGCGCGTGATCAGCTGCGTGACGACCTCGGGATCGATGGCGGTGCCCCCCTCGGCCACCCGGTGCAACGCGAGGAGGAACTGCTCGACGCGGCCGATCCTCTCCTTGAGCAGGTAGCCGAGCCGGTCGGCGCCGCCGGCGAGCAGTTCGCTGGCGAACGCCTGCTCGACATGGGCCGACAGCACGAGGATGGCCAGTCCGGGGCGGCGGCGCCGGGCCTCCACCGCCGCCCTGATCCCCTCGTCGGTGTGGGTCGGGGGCATCCGGACGTCGACGATGGCGACGTCGGGGCCTTCGGTGTCGACGGCGTCCAGGAACGCCTTCGGGGAGTCGGTGGCGGCCACCACGTCCAGGGATTCGGCGCGCAGCAGCATCGCCATCCCCTCGCGCAGCAGCGGGTCGTCCTCGGCGATCACGATCCGCACGGCAGCTCCATCCGGAGAGTCGTCGGCCCACCGGCCGGGCTGTTCATTTCCAGGTGGCCGTCGTGCGCCTCGATCCGGCGCCGTATGCCGACGAGTCCCGAGCCACCGTGCTCGTCCGCGCCGCCGACGCCGTCGTCCTCGATCCGCAGGGTCAGCAGCCCGCCCCGGCGGCGCACGGTCATGCTGGCATGCCGGGCCCGGCTGTGCCGGGAGATGTTGGTGAGTGCCTCTGCCGTCACGAAGTAGGCGGTCGCCTCGACGGAGACGGCGCAGCGGCCGGGTAGGTCGACGTCCACCCGGCAGGGGACGCCGCAGTCCGCGGCGAGCCCGTTCAGGGCACCGGCGAGCCCCCGGTCCGCCAGGACGGGCGGGAGGATGCTGCGCACGACCGCACGGAGTTCGGCCAGGGCCTGCTCTGCGGCGTCCTGAGTACGTTCCAGCAGGACTTCGGCGCCGTCGGGGTCACGGGTCATGGCGCGGCGGGCCGCGCCGAGCAGGACGGTGATGTTCACCAGCCGGTTCTGGGCCCCGTCGTGCAGGGAGCGTTCGATGCGCCGCAGTTCGGTCGCGTGGGCGTCCAGCGCCGCGGCCCGCGTGGCGGACAGCCGCGCGACCCGCAGCGACAGGTCGGCGTCGGGCGGCGGCGCCAGGAGGCGCCTGCCCGGCCACGCCTGCAAACGCGCGAGTCCCGGACCGACGAACAGGAACGTGACGGCCATCAGTTTGCCGAGGAACGCGACCGCCAGTGCGTCGCTTTCCTGGTGCACGTTCCAGAAGACCAGCGTCGGGGCGGCGTCGTCCGGGGGCAGGAACCGCCACCACAGCGGGTACGTGACGTTCTGCACGGAGTTCACCACCAGGGTCGACCCCACCGCGCTGATCAGCAGGCCCAGCGTGCCGTGCACCGTCAGCCAGCGCAGCTCCCGCCGCAGGATCGAGTCGGTGAGGACGTCACGTCCCCGGCTCGTCACCGGGCCCATCGTGATCATCTCGGGCCCCCAGCGGGACAGCCTCCCCCGCTCCCGCTCGGCGACGGCCCGGACCATCCGGGGCAGGACGGGCACCAGGAACAGGCCGACCCCCACGGCGCACAGCAACAGGACCAGCAAGGCCGACGCCAGCGCCGCGAACGACAGCAAGGCGGTGCCCAGCCCCCCGATGAGATGTTCGAGCGCGTCCAGGATGGCGCGGGCGCGCCGGACGACGAGCGTCCGCACGGGCCACCGGGGCCGCCCCGCTCTGAAGTTGTCCACCAGCGTACGCACGCGGTGACACTACGCCACCCAATCGATCTTCGGGTCGCGGTCCGGGGTGGAAGTACAGCCTGCTGTACCAGGCAACGGCCCGCTGCCTGGATGGTCTCAGCCAGTGGACCTCCCCGGTGTCTCCGCGACCCGGACGCGCGGACCGGGGTCCGATGGCCGCGGGCGGACGTGGTGGCGGCCTATGGGGAGCATCAGGGGGCGCCCGGAGACGGGGTCTTCGATGATGCGGCTTTCGAGGTCGAAGACCGTCCGGACGACCTCTTCGGTGAGGACCTCGGCGGGGGCGCCGGAGGCGTGGAGGCTGCCGTCGGCGAGGGCGATGAGGTGGTCGGCGTAGCGGGCGGCGAGGTTGAGGTCGTGCAGGACCATCACGATCGTGGTGCCGCGGGTGCGGTTCATGTCGGTCAGCAGGTCGAGGACTTCGATCTGGTGGCTGGCGTCGAGGAAGGTGGTGGGCTCGTCGAGGAGGAGCAGGTCGGTCTGCTGGGCCAGCGCCATGGCGATCCAGACGCGCTGGCGCTGCCCTCCGGACAGTTCGTCGACGGCGCGGTCGGTGAGGTCGGTGGTCCGCGTCGCCTCCAGGGCCGCGGCCACGGCGGTGTCGTCCCGGTGGTTCCACCGGGAGAAGATCCCCTGATGGGGGTGCCGCCCGCGGCAGACGAGGTCGAGCACCGTGATGCCCTCGGGCGCTACCGGCGACTGGGGCAGCAGTCCGAGCGTGCGGGCGAGTTCCTTGGCGGGCATGCGGTGCACCTGCCTGCCGTCCAGCACGACGCGGCCCTCCCGGGGCGCGAGCAGCCGGGACAGGGAGCGCAGGAGCGTCGACTTCCCGCAGGCGTTGGCGCCGACGATGGCGGTGACCTCGCCGGGCGGCACGGCCAGGTCGAGTTGCTCGATGACGGCCCGGTCGCCGTAGCCGAGCGTGAGCCGCTCGGCCGCGAGGGAGTGGGAGGTGGTCACAGCGAGCCTCCGGCGCGATGGGTGCGGACGATCAGATAGACGAGGTAGGGCGCCCCGAGGACGCCGGTGACGACGCCGA
This sequence comes from Actinomadura sp. 7K507, assembly GCF_004348425.1. Classification (GTDB taxonomy): domain Bacteria; phylum Actinomycetota; class Actinomycetes; order Streptosporangiales; family Streptosporangiaceae; genus Spirillospora. Next base: position 99,202 of record NZ_SMKK01000001.1, read on the forward strand.
CCGGGAAGCGGGTGTCGAACGCGAACTGGCCGGTGAGGTCGGCGACCAGGACCAGCAGGGCGCCGACGAGCCCGGCGGGCACGAGCAGGGACCCGCCGGTGCCGAGGATCCGGGCCGCGATGGGGCCGGACAGGAACGCCACGAACGCGATGGGCCCGGCCGCCGCGGCGGCGAAGGCGATCAGGCCGGTGGCGGCGACGATGACCGCGACGCGGGTGCGTTCGACGCGGATCCCGAGCGCGGAGGCGGTGTCGTCGCCGAGCTGCATGGCCGCCAGGTCGCGCGCCAGCGTCAGCAGGACGGGGCCGAGCACCGCCAGCGCGACGACGGTGGGGAGCGCCTCCGCCCAGGTCGTGCCGTTGAGGCTGCCTGCCAGCCAGCGCGTGGCCTCCTGGAGGTCCCACTCGGCGGCCCGGGACAGGACGTAGAGGGTGACGCTGTCGAGGATCGCGGCGACCCCGATGCCGATCAGGATGAGCCGCGTGCCCACGACGCCGTCCCGGAACGCCAGGGTGTAGATCAGCAGGGAGACGGCGAGGGCGCAGACGATCGCGAAGACCGACACCTGGATCCCGCCGAGGGACAGCGACACGATCGCGATGACCGCCGCGGCGCTCGCGCCCGAGCTGATGCCGATGATGTCGGGGCTGGCGAGGGGGTTGCGCAGCAGCGTCTGGAAGGTCACCCCGCCCAGTCCGAAGCAGAACCCCGCGGTCACGGCGACGACCGCCCGCGGCAGCCGGAGCCGCCCGACCGTGAACGACGCGCCCGGCACCTGCTCGCCGAGGATGACGCGGATCACGTCGCCGGGCGGGTAGAAGGTCCGGCCGACCATCAGGGTCGCGGCGAACGCGGCGGCGACGAGCAGCGCCAGCGTCAGCACGCCGAGGCGGCGCTTGGAGGCGCGCCGGCGGCGGCCGCGGGCGACCGCCTGGGCGGTGGCGGGCCCGGTGGTGGGCCCGGCGGGCGGCGGCTCGGTGGCGGCGGGGGTCTTCACAGCTCACGCACCTTGTACCGGCGGACGATGTGGATGAAGAACGGGGCGCCGATCAGCGCGGTCACGATGCCCACCTCGATGTCCGAGGGACTCGCCACCACGCGGCCGACGACGTCGGCGGCGGTGAGGAGCGCCCCGCCGACCAGGGCGCAGAACGGCAGGAGCCAGCGGTGGTCCACGCCGACGAGCAGGCGGCACGCGTGCGGGACGACGAGCCCGACGAAGCCGATCGGCCCGGTGACGGCCGTCGCCGCACCGCACAGCACGACCGAGCCGAGGGCGGCGACGGTGCGGATGACGGCGACGCGCTCGCCGAGCCCCGCCGCGATGTCGTCGCCCAGGGCGAGCGAGTTCAGCGCCCGCGCCGTCAGCAGGCACAGGGCGAAGCCGGCGGCGAGGAACGGCAGGACATGCCCGATGCGCTCGTAGGACGCGCCGCCGACCCCGCCGATCTGCCAGAGCCGGAAGCCTCCGGCGATGTCGTTGCGCGGCAGGACGACGGCGCTGACGAGGGACGTGAGGGCCGCCGACGTGGCGGCGCCGGCGAGCGCGAGTTTGAGGGGGGTCGCCCCGCCGCGTCCGAGGGACCCGACCGCGTACACGAACACGGCCGCGACGGCGGCGCCCGCCATCGCGACCCAGACGTATCCGGTCGGCGACGCGAGCCCGAAGAACGCGACGGCGGTGACGACGGCCAGGGACGCGCCCATGTTGATGCCGAGGATCCCCGGGTCGGCCAGCGGGTTGCGGGTCACGCCCTGCATGACGCCGCCGGAGACGCCGAGCGCGGCGCCGATGACGACCGCGAGCAGGGTGCGCGGTATCCGCTTGGCGACCGCCGCCTGTTCGAGGGTGTCGTCCGCGCCGCCGAGGGCCTGCCGGACGTCGGCCCAGGCGACGTCGCGGGAGCCCAGGACGACGGAGGCCAGCATGATCGCGGCCAGCACGGCGATGGCGGCGAGCAGCCACAGGACGCGCAGGCGCGCCGGACGCCGCACGAGGGCGGCGTCCGGCGGGCGTTCGGTGACGGCAGCCGTCACTTGACCTTGTCCGCGGCCTCGGCCAGCGCCTTGACGTAGTCCTCCAGCACGAACGAGATCGACAGCGGCGTCGGGTTGGCGGCGGTGCCCAGCGGCTCGCTCTCGGGCAGCAGGTAGACCGAGCCGCGCTCGACGGCGGGGATCTTCGACAGCAGCGGGTCCTTGCTGATCGTGTCGAGCAGGTCGCCCTTCTCGCCGCCGTACCCGGTGATGATGTCGACGTCGTCGAACATGTCGGCCTGCTCGGCGCTGCGCGTCAGGGAGAACTTGTCCGTGCCCTTGGACGCCTCGGCGACGCTGTCCGCGATCTTCAGCCCGAGGTCCTCGAAGAACATCGTGCGGGTGTCGTGCGCCGTGTAGAAGCCGACCTGGCTGACGTCGTTGGGGTCGACGTGCGTCATGAACATCGCCGATTTGCCCTTGAGCTGCGGGTACTTCGCGACGACGGTCTCGACCTCGTCCTCGATGCCGGCGATCAGCTTGTCGCCCTCGGCGGCGAGGCCGATGGCCTTGCTGTTCAACTCGACCGTCTCGCGCCACGGGGTGCCCCAGGCGACCTTCGGGTAGGCCACCACGGGAGCGATCTCGCTGAGAGTGTCGTAGTCCTGCTTGGTCAGGCCGGAGTACCCGGCCAGGATCACGTCCGGCCTGGTGTCGGCGACGGCCTCGAAGTCGATGCCGTCGGTCTCGTCGAACAGGACGGGCGTCTTGGCGTTGAGCTCCTTCAGGCGCTTCTCCACCCAGGGCAGGACGCCGTCGTCGTTGTCGTCGCCGAAGTTCGCCGACGCCATGCCGACCGGGACGACGCCGAGGGCCAGCGGCACCTCGTGGTTGGCCCAGTTGACCGTGGCCACCCGCTCCGGCTTCTCCGGGACGGTGGTCGTCCCCAGCGCGTGCTTGATCGTGACGGGGAAGGCGGCGCCACCGCCGCCGCCCGCGCTCGCCTCCTCCGTCTCCGCCGAGTCGCCGCAGGCCGCGATGCCGCCCACCAGGACGGCCACCACGGCGAGGATGCGAAGGCTATGTGGACGTTTCAATCCGTACTCCCAGGTGACCGCGAACTACTTAGGTAAGGCTTGCCTTGGTGCGCACCCTAGAGCGGATGGGCGGATTGTCGCAATCAACCTTTTGGGACACCCGTTATCGAGTTCGGGACACGGAGGCCGGGGCGCGGCCGGGCCTCAGCGCGCCCGGAACGCCCCCGGCGTCAGCCCGGTCGTCCGCCGGAAGGCCGCGCCGAACGCGCTGGCGGACCGGTACCCGACCTCCTCGGCCACGACATCGATCTCCAGGCCCCGGCTCAGCAGCGCCACCGCGTGCTGGGCGCGCACCGCCGCGACCCACCGCGCGAAGCTGGTGCCCGTCTCCGCGTTGAAGGCACGGGTGATCGTGCGGGCGCTCACGCCGAGGCGGGACGCCCAGTCCGCGAGCGTCCGCTGGTCTCCCGGATGGTCGCGGACCGCGTCGACGATCGGGCGCAGCAGGTCGGAGGCGGGCATGCGCAGGTGCAGCTCGCGCGAGGACGGGGTGAGCACGTCGAGCACCATCGCCTCGGTCACCGTCCGCGAGTCCGCGGACAGCTCCGCACCGGCGAGCCGCTCCAGCAGCAGCCGGAGCAGCGGGGTGATCTCGACGCCGACGGGCGCCGCGGAGATCGAGGACATGGTGCCGAAGCCGAAGAAGTTGGCACGGCACCGGGTACCGGCCGACGCCGAGCCGGAATGCAGCGTCCCCGCGGGCATCCACAGGCCCGCGGTCGGGGTGATCGTCCAGACCCGCGGCCCCACCACGGCCGTGGACGCGCCCCGCTCGTTCCACAGCAGCTCGTGGAACGGGTGGGAATGCTCGTTCCAGGCGATGTCGCGGGCGAAGACCTCGCTCCAGCTCATGATCGCGAACGGCATCTCGACCGGCCCCGCCGCGAGGGCGGGCAGTGTCCGGGTCTCCAGCGTCCGGGGCCCCTTGGTCATACGAACGATTCCCACTCTGATCCGCGGGCGCGGACTCCCCCGCCCGGCGTCACTTTACCTTCGGGCGGCATCTCGTCCTGGACCGGATCCCGGCAGGTCGTCGGCAGGTGTGCCGGTCCGGCGGATGAGTGATCACTCAACTGGCTGCGGAAACCGGATCGCGACTTCTGCGGTCGCGCACTAGGTGCGGATCACCGCGTAACACACACTCTGGTGCACCGATCGCTCCGCGGGAGGAACCCTTGCCGCCGTACCTTTCTCCTTTTCACCGGGTGTGCCGCCATGACCGGGTGTGCCGCCGTGGCCGGGTGCTCCGCCGTGACCCGGTGCTCCGCCGTGACCGGGCGCCGAGCGACGCGATGAGCCGGGGCCAGATCCGATGAAGTTCCCGCTCCCAATAGGGCCAGCTGTGCGTGCCGTCCCGGTACAGGTGGGCCGCCGCCGGGATCCCCAGGCCGTGCAGCCGCCGCAGGAACGGGCGGACGGTCGAGCGCACGACGGGCTCGGCGAGGTTCGCCGCGCTCCAGGTCCCCGGCGGGTCGAGCGGGCCGGGACGCCCGGTCAGCCCGCACGACAGGAACACGCCCGTACCGCGCAGCCCGGCCGCCAGGTACAGCGGGTCGGCGGCCCGCCAGTGCCGGTCGCCGAGCACGGGCACGCCCCACATCTGGAACGGGTTCACGCGTCCGGCGATGCCGGTGGCGGCCAGCAGGGTGGTCGCGGCGAGCGGCGAACGGATCGTGCACGGCCCGCTCAGCGAGGCCGCGAAGCGGAACATGCCGGGATGGGACGCGGCGCTCAGCAGCGCCCCGTACCCGCCGCCGGAGACCCCGGCGACCGCGCGCACCGCCGAGGCCCGGTAGCGCTCCCGCATGAGCGCGTGGACGTCGTGGACGTGGAAGGTCTGCCACTGCGGGCCGCTGCGCCAGTCGGCGTACCCGCCGAACCGGCCGCCGTCCGGCATGACGACGAGGACGTCGTCGTCGCGGCTGAGGTGCTCCACATCGGTGTGGCGCGTCCACGACGCGGAGTCGTCGAGACCGCCGTGATGCAGCGTCAGCAGCGGCCGGGTCCCGCCGCCGTGCTCGGACCAGCCGCGCGGGAGGAGCACCTGGACCGACCATTCCTCGGGGCCGAGGGAATCGGCCTGCACCGTCAGTCTCCGGAGCCGGTCGCCCAGCCTCTCCTCGTCGAGGACCTTTATCGCCATGACTTGAAGTTATGGCCTCCCGAGCGGCCGCAACACTGAGCGAACTGACATTTACGTTCGCTGATCACTGAGCTTTCTACGCCTTTCAGATTCGTTTTTCAACCATGCCCGGGAAGCACTAAAAGGAGGTCGCGAAGTGCTCGTCGGATTGGTCGCCTTCGTCGCGCTCTGCATGACGGCCAACGCGGTGCGCCTGCGGGCCCGCCTGCGCGGCCTCCACCCGCTGCCGTCCCCGCCGGGGGCGCCCGAAGACGCACCACCGGGCGAGGACGAGTACGTCCTGCTCACCGCGGACGGCGTCCACGTCCCGCCCGCGGTGCTGGGCGCCGCCGAGCGCCACGCCCGCGGCAACGGTCTCGGCATGGTCGACCTGATGCCACGCGACCTGCACGTCGACACGGCCCTCGATCTGGCCCGCCACCTGAACTTCGACGCCTACCGCGGCGACGTTTTCGGCATGGGCCGCGGAGCCTGCCACGCGGTGCTCGCCTCGCGCGCCGCCGCCCGCGGCGCCGGGATCACCGCCTTCACCGGCCTCGACCCCGACGAACTCGGCGCGGCCACCGCCCGGCTGCGGCTCTACACCGGCTCGGCCGACATCGTCGTCGCCCCGATCGGCGCCCGCGACCAGGCCGCCTTCCGGCGGTCGCGGATGCGTTCGCTCGCCTTCGTGATCCCGCAGACGCTCGCGCTCCCGCAGACCCTGTTCGCGGCGGCCGGCGGCTACCTCCTGGTGGCCGGGGCCCTCGTGCTCGCGCCGGCGGCCGGGCTCGCGCTCGCGCTGCTGTACTGCGCGCTTCCGGCGCTGGTCTTCGCCGGCGTCGCCGTACGGCCCCGGGACCTGGCCCGCGTCTGCGCGCTGCGGCTCGCCCACACGCCGCTCTCGATCTTCCGTACCCTCGCCGCCCCGAGGACGCGCTGGGAACGGGACCTGGCCGCCCGCCGCGAGGAGGCCCGCGTCTGGTACCGCGCCGAGATCGACCGCGGCATCGGCCGGTTCTTCGGGCCGCGCGCCGAGGAATGCCCGTGGTGCGGCGGCCGTGCGCTGAGCAGGCGGGTCGTGGCCCGCGACATCCTCCAGGGCAAGCCGGGACGTTTCACCATGGAACGGTGCGACCGCTGCGGGCACGTCTTCCAGAACCCGCGCGTCACCCCCGAAGGCCTGGCCTTCTACTACAAGGACGTCTACGACGGCCTCGGCGACGTCCTGGCCGAGCGGATCCTGTCGTCCAACACCTCCTGGTACCTCGCCCGCGCCGCCATGCTCGCCCGCGCGACCGTCCCCAGGACCTGGCTCGACGTCGGCACGGGCAAGGGGCATTTCTGCCGGGCCGCGCGGAGCGTCCTGCCCGGCACGCGCTTCGACGGCCTCGACTTCGGCGCGGCGGTCGAGGAGGGCGAGCAGCGCGGCTGGATCGACCGCGCCTACCGCGGCGAGTTCACGGCACTGTCCGCCGACCTGGCCGGACGGTACGACGTGGTCAGCATGCACCACTACCTGGAGCACACCGCCGACCCGCTCGGCGAGCTCGACACCGCCGTCAAGGTGCTGCCGTCCGGGGGCCACCTCCTGATCGAGCTGCCCGACCCCGAGTCGTGGTTCGGCCGCGTCCTGCGCGGCTTCTGGGTGCCCTGGCTCGCACCGCAGCACCTGCACATGATCCCGATCGGCAACCTGCGCGAGGCGCTGGAGCAGCGCGGCCTGGAGATCCTCGCCGAGGAGCGCAGGGAGGCCGACCAGGGACCGGACTTCGTGGCGTCCGCCGCCGCCGTCGTCAACTGGCTCGGCCTCGACGTCGACCGGCCGTGGTGGCCGCGCACTCCCGGCCGCCGGGAGTACACCGGTACGATCGCGACGATCATCCTGGCCGGCCCCCTCATGGGGACGGCCGTGCTGCTGGACCTGCTGACCACCCCCCTCGCCCGGCGGAGCAGCAACGCTTACCGGGTCCTGGCCAGAAAGAAGCTCGGATGAGACGCATTCTGCTCACGCTCGCGCTGCTGCTCTCGCTCATCGCCGTACCGGCGCCCGCCTCGGCGGCGGAGGTCACCGAGACGTGGATCGACGAGCGCACCCTCGACCTCACGTGGACATCGCCGAACGTCGCCGAGGAGGTGAGCGCCCGCCTGCTGCTGCCCGAGGGCTGGAGCCGGAACGCGAAGCGGACCTGGCCGGTCGTCTACGCCTACCAGGGCGGACGCGACGACTACACCTCCTTCACCCGCGAGACCCCCATCGAGGAGATCGCCGCGCGCTGGGACGTCATGGTCGTCATGCCGTCCGGCGGGGACTACGGCAGCTACACCGACTGGTGGAACGACGGGGAGGGCGGCCCCCCGCGCTGGGAGACCCTCCACACCGATGAGCTGATCAAGCTGATGGACCGCTACCGCGCGGGAGACCGCAGGGCCGTGATGGGCGCCTCGTCGGGCGGGCAGGGCGCGATCTCCTACGCCGCCAGGAACCCCGGCCTGTTCCGCTACGCGGCGTCCTTCAGCGGCTCCACCCACCTGACCAAGGACGGGATGCAGGCGTTCCTGTTCATGGTGAACCTGATCGGCACGGGCATGGACGCGTTCCGCATCTTCGGAGTGCCCGGCCGCGACGACGCGAACTGGCGGGCCCACGACCCCTACGTGCTGGCCGAGAACCTGCGCGGCGTCGGCCTGTACGTCTCCAGCGGGACCACCGGCCTGAACGGGCCCTACACCCCCGAGGGCGCGCAGTGGCGGCTCACCCAGCTCAGCGAGATCCTCATCGGGCAGATGAACCACTCGTTCGTGAACCGGCTGAACGAGCTGAACATCCCGGTCACGTCCCACATCTACGGCAACGGCTGGCACGCCTGGCCCGAGTGGATCCCGGAGATGAAGGCGGCCTGGCCCCTGATGATGCGCGCGATCGACGCGGAACGCGCCGGGGCGTGACCGGCGCGACCGGCGGGCTCAGCCGGGCGGACGCCGCCTGAGCCCGCCGGGGTCAACTCATCCACATGATCGGGTTGTCGCGGTAGCCGCCCTCCCGCTCCTCGTACTCCGCGCCGGCGACCGCGCCTCCCGAGCGTGCCGCCTGCAGCCTGCAGGTCTGGTACTTCGCGCCCGCCGCGGCGAAGGACTCGTCGGGCCGCCCGCGCTCGCAGCCGGGAAGCGAGCCGATCACCACGGCACCGGTGCTTCCGCCGTCCGGTCCCACGCCGCCGAGCAGCGGAGCTGAGCTGCGGGACAGGTCGGTCCCGCCGACGTTCTCGACCGTGTAGCGGATGTAGTACGGCGCCATGCCGGCGGCCCGCGAGCCGAAACGCTGCTGGAAGGCGGCCTGGTCGCCGCGCTGGATCGCGGTGACCGTGATGCCGATCGTGCCCGTCCTCCCCGCGTACTCGAAGGGGACGACCGCGCGCTGCCCGAGCCGCAGCTTGGTACCGGGCGGGGTGGTCTGGGCGTTTCCCGCGGCGGGCGCCGGGTTCTGCGGGGTGGTCTGCTCTGCCGCCGAGGTGGTCGGCGCGGGCGGCGGCGCGTCCGCGTCGTCGCCCGACCCGCTCGCGTTCTCGAGCATCCCGCATCCCGAGAGCAGCACCACGGCCCCAGCGGATGCCAGCAGCCCGGCTCGTTTCGTGTACCGCATAAACTGCACTTCCTTTCAGATTCGATCAACGATTGCCCGGCCGGTGAAACCGTTTCGCCGGGCCGGCCATCTCATCCGGGTGCCGTCCGCCCGCGGACGGCCCGAACGGAGGAGGGATCCGGGTTGTTGGAGACGGTCTTCCGGAGCGAGGACCTGCCGCCGGCCGACCGGTTCGACTACTGGCGCGAATGCCTGGGCAGGACGCACGCGCCCGTGGAGATGACCAGTGAGCACGCGCCCGACTTCCGGGTGCGCCAGTCCGTGCTCCGTCTCGGCGCGGCGACCGTCTGGCCGGCGACCTTCCAGCCGATGGTCTGCCGGCGGACCCCCCGGCTCATCCGCCGCTCGGATCCCGAGACCTACCACCTCTCACTCGTCCTGCGGGGTACCGCGGGCGCCTCCTGGGGCAAGAGCGACATCGTCTACGGGCCGTCCGAGCTGCACGTTCAGGACAGCTCGCGCAGCTGCACGACATGGGCGGCGGGAGGCACGATCAGCACGGTCGGGCTCGAGGTCCCCAAGGACGTGCTCTCGCTTCCGCGGAGCCTGGCCGACCGGATGATCGGCCGTCCCCTGCCCGGTACGGAGGGCATCGGCGCGCTGCTGTCCGACTTCCTCGTCGGGCTCACCTCCGGCGCCGGCGGGCTGCGGCCGTCGGACGGCTCACGCCTCGGGATGATCCTGGTCGACCTGGTCTCGGCGCTCTTCGCCCACGCCGTCGAAGCCGAGCGGGACCTCGCGCCCGAGTCCCGCCAGCGGACGCTGCTGCTGAGCGTCCGCGCGTTCATCGACCGGCATGTGCACGACCCGGACCTGACCCCGGCGTCCATCGCCGCCGCCCACCACATCTCCCTCAGCTACCTGCACCGCGTCTTCCAGGCCGACGGCACGACGGTCGCGGGCTGGATCCGCCGGCGGCGCCTCGAGCGGGCCCGCCGCGATCTGGCCGACCCCGCGCTGCACGATCACCCCGTCCGCCAGATCGCCGCCCGCTGGGGCTTCTCCCATCCCGCGGTCTTCAGCCGCGCGTTCCGCGCCGCCTACGACATCTCGCCCAGCGAGTACCGGCGGGCGGGCCGGTCGCCGAAGCCGGTGTGAGCTTCCGCTCGCCCTGCGTTTCCTCTCGATCACGATCCCCCACCCTGGCCGCCGCGCCGCCCCGGTAGTTGATCTTGAGTGCACACCTGCTTGACCAGGGCTGCACTTCTCGCGAACCGGAGGCGCAGTACGCTTCCGGTGAGGAAACCTGGCGGGGAGCCGTCCCCGGACCTTCCCAAGCGCGACCGCCGTAGCTACCATGCAGATGTGTGTTCTGGCTTACAGAAATACGGCCCTGGGGGAAGGCAACGGATGGCAGCCGACGAGATCGCCGGGATGCGCGCGCAGGTGGCGACCGCCTGCCGGATCCTGGCCAGGCAGGGGCTGGTCAGCGGAATCCTCGGGCACGTCAGCGTCAGAATCGACGCGGAACGCTTCCTGGTGCGCTGCCGTGGACCGCGGGAGAAGGGGCTGCTGTTCACCACGCCGCGGGACGTCCGGATCCTCAGGTTCGACGGCGCACCCGAGCCCGGCGAGGGCGTACCGGACGAGTACTCGCCGCCCAAGGAACTCCCGCTGCACGTCGAGACGCTTCGTGCGCGGCCCGAGGCCTGCGCCGTGGTGCACGCGCATCCGCCGGCGATCGTCACGGCCGACCTGGCGGGCGTCGAGCTCCGGCCGATCGTCGGGGCGTTCAACATCCCTGCGGCGCGGCTGGCCGCGGACGGCGTCCCGGTCTATCCGCGGTCGGTGCTGATCCGCCGGAGCGACCTCGCCGCGGAGATGCTGGCGGCGATGGGGCCCCATCCCGTCTGCGTGCTGCGCGGCCACGGGCTCACGACGATCGGGGAGAACGTCCCGCAGGCGGTCGTCCGCGCCATCAACGTGGACGAGCTGGCGCGGCTGTCCCTGGAGGTCGCGCGGTCCGGCGGGCGCGCGGCGCCGATCCCCCCGGAGGACCTCGCCGAACTGCCGGATCTCGGCTCGGCGTTCAACGACGCGCTGCTGTGGGAGCACCACGTGGCCCTGCTGCGGCACGAAGGCCTCGACACCGCATAAGACCCGACACCGCATAGGACCCGACACCGCATAAGACCCGGACCCCGCCCGCACGAAGATCTGAAGCCCGGACAACGCGACGGAAGGCAGGTGGCGGCCATGGTCGACGTCCCGGCGCTGGCGGCCGAAGTGCGCGACGGCATGATCCCCGCGTACGTGTACAACGACGCCGGCGTCTTCGCCCTGGAACGGGACCGGATCTTCACCCGGTCGTGGCTGTTCCTGGCCCACGAGTCGGAGATCCCCGACCCCGGCGACTACGTGGTCCGCCGGATCGTCGACGACTCGTTCATCGTCGCGCGGGACGAGGCCGGCACGGTGCGCGTGCTGTTCAACATGTGCCTGCATCGCGGGATGCAGGTGTGCCGCGCGGAGGTCGGCAACGCCTCGCACTTCCGGTGCCCCTACCACGGCTGGTCCTACAAGAACGACGGAAGCCTGATCGGCCTGCCGTTCCACGAGCACGCCTACGGCGGGGAGAAGGGCTTCCCGAAAAAGGGAAAGGCCCTGCTGCCCGCCCCCTCGGTGGACACCTACCGGGGCCTGGTGTTCGCCAGCCTGGACCCCGCCGCGCCGCCGCTGCGCGAGCACCTCGGCGATTTCGCCTTCTACCTGGACCTCTACACCGATCAGAGCCCGGCGGGCATCGAGCTGCGCGGGCCGCAGCGGTGGCGGGTCAAGGCCAACTGGAAGATCGGCGCGGAGAACTTCGCGGGCGACAGCTACCACACCCCGCACACCCACAGCAGCGTCGTCGAGGTCGGGCTGTTCGGCGAGCCGAAGGCGAACAAGCGCAAGGAGGGCGCGCTGTACTTCGCCGGGGCGGGCGGCGGCACCACGTACAAGCTGGCGCCGGGCCTGGGCTTCGAGGGCGGGATGCGGTACGTCGGCTACCCGGACGAGATGATCGCGGCGGCGGCGTCCCGCTGGACCGGCCGGCACCGGGAGCTGATCGGGACCGACGGGTTCATGTTCTCCGCGGCCACGGTCTTCCCCAACCTGAGCTTCGTGCACAACTGGCCGCAGGTGAACGAGGACGGCCTGGTCCGCCCGTTCATCTCGCTGCGCCAGTGGCAGCCGGTCAGCGAGTCCGAGACCGAGGTGCTGTCCTGGTTCGCGGTGGACGCGGGCGCCCCCGCCCATTTCAAGGAGGAGTCCTACAAGGCGTACCTGATGTGCTTCGGCTCGTCGGGCATGTTCGAGCAGGACGACGTGGAGAACTGGGTGTCCATCACCTCCACCGCCGCGGGCGCCATGGCCCGGCGGCTGCGGCTGAACAGCAGGATGGGCCTGGCACTGGACGGGGAGGTCGTCTCGCAGAAACCGGCCTCCTTCTCCGGCCCGGGGACCGCCTACGTCGGCTTCGGCGAGCACAACCAGCGCCAATGGCTGTCCATCTGGGCCGACCACCTCGAACGCGCACCGGACTCGCCCCCGGCCGGAGGGAGGGTGTCCCAGTGACCGATCTGCCGCTCCCCTACACCGACGAGGCGCACCAGCAGGCGGCGCAGTGGCTCACCGAGGAGGCGTACCTGCTCGACCGGCAGCGGTACGCGCAGTGGCTCGAGCGGATGACCGACGACGTCCGCTACATCATGCCGGTCCGCGTGACGACGGCCAGGAGCGCCGGGTTCGACACCCTCGCCGGCATGAGCCATTTCGACGAGGACCTGTTCTCGCTGCGCAAACGCGTCGCCCGGTTCGAGACCGAGCACGCCTGGACCGAGGACCCGCCGTCGCGGCTGCGGCATTTCGTGTCCAACGTGCGGACCTTCGCGGGCGACGCGCCCGGCGAGCTGCGCGTGGAGTCCTACGTCCTGGTGTTCCGCAGCCGCGGCGACGTGCGCGAAGGCCAGTTCCTGCCGGCCGGCAGGGACGACACTCTGCGCCGGGAGGGCGGCGGGCTCAAGCTCGCCCGCCGCGTCATCGAGGTGGACGAGTCGGTGCTGCGCATGCAGAACCTCGGGATCTTCCTGTGACGGGGGCGGAGATGGGCGGCGACCCGGAGGAGTTCGTGATCGGCAACGAGTTCGCCGAGGTCCGCGTGGCGCTGGTGCGTACCAGGAACGGGAGCCGGCTGCGGGTCAGGGACGCCAAGTCCGGGCGGGAGATCATGCTGTGCCCGCTGGAGCTGGAGTCCCTGACCTGGCAGACGCCGGAGCTGTTCAGCCGGCTGCTCGCCACCCCCTACGGCCCGGAGGAGGACTGAACGCCGCCGGTGGTCGAGGGTGCCGCCGTGACGCGGCCGGGGGCAGTCCGGCTGAACGCCGCCGGTGACCGGGGGTGGCGCCGTGACGCGGCCGGGGGTCAGTCCGCGAGCGCTTCCCGCGCCCGCTTGATCTCCGAGCGCCGCGCGGAGTCCAGGTACTCGTCGATGCGGGCGATGCGCCCGTCGCGGACCTGCAGGTACATCGCGGCGTGCAGCTGGAAGTCCTTCCCGCTGGGGAGCCGCCCGTGCAGGACGTGCTGCTGGAGAACCCCGTCGCCGGTCTCGGCCTGCCGGACGATCTCGTAGCGCAGCCCGGACACGGCGCGCTGGAGCCCGCCGAGCACCTTCAGATTCTCCTCGACGCTCTGCTCGATCAGATCGTCGTTGTGCCAGATGACGGCGTCGGGCGCGTAGAGCGCGCGGACGGCCTCGATGTCACCCGACTGGATCGCGGCGAAGAACTTGTCGACGATTTCACGGCTCATGGAGCCTCCTCACTTGAATGCCGGGCCGGAAGCGAGCCCAGGGGTCTGGATGACGGTCTCGTAGTCCCAGCGGCCCTCGACGGGCATCGGGAACACCACGGGCAGGTCGACGCCCGCGTCCCGGTACTCCTGGAGGCGGACCGCGCAGTCGGCGGCGGTGCCGTGGGCGACGAACGCGTCCGCCACCGGCTGCGGGACGTGTGCGGCGGCGCCGGCGCGGTCCCCGGTCATCGCCCGTTCCCTGGCCGCGGCCAGGCCCTCCTCGTGCTCCGCGCCGAACAGGCGTCCGACGGCGGGATGCAGGACGTAGCGCGGCACGACCTGGCGGGCGGCCTCGGCGGCCGTCTCCGGGTCGTCGGACGGGCAGTAGTGCACCACGCAGGTGATCTCGACCGCCGCGGGGTCGCGGCCGGCGTCCCGCGCCGCGGCGCGCACCGTCGCGACCGCCTCGGCGGCCTGTGCGGGGGACATCAGGTTGAGGATGACGCCGTCGGCGATCCGCCCGGCCAGTGCCTGCATCCGCGGGCCCAGCGCGCCGAGGTGGATGGGCATGTCGGGACGCCGCGGCGGCCGGTCCAGCGGCACCTGCCCGACCTGGAAGATCTTGCCGGTGAAGCCCGCGGGGTCGCCCGACAGGACGGCCCGGACCACCGACACGTACTCCTCGATCATCGTCAGGGGCGGGTGGGGCGGCAGGCCGGCCCGCCCGTTCATCACCGCGTTGGCGGTGCCGAGGCCGAGCCGGAACCGCCCGCCGGACGCCTCGTCGAGGTCGACGGCCGCCTTCGCCGTGAGCACCGGCGGCCGCAGCGCGGCGTTGGTGATCGCCGTGCCGACACCGGCCCGGGTCGTCGCCGCGACGACGGGGTGGCACAGCCCCAGGGCGTCGCCGTGCCCCTCGGCGATGAAGACGTCACCGAAGCCCGCGCGCTCCGCGTCCGCGGCGACCGCCGCGATGCGCTCCGGGGGCAGCCCGCTGTGCGAGGCGATGGAGAGTCCGAGTCGTGTCATCGCGCCAGCTCCTCATTTCGTTCCTGTCCTGCTGCGTCCACGTGCTTGCGGCGCAGTTCGCGTTTGAGGACCTTCCCGGTCGTCGTCCGGGGAAGGTCGCCGGTGAACTCCACCGTCTTGGGGCATTTGAAGCTCGCCAGGCGTTCCCTGCACCACGCGATGATGTCGTCCGGGCCGTCCGCCGCCCCGGGCTCGGGGACGATCAGCGCGTGCACGGCCTCGCCCCACCGCGGGTGCGGGACGCCGATGACGGCCGCCTCGCGTACGCCCGGATGGCCCCCGAGCGCGGCCTCGACCTCGGCGGGGTAGACGTTCTCCCCACCGCTGATGATCATGTCTTTGGCACGGTCCAAGATGTACAGGTAGCGATCCGGGGTCAGCCTGACCACGTCGCCGGTGCGGTAGTACCCGTCGGGGGTGAACGCCTCCCGCGTCGCCTCGGCGTCGCGCCAGTAGCCGCGCAGCAACGTCCCGCCCCTGATCAGCAGCTCGCCCGGAGACCCGGCGGGCACGTCCGCGCCCGCCGGGTCGACGACGCGCACCTCCCAGCCGTAGGCGATCCGGCCGGCGCTGCCCAGATGCGGGTGGTCGGGCCGGTGGTCCTCCGGCGCGAGCAGGCTGACCATGCTCTGGCACTCGCTGTTGCCGTAGATCTGCCGGAACCGGCAGCCGAGCACCTCCAGCGCCGCCGCCAGCGAGGACGGGGTGATCGGCGCCGACCCGTAGGCGATCTCGCGGATCGAGCCGAGGCCGGGGGCGGTCTCCCGGCGCCGCACCTCCGCCACCAGCATGTCGATGAGGGACGGCCCGGCGGTGAAGAACTCGATCCGGTCGCGTTCGATCGCGTCCACCACCGCGGCCGGCTCGAAGGCCGTGTGGACGTACAGGGTGCCCGCCGTCAGGAACGTCTGCAGCGCCTGCCCGAAGCCGGCCAGATGGAACAGCGGCATGATCTGCAGATGCCGGGATCCGGCGACCTGGTCGCCGATCTCCAGCGCGAACGCCGAGAGTGCCTGCACAAGCGCGCCGTGGCGCAGCGGGATGCCCTTGGGCCGTCCGGTGGTGCCGCTGGTGTGCAGGAGGGCCATCACCTCCTCGCCGGTCAGGTCCGGCCTGGGCGGAGGAGGAGCCGACAACGCGGCCCCGCCGGTCCAGCCGTCGGGCACGTCCCCGCCGCCGATCACCACCCGGCCGCCCGGTACTCCCCCGGCCTGCTCGACGGACGCGACGAACTCGGCGTCGGCCGCCACGGCCACCGGCTCCAGCAACTCGAACAGCCCGGAGAGTTCGACGGGCGACATCCGCCAGTTGATGAACGCCGGGATCGCCCCGACCCGCATCAGCGCCAGCGCGTGGACGAGGAAGTCGGCGCTGTTCTTGGCCATCACGGCGACGACGTCGCCCGCGCCGACCCCGAGCCCGGACCAGCCGCCGGCCCGCAGCTCCAGCGTCTCCCACAGCTCCCGGTAGGTGTGGCGGGCGCCCCGGTCGTCGATGAGGGCGAGCGCGTCGGGCCGGACCGTGGCCCGCCAGTCGATCACATGTATCCAGCTCTGCACCGGCGCTCCCCTCTGTCCCGTCCGGCCAATGTTGGCAGAGAACGTTTCTGTAGAACAGACCCATGCGGAACTTATCAGCCCGACCTGCCCATCCCTGCAGAGCGGCGGCAAGCCTCCGCATCTCTGTCGCCCCGCCTCTTGCCCGGCCGACCGTGCACCGCATAGTTTCCCACTATTCACTGGCAATGTTCAGGAGGGCGTGCGGTGCGAGTACTGGTGCGGGGCCTTGTGTCGGTCACGATCGTGCTGGGGGTGGCCGCGGTGCCGGTGCCCGCGCACGCCGCGCCGCCCGAGGGCTGGCGCGAGGTCGCGCTGCCGTTCCTGTGGCCCCGCAACACCATGTCCACCGTGGACGCCACCGGGCCGGACAGCGTCTGGGTCGCGGGCGTCCAGGGCCGGTACCCGATCTTCGCGCCGCCGCTGGGGACCATCATCTGGAGCTACGGCAACCCCGTCGTCCGGCGCTGGGACGGCTCCCGCTGGCACGAGTACCCCCTGAACGGCTGGGAGGCCGACGGGCGGTTCGGCGGGCTGTCCGCCCACGGCGACCAGGTGTGGATCTGGGGCCAGAAGGGCGCGTCCACCTACGTCGCCCGCTTCGACGGGACTGCGTTCCAGCGCGTGGCCACGACCTCCGTCCCCGGCCTGGAGGTCCTGTCGGTCGACACCGGTCCGGGCGGCACCTGGCTGCACGGCCGCGACGCCGACCAGGACAACCAGGTGTACCGCTGGACCGGCACCGCCTTCGAGAAGCAGACGCTGCCCCCGCACTACGACCCCGCCGCGGTGGTGTCGACCGGCCCATCGCAGGCGTGGGTGGTGGGCAGCTACCAGCCGCCCGGCACCAAGGCCGCCAAGGCCGCGCTGCGCTGGGACGGCACGTCCTGGACGCCGGTACCCGTCCCCGGCACGCACGACGGCTCCCGCCTGATGAAGGCGTACGCCACCACCATCGGCGAGGTCTGGGCGGCCGGCGGCTTCGGCCCCGACCGGGTGTTCCGCATGTCCGGCGGCACCTGGACGGCGGTCGAAAGCCCGGCGAACTCCGCCCTCGTCGGCGTCGACGGCACCGGCTCGGCCGTCCTCGCGGGCTCGGTGGGCAACGAGGGCACGATCCACACCCGCGACGGCGGCGCCTGGACGACGACCGCCTTCCCGTCGTCCCCCTGGATCCGTTTCCGGTCGGCGTCAGGGGTCCCGGGCACGTCCACGCTCTGGGCGATCGGGCACCGGGAGAGCACTCCGGCCGTCCTCACCGGCGAATGACGCGCGGGGCGCCGACCCGGGCCGCTCCCCTCTAGGAGGCGGGGGTGTTCGCGTCGACGGAGTCCTGGCCCAGCTGGCGCACCTCGCGGTAGACGTGGCCCCGGAGGTGGGCGAACTCGGGCAGTTCCTTCGTGGTGAGCTGGTCGCGGGGGCGTGGCAGGTCGACTTCGATGATTCCGCGTACGCGGGTGGGGCGCGGCGTCAGCGCGATGACGCGGTCGGCCAGGTAGACCGCCTCGTCGATGTCGTGGGTCACGAAGACGACCGTCACGCCGTAGTCGTGGCGGAGTTCAAGGGTCAGGTCCTCCAGGTCCGCTCGGGTCTGCGCGTCCAGGGAGGCGAAGGGCTCGTCCATGAGCAGGATCTGGGGTTCGTACGCGAGAGCGCGGGCGATCGCCACCCGCTGCTGCATGCCGCCCGAAAGCTGCCACGGGTAGCGCCGGCTGGCGTCGGCGAGGCCGACGGCCTTCAGCGAGTCGTCGATGAGGCTCTGGCGCTTCTTCTTGTCCAGTTTCTTGCGGCGCAGCGGGAAGGCGACGTTCTGCTCCACTGACATCCACGGGAAGAGCGACCTGCTGTAGTCCTGGAAGACGATCGCCATGTCCTCCGGCGTGCGGTCGACCTGCCGGCCGTCGACGCGCACGTGGCCGCTCGTGGCGGGCATCAGCCCGGAGAGGCAGCGCAGCAGCGTGGTCTTGCCGCAGCCGGAGGGGCCGACAACGCACAGGAACTCGCTGCGCGCGACGGTGAAGCTGATCTCGTCGATCGCGTGCACCGCCTGGCCGCCGCCGCCGTACACCTTGCCGAGGCCGTCGACCTCGAGCATCGGCGCTTCGCCGGACTTCGGGACGCTGGTCATCAGAACGCTCCTTCGCCGTACACGTTGCCGGGCCCGCCCGCCATCGGAGCCCCCGCCATCAGGACGCTCCTTCTCGCGCTCCGCGGTGCCAGCGCAGCGCGCGGCGCTCGATGGCGCCGAAGGCGAGGTTGAGCAGGTAGCCGAGGATTCCGAGCAGCACCATCCCCGACCACATCTCGGGGATCGCGAAGGTGCGCTGGGCTTCGAGGATGAAGTAGCCGATCCCGCGGGTGCTGGCGACCATCTCGCTGATCACCATCAGGATCAGCGACAGCGACAGCGCGACGCGCGTCCCGGCGAAGATCTGCGGTGCGGCGGCCGGCAGCACGACGTGCAGCAGGCGGTCGCGGCGGCTGACGCGGTACGCCCGCGCGCTGTCGAGGAGCCCGGGGTCCACCCCGCGCACGCCGTCGACGGTGTGCATCAGGATGGGGAACAGGCCGACCATCAGGATGATGAACACCTTCATGCTCGTGCCGACGCCGAGCACGACGATGCCGAACGGGATCAGCGCCGGCGGCGGGATCGCCCGGACGAACTCGATGACCGGGGCCAGCGCGGTCCGCAGCGGCCGGACCAGGCCGACGAGGATCCCGAGCGGCACGCCGATGACGATCGCCAGCGCGAAGCCGGCGAACATGTTGACCAGGCTCGGGACGACGTCCGAGCCGACCCGCTCGAAGAGCCACGTCTCCTGGAAGACCGAGAGGATCCGCGTCAGCGGCGGGTAGAAGATGTTGGTGCTGCCGGCCGACCACAGCCCCCAGCCGAGCAGGACGAGGATCGGCGCCGCGATCTGGATGGCGAGGAGCACCGCGCGACGGTTCATCGGACGGCCTCCTGGGCTCGTTGCGACGGGTGCCACCTCAGCAGCCGTTTCTCTACCGCGACGAACACCAGGTTGAGCAGGACGCCGAGCAGCCCGGTCGCGATGATGAGCGCGTACATGAGCTGGTACTGGCCGCCCGCTTGCGCCACGGCGATCGACTGGCCGAGACCGGGCGCCCCGATCACCAGCTCGGCGGTGACGCAGAGGATCAGCGCGGTGGTCGACGCGACGCGCAGCCCGGTGGCGATGTAGGGCACCGCGCTGGGCAGCACGACCGACAGCAGCCGGTCGTGCGGGCGCGCCCGGAACGAGCGCGCGGTTTCGAGGGCGACGGGTTCTATGTCGCGCATGCCGTAGATGGTGGCGATGAGGATGGGCCAGCTCGCCGCGAACGTGGCGAGGAAGACCTTGCCCTGCAGGCCGGTGCCGAGGACGAGGACGACGAGCGGGATGAGCGCGACCGACGGGATCGGGCGCAGGAACTCGATGACCGCGTTCGTGGCCGCGTGCAGGACCTTGCTCGACCCGATCGCCATCCCGAGCAGCACCGCGATCACCACGGCGAGACCGAAGCTGATCGCCCAGCCTCGCAGGGTGTGGCCGACGGCGGTCCACAGCTCGGCGCCGCCCGCCATCCCGGCGAGTTCGCGCAGGTCACTGGAGATGCGCGGGAACGTCTCCTCCGGCAGCAGCCCGAAGATCGTGGAGAGCTCCAGTGCGGCCAGCACCGCCACGAGCCCGGCCACGCCGAGAAGTGCGTCGGTGAACTTGGAAGACCGCGGGATTCGCCATCTCGCGCGGGGGATAATCGACGTCGACATGGTCGAAGTCCGGGTCAACGGAGGCTCCTTCCGGGTGCGGCTGCTGTCACACCCGCATCGGCGGGTCGGCCGGCCCTGGCCGCAGATGGTGGACATCAAGGCACGTCGAGACATCGCGGACTGCTCGGATGACACGGCGGCCGCCGCGGGATTGCGATTCAGCCTTATACTGAAGGTATTCAGCATGATGATTATCTGTCAAGACGTGGCGACTGCTGCCCTGGCCGCTCGCCGACCTGCCGCAATTCGACCGACGTACGTGGGGAGCAACCGATGAGTCGTCCCGAGCAGACCGGCCGCGCCGAATGGCGGCTGTCGCGCGCCGAAGCCATCGCACGCGAGATCGAGCGCAAGATCCTGGAGTCCTCGCTGCCCGACGGCAGCCGGCTGGGCACCAAGGAGGACCTGCGGCAGGAGTACGGCGTCGCGGTAGGGACCGTCAACGAGGCGGTCCGGCTGCTCGAGACGCGCGGCGTCGTGTCGGCCAAGCCGGGTCCCGGCGGCGGCCTGTTCACCCTCCGCACTCCGGGCCACGTGCGCATCAAGCACCTGACCCTCGGCCTGCGCGAGGACGGCGTGACCAGCGCGAACTGCCTGGCGGTGCGCGACGCCCTCGAAGAGCCCATCCTGATGGACGCCGCGACGCACCGAACCGACGACGACCTGGCGGATCTGCGCGAGCTGCTCGATGACATGAACGAGCAGCGCACCGACGCCGGCAAGTTCCTGCGCGCCAACTGGGCCGTGCACCGGCGGCTGGCCGCCATCACCCCCAACACGGTCCTGCGCGTCATCTACAACACCATGCTCGACATGATCGAGAACGAGATCGAGCACGTCAGCACCGACGAGCTGTTCACGGCCAGCAAGACCTTCCGCACCCACGTGGCGCTCGTCGACGCGGTCGAGTCCCAGGACCCCGCCCGCGTGCGCCGCGCCGTCCGCCGCCACAGCCCGCCCACGAGCGTCGTCGACTAGACACGCCATGAGTGGACACGCCATGAGCCAGCCCACCGTGAGCTAGCCCCGCCATGAAGCCAGCCCACCGTGTCCTAGCCCGCCGGGGCCTACGCGCGGTGGCGGATCTCGCCGTCCACCGCTGTGGCCAGTACCGGCAGGTCACGTATCTCGTCCGGTGGGCACCGGGTGGGGTCGGCGGCGAGGGCCGTCCAGTCGGCGCGCATGCCGGGGCGCAGGACGCCGACCGCGTGGTCGTTGAACGCGGCGTACGCGGCGTCGGCGGTGTACATCCGCAGCGCCGTCGCGACGTCGAGCCGTTCCGCGGGTCCGAGGGGCCCGGCGCTCGGTTCGTGGTGGCGCGTCACCGCCTGCCAGATCCCGCGCAGCGGCTGGAACGGCGTGACCGGCGAGTCCGAGCCGCCGGCCAGCCGGACGCCCGCGCGGTGCCAGGTGGCCAGCGGCGTGGCGGCCGCCGCGGTGTCCCGGCCGAGCCGATCGATGAGGCGGCCGGCGAACTGCTCCTGCATCGTCGGCTGGGTCGCCACGACCACGCCCAGCCGGCGGGCGTCGGCCATGTTGCGCTCCGAGGGCGTCAGGTACGCGTGGATCGCCTGGCAGCGCAGCGGCTCGACCGGGGCGACGCGGTCGGCGTGGTCGAGGACGTCGAACAGCAGGTCGAGCGCACCGCCCCCCACGGCATGGACGCCCAGCGACCAGCCGTGCCGCACGAGCCCGGCCGCGAGCACGCGCATCGAGCCGGGGTCGAGGAGCAGCTGCCCGTGGTCGGGGTGTCCGTGGTCGGGGTGTCCGTGGTCGGGGTGTCCGTGATCGTCGCACCGTCCGGGCCAGGGCTCGCGGAGGTAGGCCGTTCCCAGCGAGCCGCCGCCGTCCAGGAACACCTTCACGGGCCCGAGGCGCAGCCGGTCGTCGCCGAAGCCGGACCGCACCCCCAGGCCCGACAGGCGCGCGATCTCGTCCTCGACGGACGCGCCGGACACCAGCAGCGGCATCGCCGTCACCCGTAGCGGCAGCTCGCCGTCCCGGTGCATGCCCTGGTAGGTGGCGAGTTCCTCGGTGCGCAGCCCCGGCTCGATCACCGAGGTCAGCCCGGCGGCCAGGCACTGCTCCGCCGCGGCGGCGATCCCGGCACGCCTGGCCCGGTCGTCCTGCGGGGGCATGTGGCGCCGGACGAGCTCGATCGCCGGGGGCTCGATCAGCACGCCGGTGAGCCGTCCGGCGGCGTCCCGGCCCAGGCGGCCGCCGGGCGGGTCGGGCGTGCCGTCGGTGAGGCCGGACAGTGCCAGCGCGGCCGAGTTGGCCGCGCCCTCGTGGCCGCAGCGGAGGATCAGGACCGGGCGGTCCGGGCAGGCGCGGTCGAGTTCGCCGCGGGTCGGCAGCCGCCGCTCGGCGATGTCCTCGATCTCCCATCCGTCGGCGGAGACCACCCACGGCGCCTCGGGATGGGCGTCGGCCCAGGCGCGTGTCGCGGCGATGACGCCCTCGATGCTGCGCTCGCCCGCCAGATCGAGCAGGACGTGCGCGAGCCCGGTCCACAGCAGGTGCATGTGCGTGTCGATCAGTCCCGGCAGGACGGTCGCGCCGCCCAGGTCCAGGACCGGCGCGTGCTCGCCGAGCGCGGCGCGGGCCTGGTCGAGCGAGCCGACCGAGACGATGCGGCCGCCGCGGATCCCCAGTGCCTCGGCGCGCGGCCGCTCCGCGTCCATGGTGATGACGTCCGCGGCCCGGACGACGTAGCCAGCTTCATGATTCCTCATAACGATTGTACGTTATCAACGTCCCTGGAGCCCCGTACACCGTTGACCCTTGAACCATATTGATGATAATCGTTCTGCTCGTAACGGCGGTGTATGCCGCGTCCCACTCAGAGGAGTGAAGCCATGATGGGAACGATCCGACGGCGCCGGCTCCGGGTGGTCATCGCGGCGGTCGCGGTCGGCCTCGCCGCGGGCTGCGGCTCGGGGGGAACCTCAGCGCAGACCGACGCCGAGGGCGTCACCACGGTGAAGGTCGGCCTGATCCCGATCACCGATGTCGCCCCGCTGTACCTCGGCGTCCAGAAGGGCTTCTTCAACGCCCAGAAGCTCAAGATCGAGCCGCAACTGGCCGCGGGCGGCGCGGCGATCGTCCCCGCCGTCGTCAGCAACAGCAACCAGTTCGGCTTCTCCAACAACGTGTCGCTCATCGTCGCCAAGAGCAAGGGCGTCCCGCTGCAGGCCATCACGCCGGGCGTCGGCATCGCACCGGGCAACAACGAGGCCTGCCAGGTGCTCGTCCCGGACGACAGCCCCATCCGCGGCGTCAAGGACCTGTCCGGCAAGACCCTGGCGGTCAACACGCTCAACAACATCGGCGACGTCACGATCCGCGCCGCGCTCGAGAAGAAGGGCGTCGACCCGGGCACCGTGAAGTTCACCGAGATCGGCTTCCCCGACATGGTCACCGCGATCGAGTCGGACCGCATCGACGCCGCCTGGGAGTGCGAGCCGTTCGTCACCTCGCTGCTGCAGCGCGGCGCCCGCTCCGTCCTCAACAACTACGCCGAGACCCACCCGAACCTGGCGGTGGCCTCCTACTTCACCTCGACCGCCTACGCCGAGAGCAACCCCGACGTGGTGCGCAGGTTCGACGCCGCGGTGCGGCAGTCGCTCGAGTACGCCAACGCCCACCCCGACGAGGTCCGCAAGATCCTCCCGTCCTACGCCAAGATCCCAGCCGAGCAGGCGGCGAAGATCAAGATGATCGCCTGGCCGACCACGTTCCAGCGGGACTCGATCGAGGAGCTGGTGCGGCTGTCGCAGAAGTACGAGCTCATCGAGAAGCCGGTCAGCGTGGACGACCTGATCCAGGAACCGAAGGGCTGATCCCCCATGCGAAAGGTGGGCCGGACGCGGATCCGGCCCACCTTTCGCATGGTCGCCTCAGCGGCCGCGTCCGATCGCGGACGCGGACCCGAGGCCGGTGACGTGCACTTCCACGCGGCCCGGCGGGAAGGGGGCCGCGGCGGTGGCGCCGCCGGCGAGGACGACGTGGCCGGCGCGCAGCGGCATGCCCTGGCGGCGGGCGATCTCCAGCAGGGCGGGCAGGGCCCGGTCCGGGTGCCCGAGGATGGCGGAGGTGGACCCCGTCTCCACGGTGGCGCCGTCGGCGGTGAGCCGGACGGCGAGGTCGCCCAGATCGACGCCCAGCGGCTGCCAGGCGCCGACGACGAACGCGGCGGACGAGGCGTTGTCGGCGATCACGTCGGGGAGGCTGAAGCGGAAGTCGCGGTAGCGCGAATCGATGATCTCCAGTGCGGGCGCGACGGCGTCCACGGGCAGTTCTTCGTCGTCCGTGGTGACGTCGCGGGCGATGCGGTAGGCGACCTCCGGCTCGACGCGCGGGTGGATGAAGCGCTCCAGCGGGACGTCGCCGCCGTCGGAGACGCGCATGGCATCGGTGAGCCGCCCGACGATCACTTCGGACACGCCCATCTGCGCCATCTTCGCCTTGCTGGTGAAGCCGAGCTTGAGGCCGGCCGGCCGCTCGCCCCGCTCCAGGCGGCGGGCGATCACCGCGTCCTGGATCGCGTACGCGTCGGCGGGCGTGAGCCCATCCGGGAGTTGCTCGACCGGGGACACCGTGTGCTGCGCGGTGTCCAGCCGTTCCGCGGCCCGGGCGAGCGCGCCGATATCAGTGGTCATGAAGGGGCCCCCTTTCCAAGGTCATGCGCGTCCAAGCGATGCGCGTCCAAGTCATGCGCGTCCAAGTCATGCGCGTCCAAGTCATGCGCGTCCAAGTCATGCCCGCCGGTGGACGCGTCCGGCGGGCGGCAGGCCCACGTAGTTGTCGCAGAAGTCCTTCATCGCCGCTTCGGAGGTGCAGACGTGCTCGAGCTCGGCATGCTGGAGCCGCCATTCCATGGGGCTGGCCGGGTCGTGGTGCAGCAGCGCCGTCATCGAACGGGAGAACTGCTGGGCGCGCCAGACGCCGCGGAGCGCGTCGTCGGAGTAGGCGTCCAGCGCGGACCGGTCGCCGGACTCGTACCAGGTGCACAGCGCGTCGGCGAGCAGCCGCACGTCCGCCGCGGCGAGGTTGAGGCCCTTCGCGGCGGTCGGCGGGACGATGTGGGCGGCGTCCCCCGCGAGGAACAGCCGTCCGTACTGCATCGGCTCCGCCACGAAACTCCGCATCGCGGTGATGCTCTTCTGGGTGACGGTGCCCTCCGCGAGCGTCCAGCCGTCGTCGGTTCCGAGCCTCAGCTGGAGTTCCGCCCAGATCCGGTCGTCGGACCAGCCGGCCAGGTCCTCGTCCGGCGCGACCTGAAGGTAGAACCGGCTGACCTCGCTCGACCGCATGCTGTGCAGGGCGAACCCGCGCTCGTGGCACGCGTAGATCAGCTCGAACGTGGAGGGAGGGACGTCCGCCAGCACGCCGAGCCACGCGAAGGGGTAGTCGTGCCGGTACGTCGTCAGGACGCCGTCGGGGACCGCACCGCGGGAGACCCCGTGGAAGCCGTCGCAGCCCGCGATGAAGTCGCAGGCCAGAACCCGTTCGGAGCCGTCCGCGGTCCGGTAGCGGACCTTCGGCGTGCCGGTGTCGACGCCTTCGAGCCGGACGTCGTCGACGTCGAACTCCAGCGGGAGGCCCGAGGCGATGCGGGCCGCGATCGCATCGGTGACGATCTCCTGCTGGCTGTACATGACGGCGGTGCAGCCGCCGGTCAGCTCGGCCATGGGGATCTGGTGGCGCTTCCCGTCGAACCGCATCTCGAACCCGTGGTGGACGGCGGCCTTCCGGCGCATCCGCTCGTCCAGGCCCAGCTCCTCAAGGAGGCGCGCGGTGCGATGTTCCAGCATGCCCGCCCTGATCCGTCCCTCCACGTGGGCGCGGCTCCGGTGTTCCAGGACGACCGCGTCGACTCCGGCGAGTTCCAGCATCCGGCCGAGGAGCAGCCCGGCGGGACCGGCTCCGATGACGGCGACCTGTGTGCGTTCCATGTTGAACCCTCCCCGGGGCCGGCCACCGAGACGAACGTGGAGTCGGCGTTGACCCCTCCCCGGGGCCGGCCACCGAGACAAGCGTGGAGTCAGTCACGTGGAGTCAGTCACGTGGTGTCAGTAGGGCCGCAGCACGTCGCCGCAGCCGTCGCAGGTGCGGGCCTCGACGTCGTCGAAGAAGCGCTGGTAGGCCTTGCCGACCGGGTCGGTCGAGTAGTCGTCGACGTGGCACGACTCCTCGTGCAGGAACTCCCCGCACCCCTGGCAGAACCATTGGAAGCGGTCGAGTTCGCCGGGCCGGCGGAGCCGTTCGATGACGATGATGAAGGCGTCCGGGTCGAACCGGGGAGAGTGCGGCAGCCGGGACGGCGTGAAGATCGCCGACCCCTCCGGGACCACGTCGATCAGTTCCGTGCCGTCCGGCTGGAGGCTGTGCAGGCGCAGCTCCCCCCGGATCACGTACATCACCTCGTCGCTCGGATTGAGGTGGAACTCGCAGCGGTACTCGCGTCCCCGTGCCACGAAGGCGAGGGACTCGCTGTTCTGCCACAGCACCTCGACGCGTTTGCCGCTCTTGCCGAGCCGCTCGGCGATCCCTTCGAGATCCACGACCGGCATGCGATACGGCTGGGTCATGATCGTGCCCCTTTCACCGGCGAGGCCCCGTGTCACAGCACGGCTGGGTCATGATCGCGCACCTTTCACCGGCGGGGGCCCGCGTCGACGACGGCGGCGGTGCACTCCACCTCGACCAGCACACCGGCCCGGTGCGGCGGGGCGTTGACGGTCGTGCGCGCCGGGAAGCTCTCGCAGTCGGCGAAGAACTCCCGGTAGGCCTTGTTGAACTCGGGGAACTGGGAGGCGTCGCGCAGGTAGCAGTTGCACTTGAGGATCGAGTCCTTGGTGCCGCCGGCGGCCTCCACGACCGCGACCAGGTTGGTGAGCGTCTGCCGGACCTGCTCGGCGAGGTCGTCGGAGACGATCGTGCGCGTCGCCGGGTCCAGGGGGCCCGTGCCCGAGCAGAAGATGAGGTCGCCGTGGACGATCGCCTGGGACAGCGGCGGGCCGGTCCCCTCGGAGAAGCCGACCTTGGGCGCGTTGCTGGAACTGATCGAGACCTTCGACATGCCACTCCTCGCTCGACTCGGCACCCGCTCGGCGCGACTCTAACGACCATATTGGTTAGAGTCAATGATCCTTGACCAAGCCCTGCTCGGCGACCTGCGGCACCCCCTGCCCGATTGTCAGTCAGCCACTAATCCATCATAATGGTTATTCGAAACAAGGTTCTGAGGATGGCATGACACCGACTCAACAGCCCGCCGCACCGGGGCCAGCGGGCGGACCGGCGGCGGTGGACGTCCACGCGCACGCGCTGCCGATGCCGCTGCTCCGCCACCTCGCCGGCCACGGCCGCGCGGACCTGTCCCAGGTCGACTCGGGAACGCTGTTCCTGCACCCGAGCGTGTCCGGGCTCGCCGAGGGCGCCCGAATCCCGCTGCCCGCCGAGCAGTACGACGTCCCGCGCCGCCTGGCGTCCATGGACGCCGCCGGAATCGGCCTGCAGCTGGTCTCGGCACCGCCGTTCGTGTTCGGGTCGACCTCGGACGACCATGAGCTGGTCATGGAGGTCACCCGCCGGTCCAACGACGCGCTCGCCGAGCACGTGGCGGAGGGCGGAGGGCGGCTCGCCGCCCTGGGAACGGTCCCGGTCGGCCTGCCGGGAGCGGCCGGGGAGGCGGCCCGCTGCCTCGACGAACTCGGGATGGCCGGGCTGACCACCGGCACCTTCGGCGCCGGCCGCGAACTCGACGACCCGGTCAACGAGGACGTATGGGCGCTGCTGAGCGAACGGCGGGCCTTCTGCCTGGTGCATCCCAGCCGCGCGTCCTCCCCCGCCCGGCTCCGCGACTTCCACCTGGTGCAACTGCTCGGCTATCCGGCGGAGACGGCGCTCGCCGCCGCCCGCCTCATCTTCGGCGGCGTGCTTGACCGGCACGATCCGGTGCTGTGCCTGGTGCACGGTGGCGGATGCCTGCCCGGACTGATGCCCAGGCTCGGCATCGGCTGGGAGCGCAAGAACGAGTCGCGGACGATTCCGCGGTCGCCGCGCGACTACCTGCGCCGGCTGCACTTCGACACCGCGGTCTTCGACGGCACCGCCCTGCGCCGCCTGATCGAGGACGCCGGGCACGACCGGGTCCTGCTCGGCACTGACCTGCCGTTCGATCTCGCGGACGTCGAAGCGGTCGCCACGATCCGGGCGCAGAACCTGGACCCGGCGGCCGAGCGCGCGATCCTTTCGGGGAACGCGATGAGGCTGATCCCCTCCCTGAACGAGTCGCCCTGAACGCGTCGCCCTGAACGACCGCCCCGCCCTAAGGAGACTTCCGACATGCCTCTCGTCCAGATCAGCCTGGCGGCGGGAAGGCCGCCCGGCCAGATCCGAGACCTGATCAGCGAGGTGCACGACGCGGTCGTGCGCGCCACGGGCACCGACCCGGCACGCGTACGGGTGCTCGTCCAGGAGATCCCCCCGGCGCACTGGGCCGCCGGCGGGGTCACGCTCGCCGAGCGCGACGCCTCCCGCCCGGCAGGCACAGCAGGCGCAGGCACAGCAGGCACGGGCACAGCAGGCACGGGCACAGCAGGAACAGAGGCTCCCGACACAGCACACACAGCACACACCCCCGGCACAGAGGAATGAGGGTCAGCAGCACATGGAGTTCTTCGGGCACGTCATCGACGGCGAGGAAGCCGAGTCGCAGGACGGCGCACGGTTCGACACCGTCGATCCCTGGACCCGGCAGGCCTGGGGCCAGGTGGCGCTCGCCTCACCGGACGACGTCGAGCGGGCGGTCGCGGCCGCCCGGCGGGCGTTCGACGACGGGCCCTGGCCGCGCATGGGCCACGCCGAGCGCGGCCGTATCCTGCACCGCCTCGCCGACCTGGTCGAGGAGCACAAGCGGGAACTCGGCATGGCAGACACCCGAGACATGGGCAAGCCGGTCGCCCAGAGCAGCGGCAACGACGTCGGCCGCTCCGCCGACAACCTGAGGTTCTTCGCCGACCACGCGAAGCTGGCGGCGGCGGACACGCTGCCGATGGACAGCGGCCACCATGCCTACAGCGTGTACGGCCCGGCCGGGGTCGCCGCGGCCATCGCGCCGTGGAACTTCCCGCTGATGCTGGAGACCTGGAAGGTCGCACCGGCCCTGGCCTGGGGCAACACGGTCGTACTCAAGCCCGCCGAGGACAGTCCCGCATCGGCGACGATGCTCGCGCGGCTCGCGATCGAGGCGGGGCTGCCGCCCGGCGTCCTCAACGTCGTGCACGGCTACGGCCCGCAGTCGGCCGGGCAGGCGCTGACCGAGAGCGCCGGGATCGACCGGGTCACGTTCACCGGCGCGTCCAGCACCGGCCGGTCCATCGCGCGGATCGCGGGCGGCAACCTGGTTCCGGTGAGCCTGGAACTCGGCGGCAAGGGCGCCAACGTCGTGTTCGCCGACGCCGAACTCGGCAACGCGGTGGACTGGTCCGTCCGGGCCATCTTCACCAACGCCGGTCAGGTGTGCCTCGCCGGCAGCCGGCTCTACGTGCAGCGCGAGGTGTACGACGAGTTCCTCGACCGTTTCGTCGCCGCCGCCGAGGCGATGGTGGTCGGCGACCCGAGCGAGCCGGAGACCCGGCTCGGCCCGCTCGCCTCGCAGAGCCACTACGAGAAGGTGCGCGGGTACATCGAGACCATCGAGTCGGAGGGCGGCCGGATCCGTACCGGAGGGCTCGGCTCGGGCTGGGTCGTCCGCCCCACGGTGGTCACGGACATGCCGCAGGACGCACCGCACTGCCGGGAGGAGATCTTCGGCCCGCTGGTCACCGTGACGCCGTTCGACACCGAGGCCGACGCGATCGCCCTGGCCAACGACACCCCGTACGGCCTCAACGCCATGCTGTTCACCGAGAACCTGAGCCGGGCGCACCGCGTGTCCGGGATGCTCCGCGCCGGGACGGTGTGGGTGAACTGCTTCTTCATCCGCGATCTGCGCGCACCGTTCGGCGGCGTCGGGGCGTCGGGCCTGGGCCGCGAGGGCGGCGAGTTCAGCCGCGACTTCTTCACCGAGCCCAAGGCGGTCGTCATGCAGATCGACCGCGGCTAGCCCCCGGTACGGCTTGAGCGACCTGTCCTCATCGGGATCGCGGGCGCGTGGCGGGCGCGCGGAACGCACGTCACGCGTCTGGCCGCTGTACGCGGGGGGCTTCCTCGGCCCCTACGCCGGCACCATGGTCACCCCGATCCTGCACGAGGTGGCCGACGGCCTGGACAGCACGCCCGAGGCGGCCACCGCCGCCGTGACCGCGTACATGATCCCGTTCGCCGCCCTGCTGCTGGTCTCGGGGACCTGGACGGAGCGCTGGGGACGGCGCCGCACCATGCGCGCGTCCCTGGCCGTCTTCGTCCTGGCGTCCGCGCTCTGCGCCCTCGCCCCCACGATCGAGACGTTCCTGGCGGGACGCGTGCTCCAGGGCGCCACGAACGCCTTCACCACCCCGCTCCTGGTCGCCGCGATCAGCGACAGCACGCCCCGTGAACGGCTCGGGCGGGCACTCGGCCTGTTCGCCGCCATGCAGGCCGCGGGCCAGACGTTCAGCCCCCTCGTC
The DNA here is from genome assembly GCF_004348425.1 of Actinomadura sp. 7K507. Taxonomy (GTDB): domain Bacteria; phylum Actinomycetota; class Actinomycetes; order Streptosporangiales; family Streptosporangiaceae; genus Spirillospora. The sequence goes on from NZ_SMKK01000001.1 coordinate 129,793, forward strand.
AGCGGGGTGTCGGCGGCCGTGGACTGGCGGCTGGCCTTCGTCTTCCCCTCCGCCGTCGCCCTCGCGCTCGCGCTGCTCCCGCCCTCGGAGGCCGCCACCGCCCGCAGGTCCGCCGGCCGGGCGTCCTGGCGCGTCCTGGCCAACCGGCGGCTGGCGACCGCGGCGGCCCTGTCGTTCCTGTGCTACCTGCCCGCGATGGCGCTCACCATCATCGCGATTCTGCGCGCGGACGAGCGGTTCGGGCTCGGCCCGGCCGAACGGGGACTGGTCGGCGCGGGATTCGGCATCGCCGGGCTGGTGTGCGCCACCACGCTCGGCCGCCTCCTCGACCGCCTCGGGCCGCGCCGCCTCGGCCTCGCGATGAACGTCCTCCTGGCCGCCGGTCTCCTGACCGCGGCGCTGGGCCCCACCCTCACGCTCCTGGTATGCGGCGTCGTGCTCACCGGCATCGCCGTACCCGGCTTGCGCAGCACGGTGAACTCGCTCGCCGCCGGCAGCGCCCCGTCCAACCGCGCGGGAGCCACCTCGCTCGCGCTCTCCGCCCAGTTCTTCGGAGGCGCGCTCGCCCCCGTGCTGTGCGTCCCGCTGTACGCCGCCCACGGCGAACCTGCCTTCGCCGCCACCGCCGCCGCCCCGGCCCTGGCCATCCTGCTCCTCCTCAGCGGACGCCTCCTGACCACGGACCGCGGCGCGCCCAGGTGAAGGCCCGCCCGGTGACGTCGGGTGGGGCAACGGGCGTCAGGTGATCCACCCGTCCGCACGGGCCTGGTCCAGGACCTGCTCCGCCTCGCGGCTGTCGAGCATCTCCAGGCCGCGGACCGCCCAGAACCGCAGCGACTCGTCCGGGCTCTCCAGCTGATCGCCGAACACGCCCAGCGCCTGGGCGGACCGGGCCTCGGCGAGGAGTTCCAGCAGCCGGCAGCGCAGGTCCGGGTCGTCGCGCTCCCCCTCGAACTCCGCGATCAGCTCGCCGACGTACCCGTCGGCGTGCTCGCGCAGGAAGTCGAACGCGTCCTCCCGTACCTGCGCGTCACTCTTGCGCATGAGCTGCATGGCCTGATCGAAACGCCGCCGAGACATGCCCCGAGCCTACGGCCGGACACCGACACGCGCCGGGTGATCCAGGGCGGTTCGTTTCATCGCGGGGGGCGACCCCCACACCCCCGAGAAAGACGGTTTACCGGTGCTTCTCGGCGGAATAGTCCGCCTCAGACGCTATCCGGGGGGACTGCTCGTGGCCATCTACCAGTACCGCTGCGCCGAATGCGGGCCGTTCGACGTCGCCCGCCCGATCGGGACCGCCGGGGAAGCGGAGCCCTGCGCCGGCTGCGGCGGCGAGGCTCCCCGCGCCTTCACCGCGCCGCACCTCGCCGGGACGTCCCGCCCGCTCAACCGTGCGCTTGAGGCGCAGGAGGCCAGCGCCGAGGAACCGCGGGTGGTCAAGCGGGACTCCGAGGTCCCGCGCCGGCCCGCGGCACCGCCCGCCGATCCCAGGCACGCGCTGCTGCCTCGCCCGTAAGGCGGTTAAGGCAGTCCGCAAGGCACGCGTTCACATCCACACGCCACTCAGAGCCACACGCAACTCAGAGCCACACGCCACGTACCGGAGGAAGACATGCCCGACGTCGTGTTCAGCGTCGACCAGACGAAGTCGATGCGCGACCAGCAGGTTCCCGGCCACAACCGGTGGCACCCGGACATCCCGCCCGCCGTCACGGTGCGTCCCGGAGCGGAGGTCCGCATCGAGTCGCGGGAATGGATGGACGGGCAGGTCGTCAACGACGACTCGGCCAACGACATCCGCGACCTCAACCTCAACGTCAACCACATGCTGAGCGGCCCGATCGCGGTCGAGGGCGCCGAGCCCGGCGACCTGCTCATCGTCGACGTCCTCGACATCGGGCCCGTCCCGCAGGAGACCGGCCCCGTCGCCGGCCAGGGCTGGGGCTACACCGGGATCTTCGCCCGGGGCAACGGCGGCGGGTTCCTCACCGACTGGTTCCCCGACCCGTGCAAGGCCATCTGGGACTTCCACGGCCAGATGGCGACGTCCCGCCACATCCCCGGCGTCCGCTTCACCGGCATCACGCATCCCGGGCTGTTCGGCACCGCGCCGTCCGCCGGCATGCTGGCGCGCTGGAACGCCCGCGAGCAGGCCCTCATCGACACCGACCCGAACCGGGTACCGCCGCTGGCCCTGCCGCCGGAGCCGCAGGAGGTGCTCGCGGGCACCCTCACCGGCGCCGACCTGGAGCGGGTCGGGCGGGAGGGCGCCCGGACCGTCCCGCCCCGCGAGAACGGCGGCAACCAGGACATCAAGAACTTCAGCCGCGGGGCCCGGGTGTTCATGCCCGTCTACGTCCCCGGCGCGCTGCTGTCCACCGGCGACCTGCACTTCAGCCAGGGCGACGGCGAGATCACGTTCTGCGGCGCGATCGAGATGGGCGGGTTCATCGACGTGCACCTCGACCTGATCAAGGGCGGGATGGAGAAGTACGGGGTGACGACGAACCCCATCTTCATGCCGGGCAACGTCGAACCCCGCTACGACGAGTTCATCTCGTTCATCGGCATCTCGGTCGACCACACGAGCGACCGCAACCACCACCTGGACGCCACGCTGGCCTACCGGAACGCCTGCCTGAACGGCATCGAGTACCTGAAGAAGTTCGGGTACACCGGCGAGCAGGCCTACCTGCTGCTGTGCGCCGCGCCGATCGAGGGACGGCTCAGCGGCGTCGTCGACATCCCCAACGCCTGCTGCACCCTGTACCTGCCGACGGCCGTCTTCGACTTCGACGTCCGCCCGACCACCGAGGGCCCCGTCCGCGTCGACCGCGGCCAGTGCGCAACGGCGTCTTAGACCTGGTCGACCGTGCCCTCTGGTCGACCGTGTCCTCTGGTCGACCGTGTCCTCTGGTCGACCGTGCCTAGAGCTGGTTCCGGGGGATGGTGATCGACCAGTTGCGGGAGTGGACGCGGCGGTCGCTCTCGTAGGCGTCGAGTTCCGCGTGGAGGAGGAAGTCCGTCTCCGTCGAGGTCAGCTTGGTGCGGGTGACCGTCGAGACGTCCCAGTCGCCGCGCGAGAAGGCCATTCTCCATTCGACGTCGCCGAACACGGAGGTGAAGTCGTCGCCGGTCCATCCGTAGGTCTCCACGGCACGGCGGGCGATCTCCATGCCGATGTCGTCGATGCGCACGACGCCGAGATCCTTGACCACGTTCAGCGCGGACTCGTAGTTCGCGAGGTTGCGGGACACCGTCCAGTCCTCCTCGCCGGCCTCCAGCTTGGTGGTGGGGACCGGAGGTGTCCCCTCGGGTTCGCCGAAGTCGCTGACGCGCGGCTCGCCCGGTGCGCCGACCGGGCGGGTCGGCAGTTCGAGGAAGCAGGCCCCGGTGTAGAGCGCCAGGCGGACGGGACGCGGCGGCGGCCAGGCCAGCGGCCAGTACGACGTGGAGACCGACAGGCGGATGCGGTGCCCCGGCGGGAAGGCGTGCGCCATGCCGTTCAGCGTGACGCTGATGTCGTACCGCTGCCCGGGTTCGAGCGGCCGGGGCATCTCGTGGCCCGTGCGGTGGGTGAGGTTGAGCAGCCCGTAGGTGACGCGGGTGGCGCGGCCGTCCGGTGCCACGTCCGACAACCGGACGGCGACCATCGCCTGCGGCCCGGTCACCGCCAGCACCAGCCGCGCGACCGGTGAGCCGAGGATCTCGCACCGCCGGTCGAGGATGTCGCTGTCGAAGACCAGCGACCCGCCGTCCTCCTCGCGCTGGTCGTAGGGCAGGTCCGGGGGCGCGTTGTAGGAGCACCACTTGCCGGCGAACTGCCCCACCGACAGCGGCGATTCGACGGTCAGCTCCTCCTCAGGCACCTCCTCGTCCTCCGCCGCGATGCGGTTGCGTTCCAGCGGATGCCTGCGGATGGGGATGCGGGGCGACGGCCACGACCTCTCACCGACCCACCTGCCGGGACGTTCCTCGTACGCGGTCGAGGGCGGCACGGCCTCCTGCATCCAGATGCGCAGGCTCGGCTCGTCCATCACGCCGTTCTCGATGTCCTTGAGCCAGCGGTCCCACCACCGCACCAGCTCCTGCAGGAAGCCGATCGCCGGACCGGGCTCGCCGAGGTGCGGGTACTTGTGCGACCACGGGCCGATGAGCCCCTGCGTGGGGACCTTCAGGTTGGCGAGGACGCGGAACACCGCGTTGGAGTATCCGTCGGCCCAGCCGCTCACCGCGAGCACCGGGCACTGGACGTCGGAGTAGTTCTCGGCGATCGAGCCATGCTGCCAGTAGGCGTCGCGGTGCTGGTGCCCCAGCCACTGCTCCAGCCACAGCCCGCTGTTCTCCAGACGTTCCTGCCACATGTCGCGCCACTGGTCGCCGACGACCGCCGGGTCCGGCGGGCACGAGGTGTAGGCGAACATCGTGGACGCCCAGGACAGGTTGTCGCTCAGCAGGCAGCCGCCCATGTAGTGGACGTCGTCGCTGTACCGGTCGTCGGTGAAGGACAGCGCGGCGACCGCGTACAGGCTCGGCGGGCGGCGGGCCGCGACCTGCAGCGCGTTGAACCCGCCCCAGGAGATGCCCATCATCCCCGCGCGCCCGCTCGACCAGGGCTGGTCGGCGAGCCAGGCGAGGATCTCCTCGGCGTCGAGCAGTTCGCGTTCCAGGTACTCGTCGGTGAGGACGCCCTCCGAGTCGCCCGTGCCGCGCAGGTCGACGCGCACGCACGCGTAACCGTGACCGGCCATGTACGGGTGCTGGATCGAATCGCGCACGGCCGTGAGATCCCGCTTGCGGTAGGGGATGAACTCCAGGACGGCGGGGACCGGCTCTTCGTCCGAAGCGACCGGCCTCCAGATCCGCGCGGAAAGCCGGACACCGTCCGACATGGGAATCCAGACGTGGTGGTCCTCCCGGACCGCATAGGGCAATGCCGTCACCGTGCGCATCCTTCTCCTTCCCCCGTGTTGCCCCGTGCCGCTCGTCGCCCTACTCGTCGAACTCGAACGGCAGCATTGCCAGACATCGGTCGTACCGGGCCTGCAGTTCCGCCTCGTCGGCGGCGCCCATGAAGACGCGTCCCAGTTCGTAGCTGTAGCTGTCCTGCATGGGCAGGTCGGACAGCCGCTCACCGGCGCTCGCGGCGATCTTCACGATCGTGCCCGGCATCTCCCGCTCGACCGCCGCGATCTCCTCCGCCGAGGGGACGCGCCGGACCAGCCCGTCGGTGAACCGGCGCATGAACCATTTGGCGGCCACGTTGTGCTCCCCGCCGCCGGGAGGGCGCAGTTCCGGGTCGAGCCCCAGCGCCAGGCGGACCATGGCCTGGTGGTTGGGCACGCCGTCGACGTACTCGAACAGGGGGGCGTGCGACTGGGAGTGCCGCGGATTGATCTCCAGGAGGTTGATCGCGTTGTGGTCGCGGTCCCAGAAGAACTCGACGTTGAACGTCGTGGAATCGAGCCCGATGTGCTCGATGACGCGCGCGGTGACGGCGGTCATCCGTTCGATGACCTCGGCGGGCAGCGAGGACGGGTACTGGTAGCGCAGGAAGCTCGACTGGCCGGGGTAGTCGATGGAGTCGATGACGCCGTAGACGTGCGCCTCGCCGCCGAAGCTGCAGCCCTCGACCGTCGCCTGGACGCCCTCGATCGCCTCCTCGGCCATGCACGCCGTGCCGCCGATCTCCGCGATCTCCGGGGGCAGGTCGAGGCGGGCGAGGACGTCCTCGAACGGCTTGCCGATGTGCTCGATCCCCGCACGGATCTCGGCGACGGCGCCTTCGAGCTCGCCGGGGTCCCGGACCAGGAACGCCAGGGCCGAGGACGTCGACTTCACCGGCTTGAGCCACATCGGGTACCGCACGCCCGGCGGCGGCCGTGCCCCGTCGTCCAGGTCGACCAGACCGAACGCGGGGTGCTCGTCGATGACCTCGCGCTGCTCCAGGCGGCTCCAGTACTTGTGCTCGCATTTCACGATGGATTCGAGGCTCGGGCTGCGCAGCCCGTACCGTTCGCAGAGGACGGGCACCATCATCGTGACCGGGAAGTCCCAGAACCCGATGATCGCGTCGATGCGCCCGTCGAAGGCGTCCAGCTGCGTCTCGGCCGCAGTCACCAGCCGGTCGAAGTCGATCTCGCCGTGCTGCAGTTCCTCGATCGACATCAGCGGGTGGAAACGGTACTCCGCAAGGTGGGGCAGTTCGCGGAGCATGCGGAGGTTCAGCTCGTCCAGCCCCAGCACGAACACGTTCTGCGGCACCCGTTCTCCTCCCCTTGCGGCGGCTCCCGGAGGCGTTACCCCATACGGTCTCCTTAAACGGCGAGTCGATCTACTTGGTCATCCCGCGCCGTGACGACGCTTGACTTCAACCGTCCTTGAGGTCTGAGACTGGAGGCATGTCCGAACTCAAGATCGGCACCGGGGTGCCCATGACGCTGGACGGCGCGGACGACCCGGAGCGCCCGGCGGTCCCCGACGCGGCGCGCACCATCGAGGAGCTGGGTTTCGAGTCCCTCTGGGTTCCCGACCTGATCATCGGGGACGGGACGCCCGCCCTGGAGGCCGCCCTGGTCCTGGCCGCCGCGTCGGCCGCCACCGAGCGCATCAACCTGGGCTTCAGCGTTCTCACCGTCCCGCTGCGCCCCGCCGCCTGGATCGCCACTCAGATCGCCACACTCCAGGCACTGTCCGGCGGCCGGCTCCTCCTCGGCGTGGGCTCCGGCGGCTTCCCGGACTCACCTTTCTGGCAGGCGCTGGAAGTTCCCGCCCGGGAGCGGGGCGCCAGGACCGACGCCACGCTCCGCGTGCTGCCCCGGTTGCTGGCCGGAGAACCGACCGACCTCGTCCCGGACGCACCGCCACTGACCCTGGGCCCGACAACACCGATGCCGCCCGTCCTGGTCGGCGGCAACTCCCCGGTCGCGATGCGGCGGGCGGTGGAGTCCGGCGGCTGGTTCCCCTCCTTGATCTCCCCGGACGACCTCCGCCCGGCCGTCGCGCGACTGCGCGAAATGGCGGACGAGCGCGGCGTCCCCGCACCGAGCGTCACCGTGGGCGGGCACCTCATCGTCGGAGCCGACGAGTCGGCTCGCTCCGCCCGCGAATCCTTCGTCCGCAACCTGGTCGATAACCACGGGATGCCGCCGGAGACCGCGGCGAAGGTCCCCATGACGGCGGCGTCCCCCGAGGAACTCGCCGACGTCTTCGCCGCCTACGAGGCCGCAGGCGCCGACCGCATCGTCACCGGCCCGGACAACGGCGACCACAGAACCGGCCTCCGAATGATGATCGAAGCCCGCACCATGCTGGACGGCTAGGTGGCGCGGGCCAGCAGGTGGGCGTCGAGGAAACCCCGCTCCGAGGCCGGGTCGTGGACCAGCCGGGCGAACGTGACGAGCCCCGCCCCCGCCAGCAGATCGGCGAACCGGTCCACCGGCCAGCTGTAGGCGGGCGCCACCTTGTGGTCGAAGCGGACCGGCTCGGGCCCGTCGGTCGCGAAGAACGAGACCAGGAGCAGGCCACCTGACGCCAGCACGCGCACCTGCTCGGCGAGCAGCGCGGGAAGTTCCCCAGGCGGGGTGTGGATCATCGAATAGCGAGACAGGACACCGCCGAGCGCGCCGTCCTCGACCGGCAGCGCCTCCATCCGCGCCTCGTCGAACCGCAGTGCCGGATGGGCCCGCCGGGCGTGCTCGACCATGGCCGGGGAGAGGTCGAGCCCGAAGGCGTCCAGGCCCAGGTCGCGCAGCATGGCCGTCAGATGTCCGGGCCCGCACCCGACGTCGGCCACCCGCACGTTCCCCGTCCCGCGCACCAGCTCGGCGAAGCTGCCGACCATCGCCCGCGCGAACGGCTCCGTCTCCAGCCGATCGGCGAACATCGCCGCGTACAACTCGACGACCCCGTCGTACCCCGCCCTGGTCTCCTCCTGGTACACCACGGGGAGAAGCTACACCCGCCACGCTCGCAGCCGTCCCCAGCCTGACCGCCTGGACCCAACCCCCGCCTCCAGCGACCATCCGGCCCGCCGCCGGAAACCCCAAACACCTGCGCCTGCGCGTCTTCCCGGCCGCCGCGCACCTCCCCCGAGGCGGACGGCGTATCCGCTCCAGCGGGCCCCGCCACTGGCCCTGGACCCGGCCTGATCACACCCGGCCCACGGGAACTCCGCCCACGGCCGTGGCTGGACAACCATCCGGGCGCGCGCGCCGACCACTCGTTCCTCCGCTCGTCATGGCCCGTGACAACCGTCGCGGTCATCGTGGGTTGCTGCTCAAGCCCCGAAGCCAAAGGTCTGCATTGCAAACCTCACCCCTCGCACCTAGAGTGAAGAAGGTCTGTACTGCAAACCGGAGGCCCGATGGTCACCTCGTCCGAGCTCGACCGCCTCGATCGCATCCGCCGATCCACCGCCGAGCACGCCCACCGCCGGGGGCTCTACCTGGCCGCCTGCGGCCTCTTCCTCGGATCCTTCGCCTTCGAGGGCATCCGGGAGAACCACGTCGCCCTCGTCCTGTTCTTCGCCGTTCTGCTCGTGGCTGTGGCCCGCTATTACCGCGGGACCTTCGGCACGGTCACGCCGCGGCGCGACGGTCCCAGGTTCCACGCCTGGCTCATGCTTCCCGCGCTGCTGTTGGGCGTGCTCGTGGTGATCACCGCCGCCAACGTCACCGCGACGCCCGGGCATCACACCGGCGGTCTGATTTTCGCCGTCCTCCTCGCACTGATGGGCAAACCGCCCTGGCACGGTCGCGGACATTACCCGGCCTCGGCCGCGCTGCTCGTGGCCCTGACCCTGGCTCCGCTCGGCGTGCTCACCCCGTCGGGAGAGCATCCCTTCGCCTCGGCCGATCCCCTCTGGCAACTCCTGACCGTCGGCGCTCTGCTCGTCGTCAATGGCCTGCTCGACCACCGCGCCCTGGTCCGCTCGCTTCCGCAACCGGCCGGCGAGGAGGAGTGAGGTGGGCACCCCGTTCGCGGACATGACGGGAATCGACCGGCTGGTCCACGACCCGTCCCGGCTGGCGATCACCAGCGCGCTGTCGGCTTGCGAAAGCGCCGACTTCCTTTACCTCCAACGCATCACCGGCCTGTCCAAAGGCAATCTGTCCAGTCACCTGGCCAAGCTGGAGAAGGGGGGAATCGTCAAGATCGACAAGACCGGCGAACGCCGTCCCCGAACCGTCGTCAGCCTCACCAAGCCCGGCCGCGTCATTGTTACTGAACACTGGAACCGGCTGATAAGCCTGCACGAGGCCGCCCGCACCTGGACCTCCCCCGAGGACTGAACCCCCGAGGCCGGGACCAGCACCGCTTTCTCGACACGACCGCCGCCAGGCGAAGCTCCTCGATGGCCGGCGACCGGTGCATCCGCCGGCCACCGAATTCGGTGCGGAAGGAACCATCAACACGCGCATACCGAATGGGGCGACCTCGGCCCCCAGTGCCTCGGACAGACCTTCGAGCGCGAATTTCGCCCAGCAGCTGCCCGGAGGGTCCCGGGGGGACGGGCCGCCCCGTTGGCTCTTATTGGATCGAGGCTAACGGCGCTCGGGGCGGACGATGTACCAGGCTCCCGCCGGGGTGGTCCACACCAGAAGTCCGGGCCAGAGGTGGTGGAGTTTCCAGCCTGGGCTTTGTTTGAGTCGGTGGTGTCGGCGGCAGAGCGGCGCGAGGTTGCAGCGGCAGGTAATGCCTGGTCCCCAGGGCGTGGTGTGATCGATGTCGCAGCGGTGCGAGGGCTGGTTGCAGGTGGGGAAAACGCAGGTGGCGTGGCGCTCTTGGATTTCGCGCCGAAGGCTGGCCGGGGGCCGGTAGCCGGGCCGTCCATGCCGTTCATCGTCGCCTCGGCAGAGCGCGTCGCGTCGGCGGGCGAGCTGGGCGGCGGTGTGCTGGACAGCGTGGTTGACGGCGGCGGGCAGTTCGGCGGCGGGGGTCCGGTCGCGCAGGTGCGTGAGCCGCCGCGCCGTCATCGCCGCCAACTCCGAGATGGCTGAATCTTCGTCCCGTGAACCGGCATCCGCCGTGTCCGGCTCGAATGCTGCACCGTCACGGGAACGCGGCGTACCGCTCGCCTGGCTGCTACCGGCCTCTGCACTCGCTCCGGCTGGGTCCGGCGTGGTGACCGTGGCGGGCAACGGGGCCGCACCGTCGGGACGCGGCACACCGCTGACCGCATGACCGGCTGCGTGATCGGCGGATGCACTTCCGCGGAGATGTAGCGTCCCGCCGGTTTGCGCATCGGTGGCGGCGGCGGGTTGGGGCGCGGCGTCGCTGGCCTGGGCGAGTACTGCGTGGATGGCTTCGGGCAGCGGGGCGCCGTTGAGCAGTTGGGTGGCCAGGTCGGCGCGGATCAGGTGGAGAGGACGAGTGTCACCGTCGGCCTTGAGGCCGTGCGCGGCGGCGGTGATCTTGTTGTGGATGCCGTGGGCGTCTTCGGCGGCCAGGTCGCACAGGGCGAGGTCGGCGGTACCGGTCGGGTTGTCCCACAGCTCCAGCCGCCGCTGCCGTACCGCTTCCCGCTTGCGTTCTTCGATCGCTTCGGGGGCCAGCCGCTGCGCGATCCGCTTGATGCGACGCCGCAGTTGTCCGGTCGTCTGAGCGGACGCCTTCACCAGGGCCGCCGCCTCCACCCGCCGAGTGACCTGCTCGGGAAGGGTGTCGGTGACGTCACAGATGACACGGGCCTTGGCCATGTCGATGCGTCCGACTTCAAGTGCGTCACCGGTGGCAACCAGCGGGCCTGTGAGTTGTTCGGCCAGGTGGACCAGGGTGGCGGCGGTATTGCCGGTGACGGTCAGCGCGGCAGCGACTTCTTCGGTGACCGATTCGCGCGCCGGTAGGGTCCGGTAGTCGGGGTCGCCCGCCTTTTCGGCGGCGGTGCGGCGCTGGGTGAGTTCGGCGATCGCAGCAAGTTCCCGGGCCTGAGCCCAAGAGGTTTGCCGACGCGCGGCAGCAGCGACCTGGAGGAGTTCATCATCGGTCAGGTCGGCGAGGTGCTGCTTTCCACCAGACAGGCAGATCGCCAACTGCGGGCCGGGCGGAAACCAAGCCCGATCTTCCCATTCACGTGCGCCACCGACGATTTCGGGGCCTTCGACAACTTCGAGGGGCATGGACACCGGGTTCACCTCCCAACGCGATCCTGCACCCTTTCATTGTAGGCGATGATCACGTTAACAACGGCGGACAATCCGGACACGCCACATTTCTATCACCGCATTTTTTCTGCCCGGTGCACTGAGAGAATGGCCGCGAGATCCGGTCACAAGCGTGCACTTCGCGCGCACCATCAGCGGCGCCCCCGACCACCCGCCCGTCCTCGCTGAACGCTTTTCCGCGCGGAGCGCGGCGCTCCACAGAACCCCGCGCCCGCCCCGCAGACGAACACCATTCCCCAGCCGACCACCTCAACCAACGTGACAGCAACCGGCAACAAACATGAGCGAGCGCGTCCACCTTCGGAAGGCCACCTCAGCCGTCCACTCACAGGAACCAATAGAACCGATAAAGGACAACCCTAGCCACACCCGAAGAAGACCGGACGCACCCAACCTCAGTCGGAGGCCACGCTCATCGCCCAAAATTGCGCGTTGGGCCGCACCGAAACAAAGAGCCCCGACCCAGCGAGGATCGAGACTCCAGAAGTTTGCCCGGGAGGTATTCAGCGCTTGAGTTCGGCCACCAACACTGCGAACGTGTCGCGAGCGACGACCAATTTCGGACCATCCGGGTCCTTGGAATCCCGGACGCCGATAGCCCTGGGCAGCTGGGCCAGCTCCACGCAGGCCACGGTCATCCCGCCAGGCAGAGCCAAGAGGATGAAGCAACACGTCTGGCCGGCGTGGGCTCCCGTGTCGAAGGGGATTGCCTGGATGGAGACCTTCGGGTGGTCGGCGATCTCCAGGAGATAGCCGATCTGGTCACGCATGATCTTGGGTGAACCGACCGGGCGACGCGGGACGGGCTCATCCACCAGGACCCACAGCGTGGGTCCGTTCGTCTCGGTGAGCACCGTCTTGCGCTCCATTCGGGTCGCGACGAGGGTCTCGATCTCCTCTTCGGCGTCGCCGGGACGGCCCGCCCGGTGGAGTTCGCGAGCGTAATCCGGCGTCTGGAGCAGGCCCGGAATGCAGAGCCCCAGATCCCGATGATCGTTCTCGATTGGTCCGATCAAGCACCTCGCCTCGCGCGCCGGTTCCTCGCCGAGCAGTTCCGCGAATGGGAGATCGACGACGACCACGTGGCTCGGCTGGTGGTCTGCGAACTCGTCACTAACGCCTACCTGCACGGAGAAGGACCGATCATCGTGCGTGTCCTCCGGGACGGAAACGACGGCCCGGTGACCGTGGAGGTCTGGGATGCCGGTGAGGGGCGGCCGGTGGTCCGGCCGGAGAACTACGCGGCCTCGTCCGGCCGAGGGCTCTTGTTGATGTCTGAACTCGTCCAGGCGTGGGGCGTTCGTCCTCTCTGAACGAAGGAGGCAAGGTCGCGTGGGCGACGCTCCGCTGAACGCGCCCGTCACGCTGTTGCTGCTTCAGCACCTTCTGTTTCCCGAATGGGCGATCACGCGGGACCGGCACGGCATATGGAGGGCCACCGGCCGGGTCACGATCTCGGCGCCTGATGTCGACGGTCTGCTGGACGTGATCAGGATCACGGATCCCGGGACCGTGGAACGCGCCGTCCGCCTCCTCGGCGGTGCATGACCAGGCCCGGGGCTGTGGCGAAGCGGCCCGTGGGTGCGGGAGCATGATCGGCATGTCGCGTTTTCAGAGCAGTGTCGCGCTCGCCCCGGTTCCTCGTCCTCTGATGGACGAGGTCGTCCGCGCCCTCCTGGACGCGCTGGAGGAGCTGCCCTTCACCGATGACGGCCACCTCGAAATCGGAGCGGAGATCGGCGATGTGCGGCTGGTCGAGGGCAAGCATCTCACCGCCGGTGCTCGATACCGGATAGTGCCTCCGGACATGGAGAGCGACGAAGCCGACATCGAGGTGAAGGTGGTGTCGTGGAAGCGGGCCGGTGAATCGCGCATCGAGTTGACGTCCGATGTCGACGGGCATGTCCTCCACGCGCGGTTGGAGTTGCGCATGGTCGGTCAACGGGCGCACACCCTCCGCGCCGCAGGCAGCTACCAAGGGCCGGGGCCAGGGCCGCTTCGCAAGCTTCAGCGCGCGAATTGGGAGGCCGAGGTGCGGTTCGAAGAATGGTGGTCCGTGCTGGGCCAGCGCACCTCGCCCATTTCGCTGCGAGTCAAGCACCCGCTCGCCATCGCGTCCTTCCTCATCGATCGCGGCAAGGACAAGGACGAACGTTGGGCCGTAGAAGGCAGGCTGCGGTCCCGCGGACGCTGGATTGCGCGCCCGGTGGCCGCTATCGCTCTTCTCGCGGTGCGGAGTCGCGTCCGGCGCGCGCTGAGCGATGGTTTCGGGAAGGCGGAGGCCGCCTGGAACGGGTTCATGCCCGACCTGGTGGAGCGCGGGCTGCAGGAGCGCGTCACCCTGCGGCATCAAGTAGAGGTCAAGCCCGTGTCACGTGAATGGGCTGAGGAGTACGTGACGGCACTTCACCAGGCCGTCGAAGGGCTGCGCTTCGAGAAGGGCCGCCTCACGGACACGTCTGCCGACGTTCGGCTCATCGAAGGCGAGCATATTGAGGCCGGGTCGCGCTACCGCTTCTTTCACGAGGCCGAGAACGAGGACGAGAGGGAGCCCGAGTCCCTGGACGTGAGCGTTGCGGCATGGGATCTCGCCGGTCCCAGCCGGGTCGAGTTCAGCGGTACTGGCCAAGGGCCGACGGGATGGGCCGAGATCGACAGCGCACAGAAACCCGCCGTCGTCCGGGGCGCTGTCACTATGTCGATCGAGGAGTTCACGCAGCTCGGGCTGGAGGGCGAGGCGAATCTCGAGCGCTGGTGGGCGGACGTCGGCGGCTCCGGCGGGGACGTTCCGGCGCTCACCGCGACCATCGACCACCGGCTGGGCGAAGGAAGCATCTCGATCGCGGGTTCGCCGGCAGAAGGCGACCGATGGAAGGTGGATGTCACCGTGGCCGTGGAGGGCCGGGACTGGGCGCGTCCGCTGATCGCCGTCGCCGCTCTGGTCGGATTCGCCGCCATCGACGATTCGTTCAAGGACCTGGTCAACGAAACGGCCGAAAATTGGGACGGCGCCATTCCCGGGGCCGTCGAGTCCGAACCCCGGCGCGCAGCGGAAGCCACCCTCCGTAGGGCCATGGACGGGGCCGCAGACGATGGGGCTGCGGACGATGGGGCTGCCGACGATGGGGCCCGGGACGACGTCCGGCCGGATTAGGGTTTCCGTTGTGGACTGGGTGGAGCGGGTTCTGAGCGTCAGGCGCTACTCGCGCAACGGGGAGCGCGCTCCGCACAAGCCGCTGCTGCTGCTCTACGCGCTCGGGCGCTTCCGGAGCGAGGGCCCGCAGGCGATCGAGTTCTCGGCCGCTGAGCAGGATCTGGATCGGCTGCTCCAGGAATTCGGCCCGCCCCGGACGACCAGCCCCGGATATCCCTTCCACCACCTGACCAATGACGACCGCCTTTGGGAGGTCACGACGACTGACGGCGCGGGCAGCCCAGGTCCCAATGTGGGGCCGTTGCGGAGCCTGCATGCCAAGGGACGGTTGCATCCCGCTCTCACCACCGCGCTATTGGAGGAGTCGGCGCTGCTCCCCCAGATCGTGCGGGCCTTGCTGGACGCCAATTTCGCACCGTCGTTGCATGCCGACATCTGCCAGATGGTCGGGCTGGACCTGGAGGACGCCGAACTGCCGTCCCATGTGAGCGACGAGTTCGGTCCTCGCGACCCGGGCTTCCGGCTCGAAGTGCTGGAGGCGTACGAGTACTGCTGCGCCTTCTGCGGTTACGACGGCTGGCTGAGCGGCGTCGCCGTCGGGCTGGATGCCGCGCATGTGCGATGGCGGACGTACGGCGGTCCCGACAGTCTCGGTAACGGGATCTGTTTGTGCGCGCTCCATCATCGGCTTCTCGACAGGGGTGTCGTCGGCCTTACCGGAGACCGCGCGATCACCGTGTCCCGCAAGTACATAGGCCGCGCCGCGACGTCGCGGAGCCTTGTTCTCGACCTGGTCGGGCGGCTCGCGCGGGAGCCGCAGCCAGGACTGGTTCCGGTCGAGCCTGATCACATCGAATGGCATACCAGGCAGGTCTTCCGCAGCCCCGCCCGTGCCGCC
>NZ_SMKK01000200.1 GCF_004348425.1 Actinomadura sp. 7K507
ATGCCGCCATGAGCCAGGTGCCCGCCGCCCGCCGCGCCCTGGCCGTCCTGCGCCTGCTCGCGGGCGCGCCCGGCCCGCTGCCCGCCTCGGCGATCGCCCGCTCGCTCGGCCTCCCCCGCTCCAGCACGTACCACCTTCTGACCGCCATGGCCGAGGACGGCTTCGTCACCTCCATCCCGGAGGAACGCCGCTGGGGCCTGGGCGTGGCCGCGTTCGAGGTCGGCTCCGCCTACCTGCGCCACGAACCCCTGGAACGCCTCGCCCGCCCCCTCCTCCGCCGCCTGGTGGACCGGGTGGGCGAGATCGTCCAGCTGGGCGTCCTGCACGGCGCGGAGACCCTCTACCTGCTCAAGGAACAGCCACCCGGGCATGCCGTCCTGCTCACCGACGTGGGCGTCCGCATGCCCGCCCACCTCACCGCCAGCGGCCGCTCGATGCTCGCGCACCTGCCCCCCGCCCAGGTCCGCGCCCTGTTCCCCGGCCATCTCGTCGACCGCACGGGCCGCGGCCCGGCGTCACTGCGCGAACTCCGCCGGACCCTCGCCGAAGACGCCCGCCGCGGCTGGTCGGCGGAGGACGGCCACATCACCGAAGGCTTCGCCAGCATCGCCGCCTGCGCCTTCGACCACACCGCCCGCCCCACCGCCGCGATCACGGTCACGTTCCGCCGTGAGGACCACCCCGAAGGAACCTGGCCCGCCCTGGCCGCCTCCATCCGCACGACCGCCCGAACCCTGACCACCCGCCTGACCGGCCGCGCTCCCGGACCTTCCGGCGTGTGACCCCCGCCCCGGCTCGGCAGCCGAAGCGGCCGTGCGCGGCTCTGCTGCTCTGAGCGGATCTGCCGTGGGCAGATACCGCTGTAACCGGTGCCGGGACCGGCGCAGGGTTGAGTCATGAGCGAGGAACAGAAAGCCCCGTTGTTCAACGAACGAGTGCGGCGCGAGCTTTACCAGCAGCGCGTGCTCGTCCTCGACGGCGCGCTCGACGACGACAACGGCACCCTGCTGGCGACGCAGCTGATGACATTGGCGAGGGAGGACTCGTCGACCGACATCGCGCTTTGGATCCATTCCCACGGCGGGTCGGTGCCCTCGATGCTCGCGATCCGCGACGTCATGCGGCTCGTCCCGTGCGACGTGTCCACGCTGGTGCTCGGCATCGCCTACAGCGCCGGCCAGTTCCTGCTGTCGTCGGGCGCCCGCGGCAAGCGCCGCGCCTTGCCGCACTCCCGCGTCCTGATGCACCAGGGCTCCGCCGGGATCGCCGGCGCCGCCGTCGACATCGAACTGCAGGCCAACGACCTGCGCCACACCCGCGACACCGTCCTCGGGCTCATCGCCGAGGACACCGGGCAGCCCCTCGAGAGGGTCTTCGAGGACTCGTTGCACGACCGCTGGTACACGGCACAGGAGGCGATCGACTACGGGTTCGTCGACTCGGTCGTCAGCACGCTGGACGAGGTCGTCCCCGCCGACCACCGCCCCGTCGGGCTCGGTGTCCCCTCGGAAGGAGGTGCCCGATGAGCACCTACACGATCCCCAACGTGATCTCGCAGAACCCTCGCGGTGAACGGATCATGGACGTCTACTCGCACCTGCTCACCGAGCGGATCATCTATCTCGGCACCGGCATCGACGCGGGCGTCGCGAACGCCCTCGTCGCGCAGCTGCTGCACCTGGAGGCCGACAGCCCCGACCGCGACATCCAGCTGTACATCAACTGCGAAGGCGGAGACCCGAGCGCGATGCTCGCCGTGTACGACACCCTGCGCTACATCCGCCCGCAGGTGGCGACGACGTGCGTCGGGCAGGCGGTCGCCGTCGGCGCCGTGCTCCTGGCCGCGGGCACGCCCGGCAAGCGTGCCGCGCTGCCGCACACCCGTGTGGTCCTGCACCAGCCGGTCGGGCAGGGGCGCGGTGCGATCCCCGACCTGATCCTCCAGGCGGACGAGGTCGTCCGAGTCCGCTCCGACATCGAGCAGATCCTGTCGCGGCACACCGGGCGGGACACCGCGACGCTGCGCACCGACACCGACCGCGACCGCGTGTTCACCGCGCACGCGGCGCTGGACTACGGCCTCATCGACCACGTGATCGAGGAACGCCACCAGACTGCGCAGAACCTGCTCACCTCCTGACGCCGAGCATGATGGAGGCCCGGTATCCCCTCCCCGGGGAGCCCGTCACGGTGAGGGTCGACTGCTCGCCGTACTGCGGGAAGAACATGTCGTCGTCGTTGACGGTCCGCTGCGCACCTCGCCGGGCGTACGGGCCGTCGGCCACCGCGGCGTTCACCCGGTCGTCGAAGTAGAGCTGCCCGGTGTAGACGGCGGAGGCGTCCGCGTGCCACACCTCCACCGCGGCGCCCTGGATCGGGCGGCACGTCCGCACGTCCAGCACGGTCGTCCGCAGGTTCAGGGGCACTCCCGGCCTGCCTTCGGCGATGTCGCGCCGCAGGACGTTGTGATCCACGTAGTAGGGGCCCTCGCTCCCTTCCGGGGCGAGGACGCACATGGACGATGTGCCCGCCCCGGCCGTGCCCGTCCGTTCGGGTGGGCGCGCCGCCCCTGGATCGGCCGCGGTATCGCAGCCCGTCACCGCCCACAGCGCGGCTCCACCCAGCGTCCCCAGCACGGTACGCCGGGTCGCCTCCGGTCCGTCCATGTCTCGCCCCATCTCCTCGTCCCGTCCATGCGGTGCCCTACCTCGATACGGTGTCAGGCGGCGTGCTGAGCCTCCCGGTCCCGACCGCGGAAGCGGCCGGCCAGCCAGTGGTCGACGCCGAAGCGGCCCGCTCCGGTCGCGGCGAGCATCAGCGAGGTCAGGCCGAGGGCCAGGACGAATCCGTAGCCGTCGTCGTCGACGTAGATCCCGTTGCCGCCGTGCACGAAGACCACCGCCCCGGCCATGATGAACGCGGTCAGGGCCCCGGCGAGGCGGACGCCGACGCCGGCGATCAGGGCGGCTCCCGCCACGATCTCGGTGAAGGTCGTGAAGTAGGCGCTGAGGGTCGGCAGCGGGACTCCGCCGCCACCCATGATCTCCGCGGTTCCGGACAGGCTCCAGTCGGTCAGCTTCTGCCACCCGTAGGCGAGGAAGACGGCACCGAGACCGAGGCGCCCTAGAAGGAGCCCGATGTCCTGCAGGAGTTGGCGGTTCATGTTCATGTGGCCTTCCGTTCGTCGCGTCCACTGGGATCCAGGGCCGCCCCGCCGACGGCGGCGGGGGCGGTCCCCGATCCCCAGCATCACGGGCGGTCCCGCCGCGATGACCCGTCCGTTGGAGTAGTGCCACCTGCCCGAAAGAGCGAGCGCGGCGGGTTCCGGCGCCACATACAGTGATCACTATGGCGATGGGAGAGTGGGCCGGGACCGAGCATGCGCTGACGGCCGTCGGCACCCTGCTTCAGGCCCCGCTGAGCGAGGTCCTGCCGCGGCTGTCGGCCGTCACCGCCGATCTGGTGCCCCATGACGCACTGCTGATGCTGACCGGTGACTGCATCGCCGCCCCGCTGAGGTCGTGCGGGGACGCGGAGCTGACAGAGCGGGCGGATGCGGCCGAACTGACCAGGCTGGCCGAAGAGGTTCAGGTCGGCGAGCCGTGGTGCGGGGGCATCACGCTGGGCCCCGCGACCCGGCCGGTGCTGGCCGTCGCCTCGTCCCCGCCCGGATCGGCGGGCTCGCTCCTGGCGTTCGTCCTGTCAGGGGAGGGCTCGCCCGAGCCTGGCCGGTGCCGGCTGGCGCAGCACCTCTGGGACCTGGCGGTCATCCAGATCCGCACCCTCAACGCCCAAATGGAACCCGGTGTCCTGGAACGTTCGCGGATCGCGGCCGGCGAGCGGGAGCGTGCCGTCGCCGAGCTGGCCGACGCGCACGCCGCCACCCTGACCACCCTTCTGGGGGCGCTGCGCTCCCGTGACCTCCCCGACGGGACGGCCCGGCGCACCGCGACCGACATCGCCGCCGCCGCGCTGGTCGAGCTGCGCGCCGACGGCGAGCCCGCCCGCGACCTCGGTGAGGAAACGGTGGGAGGCGCCTTCGCCCAGATGGCCGACAAGCTCGTCCTGCTCATGCGGCACCACCGGGCGCACCTGGAACTCGCCGAGCCCGCGCACCCGGGGCGCCCGCTGCCGGGGAACGTGGCCAACGCCGCCCGCGCGACCGTACGCGGGGCCGTGCTCGCCCTCCTCGACCATGCGGGGGTGACCCGCATCCGGGTGGCGTGGGAAGCCGAGAAGGGAACGCTGTGCGTCCGCGTCCGGGACGATGGACCGGGCGTGCTGGACGCCGAGGACCCGGTCGTCCTCCGGCTCGCCGCACGCCTGCGTCCCCTCGAAGCCCGGCTGGACCTGGACGCGGTGCCCGGCTGGGGGACCACCATCACGGCCCGGTTCCCGCTCGGCGCGGCAGCGCCGGCGCAGGCGCATCCGCTGGCCCGGCTCAATCCCCGCGAGGTCGAGGTGCTGGATCAGCTGACCCGGGGCCGGCGCAACCGGCAGATCGCCGAACGCCTGCACATCAGCGAACACACCGTCAAGTACCACGTCGCCAACGTCCTGGACAAGCTCGGGGTCAGCTCGCGCGGCGAGGCGGCCGCGATGGCCCGGGAACTCGGGCCGCTCCCGGACCTCTCCCGCACCGCCGTGTCCTGAGGCCCTGCCGGCGAACCCCGCCTAGGCGGCCAGGGCGTATGCGGTGTGACCGGCCGGGGCGGCGGCCCTCGCCGGCGCACCGCTCAGGCTCGTGCCGACGGCGAGCGTCAGGTCGGCGAGGGTCACGTCCAGGGCCCCGGCGACCGCGGCGATCATCTCGCTCGAAGGCTCCTTGACGCCGCGTTCGATCTCGGACAGGTACTGCGGCGAGACCCCGGCCCGGCGCGCGGTCTCGACCAGTATCTCGCCACGCTCGTTGCGCAGGCGCCGCAGGCATTGCCCGAGCACTTCGCGCCACAGCGGCTCGTGGTCGAGCCCGTCCCCGCGGCGCGGAGGGTCCGGCTCGTGCGGCGTCTCATCGGCGGGCATAAGCGGTCGGACGATCTCGGCCATGCCCGCATCGTAAGCCGGACACGCGGGCAGCTCCCAGGCATTCCGCCGACCGCGGAATCGAGAGGAACGCCCCGGCGCACCGTGTGGCGCTACGCGTCGGCCGGGGGGCGCAGTCCGTCGAACGCGGCCCGGAGGATCGGCTGGAGGTAGCCGGCGTCGCCGCTGATCGCGGCGATGGCGACGATCATGTCGAGGATCTGCTCCAGCGTAAGGTCCAGGCGGACTTCACCGGCCTCCTGCGCCGCGGCGAGGAGCGGCCGGCCCGCGTCGAGCACTCTGGCGCGGCTCTGGCCGAAGACGGGGCTGCCACCGTCGGGGCCGGCGAGCAACTCGGACGCGATGTGGCGCTTGCCGGATGTGAAGGCCAGGAAGCGTTGCAGCCAGGCCGTGAGCACGGCCCCGGGCGTATCGCCGCCGACCGTCGCCGCGGCCTCGCAGACGGCGGTGACCTGGTCGGTGTAGAGGGCCTCCAGGAGGTCTCGACGGCTGGGGAAGTTGCGGTAGAGCGTCGCCATGCCGACTCCCGCGCGCCGCGAGATCTCGGCCATCGACACTCCGGCACCGGAGTCGGCGAGCGCGGCGCGGGCGACGTCGAGGATCTTCTCGCGGTTGCGCTCGGCGTCGGCACGTCTCATGGGTGATGGGGGCAACTGGACTTCCAAAGTGGATAGGTTATCCGGTACAGTACCGGATAGGTTGTTCGTTTCTGCGGGCAGCGTATCCCATTCCTGCGCCGCACCCCGCGGCGATCGAAGGAGCTCTCCATGCACTACCGCCCTCTTGGCCGCACCGGCGTCTCCGTCAGCCCGCTGTGCCTGGGCACGATGATGTTCGGCCCCTTCGGCAACCCTGACCACGAGGACTCGATCAAGATCGTCCACCGCGCCCTCGACGCGGGGATCAATTTCGTCGACACCGCCGACTTCTACTCCGCCGGCGAGTCGGAGCAGATCGTGGGCAAGGCGCTCGCCGGCGGCCGGCGCGACAACGTCGTCCTGGCCACGAAGGCCGGCCTGCCGTTCGGCGAGGACCCCAACCAGCGCGGGACATCGCGGCGATGGATCACCGAGGCGGTCGAAGGCTCACTGCGCCGGCTGGGGACCGACCGGATCGACCTCTTCCAGGTCCACCGTCTCGATCCCGCCGTGGACATCGACGAGACCCTGGGCGTGCTGTCCGACCTGGTCCACGCCGGGAAGATCCGGATGTTCGGCACCTCGACGGCCGCCCCGTCCGAGATCGTCGAGGCGCACTGGACCGCGGAGCGCCGCGGCCGTGAGCGCCCGCGCACCGAGCAGCCCCCGTACTCCGTCCTGGCTCGCGCCGCCGAGTACGACGTGCTGCCGACCTGCCTGCGGCACGGGATGGGCGTCCTAGCCTACAGCCCGCTGGCCGGCGGCTGGCTGGCGGGCGGGTACCGCAAGGGCCGGGAGATCGAGGGGCCGGGCTCGGCGTCGCGGCGGCAGCGGTTCGCCCACGCCTACGACGCCACGTCCCCGGCCAACGCGGCGAAGCTCGACGCGGCCGACGCCCTCGGGTCGCTCGCCGACGAGGCCGGGCTGACGCTCGTCCAGCTCGCGATCGCGTTCGTCATCCGCCACCCGGCGGTCACGTCCGCGATCGTCGGCCCGCGCACGATGGAGCACCTCGAGTCGTACCTGACGGCCGACGACATCACCCTGTCCAGTGACGTGCTCGACGCCATCGACGAGATCGTCCCGCCCGGCCACACGGTCAACGTCGCCGACAACATGTGGAACACCAGCACGACGGCACTGGACGCCGCGTCCCGCCGCCGCTAGCCCCGCCGCCAGGCACCGGAACACCGCCGGCGCAACACCGGCGATTTCACCGATCCCCGTTTCCGCGATCGCGGCTTGACTCGAACCGGCGAGGGCGACGCACGCACTCGGCATGACGGGAGCGCCGACGAACTCGACCGGCGCGGCACGAAGGGAGTTCAGACATGTCTCGCATCAGCGGGCGCCTGCGAAGATCCGGCGCGGTGGCCATCGGCATCGTGGCCATGGGCGCCGCCGGCGCCGTTGCGGCCCCGGCCTCCGCCGCGACCCCGGTCTACGGCGAGGACTTCTCCGACGGGCTCGGCACCTTCACCGCCACGGGCTCCGTCAGCACCGGAACCTACGGCGCCCGGTTGCGCGGGTCGCGGGTGTCCAGCCCGGCCATGACGTCCGCCGCCATCGACCTGACCGGGCGCAGCGACGTGACGGTGTCGTACACCCGGGCGGCGTCCGGGCTCGACCTCGGTGAGACCTTCACCGTCGCCTACTCGGTCGACGGCGGCACGTTCACCGCGCTGGAATCGTCGCGCACCGCCACGGGCGCGGCATCGTTCCGGTTGCCGGCGTCGGCGGAGGGCGGCGACCTGCGGCTGCGCTTCTCCCTGGAGGCCAGCAGCATCCTGGAGACCCTGACCGTCGACGACGTCCTCGTCGAGGCCGGGAACGGCGGCGAGCCCCCCGGCGGGACGCTGCCCCCGGTGGACGACGTCACCGAACCCGGCCCCTACGCGGTGACCATCGACGAATCCGCCGGCCCCGGCGACGACGGATGGCTGGTGTACCCGGCGAACGCCGGCCAGAACGGCGTGGACCACCCTATCCTCGTATGGGGCCCGGGGGCGGGGTCCGACCCGTCCGACTACGAGGACATGCTGCGCCAGTGGGCCTCGCACGGGTTCGTCGTCTACAGCGAGGTCTCCTCCAGTGACGGCGACTACATGGTCGACGCCCTCGACTGGCTCGAAACCCAGAACGCCAGGCCGGCCGGCCCCCTGTACCAGGACCTCGACCTTTCCGAGGTGGCCTTCGGCGGCCATTCCCGGGGTTCGATCGGGACGTTCGACGTCGCCGGCGAGCCTCGGCTGGCGACCACCATCCACGTGGCCGGCGGCTCCTTCGACGGCAACGGCCCGGACAACCTCCGGAAGCCGGCTCTCTACATCGGCGGCGACGACGACTTCGCCACCGGGAACATGGAGCGCGACTACACCAACACCGATGTGCCGGTCTGGTTCAACATCCTCGACAACACCGACCACATCATCGCCACCCGCAACGGACAGCACATCATCACCGCCTGGCTGCGATGGCACCTGGCCGACGAGGAGTTCCGCCGCACCGGCGACTTCCTGAGCCCCAACTGCACCTTCTGCGACCTCGGCGACGTCCAGCACAAGAACTGGTGACCACGAGGTGATCGCCCACCGCCCCGCCGTCCACCGGCGGGGCGGTGTTGGCGGGCCTCCGGCGTGCCCCCGCGCGAGTGTGGCAGGTGGGCTCGATGGCGCGCCTGGCCGCGTTCTCAACCGGGCCGTTACCAGGGGGTGCGCATAATACGGGCCGGGAGGTGGCCCCGTGCGGACGGTGGAGCGCGAGCACTACGCCGCCCTTCTGCGGCTCGCGTATCTCGTGCTGGACGACGGCGACTCCCCGCTCACGCGCGCCCGCCGCGTCGCCGCCGCGGCGGTCCGGGTACGGCGCGGCGGTTACCCGGCCATGCGGGCGCGGCTCGTCGCGAGCCTGCTCACCGACCCGTCCACCGGGCGGCGACGACCGCACCGCCTCCTCTTCGAGCCCGCGCGGACCCCGCCGGGCCCGGTCCGGGCGGCGCTGCTGGAACTGCCGCCGCACGACCGGTTCGCCTACCTGCTGCGCCGCGACGGCCTCACCGCGCCCGAGGTCGCCGCGGAAATGAGCGTCCACCTCCAGACCGACTTCCGGGACGTGGACCAGGCCACCGCTGCGGTGGACGACCGGACCGAGCTGGACGAGGCCGCGCAGCGAGCCGAGATCGAGGCGTTCGAGCCCGACCTCGTCCGGCTCCGCCCTCCCCCCGGTCGGCGCCCCGTCGTGGCGACCGTCCTCGCGGTGGCGCTGCTGGCGGCCGCCGGGATCGTCCTGGCCCAGCCCGACGAGGAGCCCGGCGAGCCCGCCACCATCGATCCCCGGGCCTGGCGGGCGACCGGCACGCCGACCATCGACGAGTGGCCCGCCCAGGGCGGGCTGCGCCACGACGCCGGGCTGCTGCGCCGGGCCGCCGGCGCCTGGCGGGCCCACCACCGCCACCCGCCGCTCGGCCGCGTCGTCCTCCTCTACGCCGGGACGGTGGACGGCGCGTCCCTCGTCGTGCTGCGCGACTCCCCCGGCCCGCAGGACGAGCCCAGCGTGGCGCAGTACTTCGAGCGCCGCCTGTCGCGCGGCGTGGAGTCGGTCCGCACGCTCGGGACGGACGCCGGGCAGCTCATCCTGGTGGGGATGACGTGGCGTTACCTCGTCCCGCCGTGGTTGCGGGACGTGCGCGCGGCGGTACCGTCCCGGCGCGCTCCGGACTGGGCGCCGGTGGCGGTCCGGGACGGGCTGAGCGATCCGCTGCCGTGGTCCTGGTTCACGCGGCGCTGCCAGAACTACGTGGCGTTCCAGATGACGTTCCGGCCGGCCACCGGCGGGGGCGGGCGGACGGTCACCCAGCTCGCCTCGCACGACCCGGCGTCCGCCGCGCCGCAGGTGACGTTCCGCGACCCGCCCGAGCAGCGGGAGCGGTTCCGCTGGGCGGCGCTGCACGCCGTCGCCTGCGAGGGGGCCAGGACGCTGACCGGGTCGGGCGACCTGCTGCTGGGCCATCTGTGGAGCGGCGAACTACCCGACGGCGGCGGCCGGGCCACGCTCCTCACGGTGGACGCGTCCTCCCCGGAGGGCGCCCCGGGCACCTCGATCCTGATCTCCGACGACGGGCGGGCACTGTCCGAGCGGGGCAGGACGAACAGCGACACCATCTCGTCCGCCGGGACCCTGGCCACCGCACTGTGGTGGCGCTCGCCCCGGCGCTGGCATCTGGTGGCGGCGGCGGGCCCGGACGTCACACGGCTGAGGACGGTCGGCGAGCTGGGCACCCACGAGAAGAAGGCGGACCGGCCGGGCGGGGCGCCCCTGCTCATGGTGACGGGCCCGCGCACCGGCGGCGCACCCCCCGAAACGGACCGCCTCCCGGTCGTCCAAGTCGTGGCCTACGAAACGGACGGAGACCGCACGATCATCAGCCCCTCGTGAGTGGCCGCGGAGAAGTCCCCGCCATTACGCTGAGTGATCGACCACCTGGGGTCGCTTCACGTCGCCGCCGAAAAGGAGACCTGTGGCCGGGAACGACACGGGCACCGAGATCTGGGATCCGCTCGGCACGCTTCGGCGGGTTCTGTGGATCGGCGGGGGACAGTGGGCCGGCAAGTCCACCGTGGCCCGGCTGCTGGCCGTCCGCTTCGGGATGACCGCCTACCACTACGACCTCCACGA
The DNA here is from genome assembly GCF_004348425.1 of Actinomadura sp. 7K507. Classification (GTDB taxonomy): domain Bacteria; phylum Actinomycetota; class Actinomycetes; order Streptosporangiales; family Streptosporangiaceae; genus Spirillospora. The sequence goes on from NZ_SMKK01000200.1 coordinate 10,356, forward strand.
CGCCCGCGGCCACAACGATCGCCGGATCGCCCGCCGCGTCAAGCTCGGCCGGCCTCCCGCCGACCCGGATCCGGACGCGACCTGGGTGAACACCACCCCGCAGGACATGGCCGCCGAGACCCTGAACGGCTTCCCGGTCCGCTTCGAATGGGCCCTCGACGACCTGCGCGCGCTGTTCTCCGGACGTCCCGTCATCGCCGAAGGCTGGGGGCTCCGCCCCGAGCTGGTCGCGCCGATCATCGACTCGCCCCGGCGGATGGCCGTCATGGCGCCCACCGAAGCGTTCCGCGCCCGGCAACTCCACGAACTCACCCGAGCCGGTGCGATCGGACATGACGTCAGCGACCCCGAGCGGGCCCAGCGCAACCGGCTCGAACGGGACCGCCTCGTCACCGGCGACGCCGTCCGCACCGCCCGGCGCCTCGGCATCCGCGTGATCGAGATCGACGGAACCCTCGCCGCCGATGCCGTCGCCGGAATGGTCGCCGACCACTTCCGCCCCTACCTCCCGCCACCGGACCGGCACGAGGACTGACCGGAGCAGGCCACCTTCGTCGGCCGGGTGTCGTATCGGGAGGCGTGCCGATCGTCTTATACCTGAGGCCAGGCAGCCCAGCTGCGAAGAAGGAGGCGGAGGAAACCGTGCCGGACGAAGACAGGAAGCGAGCAGCGCACCGGGCTTTGGTGGAAAGTGTGCTGGACGGGGCAGGCAAGGCGTCCGCGGACCAGCGAGCACGCGCCTTCGGCAAAGAAGCCCTCTCCCCACCGTTGGACGCGCTCATCGGCAAGGTCGCCGACCGCCCGGCGCAGGTCACCGGGGCGGACCTGGAGGCGGCGAAGGCCTCGGGCTGCACCGAGGACCAGGTTTTCGAGCTGGTGGTCTGCGCCGCGGTCGGCCAATCCGCCAGGCAGTACGACGCCGGGCTGGCGGCACTGGCCGAGGCGACCGGCAAGGGAGGGCCGGATCATGCGGCTTGACATTCTCGATCACGGTTACAAGCCCGGAACCAAGTTGCTGTTCGCGCTCATCCGGCTGTTCTCCGGCCACCCGGTACCGGACGCCGCCAGGCTGGTCTTCTACCGGCCCGACTTCTACGGCGCCCCGGCCAAGGAGTTCACCCAAGAGGCGATGCGCGGGCCTTCCGCCTGGTCGGTGGGCGACCGGGAACTGATGGCGGCCTACGTGTCGAAGGTGAACGAGTGCGAGTTCTGCATCGGCGCGCACACCGCGACCTCAAGGCTGGCGTACCAGGACGAGCCGCGGGTCGCGGCGGTGCTGGCCGACCTGGATGCGGCGCCCATCGAGGATCCGCTGCGGGCCACGCTGCGCATGCTCGGCGAGCTGACCCGGCAGGGAACGGTGAGAGCCGCGGACATGCGCGAAGTGCTGGCCGCCGGCGCCTCACCCGAACAGATCCAGGACGCGCTGGCCGTCTGCGCCGCCTTCAACATCACCAACCGCCTCGGCGACGCCTTCGGTTTCGCCCTGCTCACCCCCGAAGGCTACGAGGCCGGAGCCAGACACCTCCTCAAACGCGGCTACCGCTAGCCGACACGCGTCCGACCACTATCCCGTGATCGTCCCCCTGAAGGTCACAGGCCGTAGCGCGTGAGGACGTCGTGGTTGCGGGTGAGGAACTTTCGCGTCATCCGGGTGTTCGTGAGCCACTTGACGGCGTCGCCGTTCTTGGTGCTGGCCAGCATCCTGTCGACCAGGTAGGGCGCGACGTCGTCTACGTGATCGCACAGGATGTTGAGGATCTTGCGCTGGTTACGTACCTGTTCCGGGGCGGCTGCGGCCTCGCGGAGCCATCCCTCGGTGATGAGCATGCCGGGGCTGACCTGCCCGACGCGTACGCCGGTGCCCTTGACCTCCTTGACGAGGGACCGGGTGAAGGAGTCCAGCCCGCGTTTGGTGGCCGAGTACACGCCCATGCCCGGACGGGTCCGCCCGTCGCTGCCGCCGCCGAGGATGTTGAAGAGCTGGCCGCCGCCGCTTCCGCTCATGCCGCGCACGGCGACCTGGGAGCCGTACACGGTGCCGAGCATGTTCGTGGTCACCATCGCGCGGACGTCGCCGGCCGTGGTGTCCACGATGGGACGGGTGGTGTTGGCGACGCCGGCGTTGTTGATCCACAGGTCCACGCCGCCGAGCGCGTCCACGGCGGCGGACCAGAGTTTCTCGACCTGTGCGGCGTCGGTGACGTCCACGGCGCGCCCGTGGACCTCGGCGTCTCCCGTCGTCTCGGACTCCAGGCGTGCGGCGGCGTCGTCCACGGCCTCCTGGGTGCGGCCCGTGACGACCACGCTGTGGCCGCGGCGGAGCAACTCGCGAGCGAGCGCGAACCCGATCCCCTTGGTGCTGCCGGTGACGACTGCCTTCCGCATGGCCACTCCTGGGTAAGCCGGGCCTTACGCCCGGAACGGGCGTTGATCGTACGACGCCGGGACGCCCCCGAACAGCCCGCCGCGGACCGGATCCGGCCTGTCCCGCCTGCCGGATGCGGACTCCCGAACCCCGCGAACTGATACTTTCATCTCAGTTGATACTGATATGTCGGGAGTGTGCCGGATGATCGCTGCGTACACCTCGGGAAGCGGCGTCCAGGTCGGGGACGTTCCGGAGCCGGTCGCCCGCGAAGGGCAGGTGCTGGTCGCGCCCCTCGCGGCGGGAATCTGCGGATCCGATCTGCACATGGCCGATGCGTTCACGGAGTTCGGTGACGACGCGCCGCGGATCGTCATGGGGCACGAGTTCTGCGCGGAGGTCCTGGAGGCCGGGCCGGGGGTCTCGGGCCGGTTCCCGCCGGGGACGCGGGTGGTGTCGGTGCCCTACGCCGACGGCCCGTCCGGTCCGGAGCCGCTCGGGCTGTCGACGGTCCTGCCGGGCGGGTTCGCCCAGCGGGCGGTGATGCAGGAGTCGCTGCTCCTGCCCGTACCGGACGCCCTCCCCAGTGACCACGCGGCGCTGACCGAGCCGCTCGCCGTGGGCGTGCACGCGGTGGCCGCCGCCGCTCCCCGTCCGGGCGACGTGGCGCTCGTCGTGGGATGCGGGCCGATCGGCCTGGCGGTGATCGCGGCGCTCAAGGCCGGCGGGCACGGGCCGGTGGCCGCCTGCGACTTCTCGCCGGCGCGGCGCGCGCTGGCCGGGCGCCTGGGAGCCGACATCGTGCTGGATCCCGCCGAGGACTCCCCCTACGAGCGGTGGGACGAACTGGGCGTCGTCGAGCGGCCGCCCTCACCGCTGCTGACGGACGGCCTCCCGCCCGGGAACGTCATCGCCTTCGAGTGCGTCGGCGCCCCGGGGCTGATCCAGCAGGTCATCGACGGGGTGCCGCGGCACACCCGGATCGTCGGCGTGGGCGTGGCCGTCAAGCCGGAGACGATCACGCCGGTGACGGCCGTCCTGAAGGAGGTGTCCATCAGCTTCGTCTACGGCTACCGGCAGGAGGAGTTCGCGCACGCGCTCGGGCTGCTCGCCGGCGGGCGGATCGACGCGGACGCCTTCGTCACCGGCACCGTGGGCCTGGACGGCGTCGCCGGCGCGTTCGCCGGCCTGCACTCCCCCGGCGAGCACGTGAAGATCGTCGTACAGCCCGAACCCTTGCCGGCCAACTGAACCTCCAGTATCTGTTGAGAACACCTACGCCGACGGCGCCCCCCTCCTGGTGATCGTCGCCGCTCTCCCGCTGCGCGAGGCCGAGACGCGGGAGCTCCAGGGAGGCATCGACCAGACTGCCGATCGACGTGGCGTTCACGCCGGTCGACCAGGCCCGCGTCATTCCGGCCGGGCGGCCACGGCTCGGCGCCCGCACCGATCCCGGCCGCCAGGCGCTCACCGGCGCGATACAGGCGCTGGACGCCGCCGAACGCCCCGTCGTCCTGGCCGGCGAGGGGCTGCGGTGGTCGCGAGATCACCGGGGACGGCGCGGTCGCCTTCCACATCCAGGAACTCGACACCATGGTCCGCCATGACCTGCCCATCGTCGTCACGGTGCTCCTGTCCAACGACACCTGGGGCATGTCGATCCACGGTCAGGACGTCCTGTTCGGCAAGGGCAACGACATCGTCAGCCGCCTTGCCCCGACCCGCTACGAGAAGGTCGCCGAGGCGGGGACGGCCGTGACCCTTCATGGACGCGGGGAACCGTTCAGCTCAATGAGGGCCTGGGGCGGGTGCGGCCCGCTCGGCCGTCGTCCGGCGGTGGCGGCGGAGCCTGTGTGCCGCCATGGTCGCCGCCGCCAGGCAGCCGAAGGCGGCGGCGATCCACCAGATTCCGATCTGATCGACCCAGCCTGAGAGCGCGCCCTGAATCTCGGTGGCGGCGCCGACGACCGAGGAGTCGGCCGACGCGCCCGCGTTCAGGCGCACCTCGTACCAGCCGTAGTAGGTGACGTACAGGCCGGCCAAGAGCAGAAGGCCGCCACTGACGCGCGAGACGTGCGGCAGGATCCGGCGGGTGCGGGCCACGGCGGCGTCGCGCGCCAGGGCCACCATCATCGACAGGAGCCCCACGACGACGCCCATGCCGATGCCGTACGCGGCGAACGCCACCAGCCCGGCGGCGATGCTCTGGCCGCCGGACACCAGTCCGGTGACGGCCAGGAACGGCGCGATGGTGCAGGAGAGGGACGCGACGGCGTACGAGACACCGTATCCGTACAGCCCGACCAGCGAACCCGTCAGCCCGCCCGTCTGGACGCGGGGCAGCCGCAGCAGCAGTTCCCGTCCGGTCACCAGCCATCCGCCGAGCACGATCAGGGCCACGCCAACGACGATGGTGAGCCAGGGCATGTACTGCTGGACCGAGGTCGTCAGCACGGAGATGAGCAAGCCGAACACACCGAAGACCGTGACGAAACCAGCGGTCATCGCGGCCGACAGGCGCAGCGCCCTCCAGACGCCACCCGCCCCCGGCGCCGCTATCAGCAGCGTCAGATAGGACGGCAGCAGCGCGAAGCCGCACGGGTTGAACGCCGCGACGAGCCCGGCGGCCAAGGCGAGCGAGACCTGCTCCATCAGCCGAGCAGTTCGTCGACGTGCCGGTTCAGCTCGGACTCGCCCAGTGGCCCGGAGTCCTTGCTCATCGTCCCGTCGGGCGCCATGAAGACGAACGACGACTGCGAGGTCACCTTGAAGTGGGAGTACAGCTTGCCGGTCCGGTCATCGAGGTGGGTGAGCCCCTCGGTGCCGGTACGGGAGACGAACTCCCGCAACCGGGCCTTTCCCTTCTCCAGCCCCCCGACGCCGACGAACGAGACCCGGTCTCCGTACTTCCCGGCGGCCTTCGCCACGTCGGGGCCTTCGGAGAGGCACTTGGGACACCAGGGCGCCCAGAACCAGAACACCACCGGCTTGCCCGCCAGGCTCGCGCCGTCGAACGCCTTGCCGTCCAGCGTCTCGCCTTCGAACTTCAACGCCTCGTGCACGTCCCCACCCGCCCCGCCGGAGCCTTGCGAAGCCGTGCTCTCGGGTGACGCGGTCGCCGGTTCGACCGCATCTGTCGCGCCGCCCCCGCACCCGCCCACGAGCAACGCCGCGCCGACCAAAGTCGCGATCCTCGTCTTCATGTCGGCAACGCTAATGCCGGAACCCCCCGCCGGTTCTTACGAAGGGATGACGTCCGGTCCAGGTGGCTCCGGTCACTCACTCCCGACCTAGACTGCCGGGCCATGGATCGCTCGGACCTCCTCACCCCCCGGAAGATCGGCTTCGCCCTCGGCTGTGTGGCCCTTCTCGTCGTCCTGCTGGCCGCGGTGGCTCCCGGCCTGTGGACCTACGCGACGGGCACCACCACCACGGCGCACGTCGACCGCTGCGAATCCCGGACAACCGCCGGCCAGTCGTCGGGCAGGTTGTGGACCTGCCACGGTTCCTGGACCGAAGACGGCGAGCGGCGCTCCGGTGAGATCGAAGGCGCCGGCCGCACCGATGAGGGCAAGGCCATCGAGGTGCGCGCGAACGGCTCCCGGGCCAGCACCGCCAGGACGCCGAAGACCGCGCTCCTCATCACCGGTGTCTTCTTCGGCACCGTCGTCCTCACCCTTGCATGGATGACACCTCGGTTGCTGCGATCCAGGTCGCGGAAGGCGTGACGTCGCCGGGGTCCGTACCTCGGGCGCACCAGGCACCGCCCGCCTCCAGGCGCGGACCGGGCCCACCGGGCGCCTGGAGTTCAAAGGTCGCCGAGTATCGCGGCGAAGGCGATGTGGACGCCGGCGCGTTCCTCGTCCGACAGGTCCATCGGGCGATGCGCGAACGAGTTGTCGAGCACGGTGGTCGCACGCATCCCCTCGGATCCGGCGGCGGCCGTGAGCCGGCCCAGCCCGTCGAGCAGGAGGGAGAGCGCCTCCGTGGCCGCATCCACTTCCTGATGTCTGTCGAACTGCTCGACCAGCTTCCGCAGCCCCTCTCGGCGGTCAGGCTCGGGAACGGCGACCGCTCCGGCGGCCCGGCCGAGTTGTTCGCGGTAACGCCCCTGCCAGTGCTCCCACTCCCAGCCGGGCCAGAGGATCTCGACGGCTTCCGGCAGCCGGTCGAAAGTCCCGAGCGTCCACACCCCTCCCCTCCGCGCGTCCACATCGAGGTGTACCCCTTCGCCCGGAAACCTCGGCCAGGTGTCGACCGGTGACCGTCCCAAGTAATACGTCGCCAGGGACCCGGCTCCGTTCCCGATGACGGACTCCGCGGAGGTTTCGAGCATGTGCGCTCGGACGGAGCCTTCCTGGGCCACGGTGACCAGGCAGGGCAGCGGCTCGTAGTCCGACGCCTTCTGCAGCGGGCGCGGCTCCGGAGGGAGCGTGTACCTGCCGTCCACCTGCGTTGGTTCCTCCCCCACCGCCGCGACGATGTCTCCGAGCCCCTGGTACGCCCAGTCGATGCGCCAGCCCGGCCAGGTTCGCCCCATGACCGCCAAAGCCGCGGCGCGGTAGGCGGCGTCGTCGATGTACACGGAGTACCAGAGCAGGCGCGACTCACCGTGGTCGATGAGAACCGCCCCGTCGCACTCCCCGTCGAACATCCACGCCGGGTCCGGCCGCTGCCCGCCTGCGAACCGGGTCGCCGGGTCCGGCCCCGCCAGCATGTCCAGCTCCAGGGAGTATCCGCCCCATTGGGAGTAGTACCGCTCCCAGGAGTCGCCGTCCTTGATCACGTAATGCGCTCGAGCACCCATGAAAGCTGATCGTAATCAAGCGATCACACGATGTCGGCGGAGTTCTCAGATCTCGCGGCGTGACTGTGCCGGGAAGGTGGCGCGGATGGTGCGGGCCTCCGGCGTGCCCGTCCAGGACCAGGTGGCGGCGAGAGCGTCCACGGTGAGCAGGCCGCGACCGCCCTCCGCGAGCTCGGCCAGGTTCCGGAGGCGGGGCTCCTCCGGGCCGCCCTGGTCGGTGACGTAGATGATGACCCCGGCCACGTCCATGCTCAGGTCCACGATGAACCGGCCGCCGTGGTCGCCGGAACGGGTGTGTTGGATCGCGTTGACGGACAGCTCGTCCAAGACGAGGAGGACGTCGTCCAGCGCCGGGAAGTCGGCCAGCAGGTGAGCGGCGAACGCCCGGACGAACCGGACCTGTTCGGCCTTGCCCCGGAACTCGCGCCGCCAGTACATCGGCGTCTCGTGCTGGGCGGGGGCGGAAACGGCGAGCAGCATTGATCACCCTTCGGGACGGTGCGTCATCGGCCGTTCCATCTTCGGTAATCGCGCGACCTCAGTACGGGAAAGCGCCAGGTGGGCAGCCTGCTGGACACCTCGGCACGCGCCCGGCCCGAACGTTCGATCCGTTTACGTAAACGAACCGAACCGTTCCAACGGGGAGCGTTCATATCCGGAACGCCACCGGCCGAACGGCAGGTTCCCTTTTCTCGTGTCCCAAGCGCGTGAATCGATGACACGTTCGGAGAGCGAGTGATAACACAGAGTTGACACGCTGACTCCCCCCGGTCAGCGCCGCCCCCGACC
>NZ_SMKK01000201.1 GCF_004348425.1 Actinomadura sp. 7K507
GTGATGGGTCGGCCTATGACCAGCAGGTCGGCGCCCGCGGCCAGGGCGTCCTCGGGGGTGGCGACGCGGGCCTGGTCCTGGTTGGCGGAGCCGGCGGGGCGGACACCGGGGGTGATGAGCGTGATGCCGGGGCCGACCTCGGCGCGGACCGCGGCGGCCTCCTGCGGGGAGCACACGAGCGCCTGGGCGCCCGCCTCGACGGCGAGGACGGCCAGCCGGCGCACGGCGTCCGGGGCGGGGCCCGCGAGGCCGAGGGCGGTGAGATCGGCCTCGTCGAGGGACGTCAGCACGGTCACCGCGGCGATCTTCACGGTCGGGACGGCCTCGACCGCCGCGCGGATCATCGCGGGCCCGCCGGCGGCGTGCACGGTCAGGTAGGACGGCTTGAGGCGGGCGACGGCGGCGGCGGCGCCGCGGACGGTCGCGGGGATGTCGTGCAGTTTGAGGTCCAGGAAAACCTGGACGCGGCTGGCGCCCCGGACGCTGGCGACGACGTCGGGCCCGTACCGCAGGTAGAGCTCCAGGCCCACTTTGACGGTGGAGACGTGCGGTGTGACCAGGGTGGCCCAGCGCGCGGCCGTCTCCAGGTCGGGCGCGTCCAGCGCGACGGCGATGGGGGCGGTCACAGCTTCTCCTTCTCGGGCTCTTGCGGGCTCACCTGGGGCGGGACGTACCCGGCGGGCTTGTGCGCGAGGCCCACGGCGTCGGCGACGCTCCCGATGCGGCGGGCCGCGAGGGCCTCCTCCAGCTCGCGCAGGACGCGGGGCCCGGCCGACGGGTCGTGGAAGACGGCGGTCCCGACGGCGACGGCGGAGGCGCCGGCGAGGATGAACTCCAGGGCGTCCAGCCCGGTGGCGATGCCGCCGACGCCGACGATGGGCGTGCTGGGCAGCGCGGCGTGCACCTGGTAGACGCAGCGGATCGCGACGGGCCGGACGGCGGGCCCGGACAGGCCGCCCGACACGCCGGTGAGGGCGGGGCGGAGCGTCCGCGGGTCGATCGCCATGGCCTCCATGGTGTTGATGAGCGTGAGGCCGTCCGCGCCCGCGTCGACGCAGGCCAGGGCCACGGTGACGATGTCGGTCACGTCGGGGGCGAGCTTGGCGAAGATGGGGACGCCGGGCCGGGCGTGGTCGCGCACGGCGCGGACGACGGACGCGGCGGCGGCGGGGTGCCAGGCGAACATGCGGCCGCGGTCCTCGACGTTCGTGCAGGCGATGTTGACCTCGATCGCGGCGATGCCCGGGACGTTGCGGAGGCGGCGCCCGAGTTCGCCGTACTCCTCGACGCTGTTGCCGGCGACGGAGACGATCGTGCGGACGTCCTGCTCCATGAGCCACGGAAGGTCGCGTTCCAGGAAATTCTCGACGCCGGGACCGGGGAGCCCCATGGCGGTGAGGAGACCGCTGGGCGTTTCGGTGACCCGAGGTGTGGGCCGCCCCGCGCGCGCTTGCGCCATCACGGACGTGGTGACGAACGCGCCCAGGCGGGTGAGGTCGAAGAACTGGGCGAGCTCCCGTCCCGTCCCCCCGCACCCGGAGGCCGTCATGACGGGGTTGGGAAGCTCCAGGGGCCCGAGTGTGGTCTTGACCCGGTCGCTCACTGCGACCCCCCTTCGGAGACGCTCAGGACGCGCGGCGCACCGAGCGCGTCGAACGGGATGGTTCCGAGGTCGCCCCACCGGACGCGGTCGCCGCGCAGGACGGGGCCGTCCGCGCAGGCGCGCACCATCCGGGTCACGCCGTCGTCGCCGTGGACGGGGAGCATGCACGTCATGCACACGCCGATGCCGCACGCGCCCGTCCGCTGGAGGAACTCCTCGACCGACACCTGCGAGGGCAGGCCGTAGTCGCCGGCGACCTGCGTGACCGATCTGAGCAGGTCCGTGGGGCCGCACCCGTAGACGACGTCGGCGCCGGTCTCCTCGATGACGCGGGGCATGACGTCGCGGACGGTGCCCTTCTCCCCCATCGACCCGTCCTCGGTGGCGACGGTGGAGCTGTCGCCGATGCGCTGCGCCATGCGGGAGCCGAACACCTGCCGGGCGGACGGCCCGCCGAGCACGAAGTGCACCTGGCAGCCGCGCCGCAGCAGGGCGTCGGCGAGGGCGAACATGGCGGCGGCGCCGGGGCCGCCGCCGGCGAGCAGGCAGTTCACCGGGTCGCGGGGCAGCCGGAACGGGCGTCCGAGCGGCCCGACGAGGTCGAGCTGGTCGCGGGAGCGGCGCCCGGCGAGCCAGGCGGTGCCGGGCTCGGTGTCGGCGAACACCAGCTCGACGGTGCCGCCGTAGTCGGACTTGACGTCGTGCACCCCGAAGCAGCGGCGGATCAGCCGGGACGTGTGCTCGCCGCCGACGGCGAGCGCCACGAACTGGCCGGGCCGGAACCGCTCGGCTATGGCCGGGGCCACCAGCGTCAGCGCGTGGTAGTCCTGCACCTGGCGGACCGTCAGAACCGTCCCCGACGTCTGCACCGGTGTGTCGGACACCCGTCTCCCTCTCCTCGTCGCGTGCGCCGGCCGGGCGGGCGCGGCTTTTCGGCCTGGCCCGCCCGCACGGCTTCGGTCACCCGAGCGCCATACTTCCGTCACCGTCCGGTGCCCGCCCGGCGGCGCGCCCGTGCGAGCCGCCGAGCCGCTCGGCGTGCTCCTGGAGGGAGCGGACGCCGACCTGGCCGCCCGCGACGGCCTCGATGCCCTGCACGGCCGCCGCGAGGCCCTGGACGGTCGTCACGCACGGTACGCCCCGCAGCACGGCCGCGGTACGGATCTCGTAGCCGTCGAGCCGCGGCCCGGACTGCCCCGGGCTGCCGAAGGGAGTGTTGACGATGAGGTCGACCTCGCCGTCCAGGACGCGCCGCACGATCGTGGGCTCGCCGGACGGGCCCGGACCCTCGCTGTGCTTGCGCACGATCTTGGCACGCACGCCGTTGCGGCGCAGGACCTCGGCGGTCCCCTCCGTGGCAAGAATCTCAAAGCCCAGGTCAGCGAGGCGCTTGACGGGGAACACCATGTGCCGTTTGTCCCGGTTCGCCACGGCGACGAACGCGCGCCCCTTGGTCGGCAGCGAGCCGTAGGCGGCCTGCTGCGACTTGGCGAAGGCGGTGCCGAACACCTCGTCGATGCCCATGACCTCGCCGGTCGAGCGCATCTCGGGCCCGAGGACGGTGTCGACGCCCTGCCCGCGCTCGTTGCGGAACCGGTCGAACGGCAGGACGGCCTCCTTCACCGCGATCGGCGCGTCCAGCGGCAGGGTCCCGCCGTCGCCCGCCTCGGGCAGCATGCCCTCGGCGCGCAGCCCGGCGATGGTGGCGCCCATCATGACGCGGGCGGCCGCCTTGGCGAGCGGCACGGCCGTCGCCTTCGACACGAACGGGATCGTGCGGGACGCGCGCGGGTTGGCCTCCAGGACGTACAGGACGCCCGCGGAGAGCGCGTACTGGACGTTCATGAGCCCGCGCACCCCCACGCCCTGCGCGAGCGCCTCCGTCGCCTCCCGGATGCGGCGGATGTCGTCGTGCCCGAGGGTGATCGGCGGCAGCGCGCACGCCGAGTCGCCGGAATGGATGCCGGCCTCCTCGATGTGCTCCATGACACCGCCGAGGTACAGCTCCTCGCCGTCGTACAGGGCGTCCACGTCGATCTCGATGGCCTCGTCCAGGAAGCGGTCGACCAGGACGGGGTGTTCGGGGCTCGCTTCGGTGGCGCGGGTCATGTACGCGTCCAGCGTGGCGTCGTCGTACACGATCTCCATGCCGCGCCCGCCGAGGACGTACGACGGGCGCACGAGGACGGGGTAGCCGATCTCGTCGGCGATCTCGCGGGCCTCCTCGTAGGAGGTGGCGGTGCCGTGCTTGGGCGCGAGCAGCCCGGCCCTGTGCAGGACGCGTCCGAACGCGCCGCGCTCCTCCGCGAGGTGGATGCTCTCCGGGGAGGTGCCCACGATCGGGACGCCGGCGTCCTTGAGCTTCTGGGCGAGCCCCAGGGGCGTCTGGCCGCCGAGCTGGACGATGACGCCGGCGACCTCACCGGACTGCTGCTCCGCGTAGACGACCTCTAGGACGTCCTCCAGCGTGAGGGGCTCGAAGTAGAGCCGGTCGGAGGTGTCGTAGTCGGTGGAGACCGTCTCCGGGTTGCAGTTGACCATGACGGTCTCGAAGCCCGCCTCGGCCAGCGTGAACGACGCGTGGACGCAGGAGTAGTCGAACTCGACGCCCTGGCCGATGCGGTTCGGCCCGCTCCCGAGGATGATCACCTTGGGCCTGGTGCCCGGCGGCACCTCGGTCTCCTCGTCGTAGGCCGAGTAGAGGTACGGGGTCTGCGCCTCGAACTCGGCGGCGCAGGTGTCCACGGTGAGGTAGACGGGCCGGATGCCGAGGGCGTGGCGCAGCTCCCTGACGACCGCCTCGGAGAGGTTCCGCAGCTCGCCGATCTGCGCGTCGGAGAACCCGTGGCGCTTGGCGCGCAGCAGCTTGTCCCTGGTGAGCGCGTCGTCGGCGGTGCGGATCTCCTCGGCGATCTCGTTGATGGCGGCGATCTGGTCGAGGAACCAGGGGTCGATGCCGGTCGCCTCGTAGAGCTCCTCGACGGTGGCTCCGGCCCAGAGCGCGCGTTGGACGTCCTTGAGCCGTCCGTCATGCGGGCGCCTGGCCGACTCGGTCAGCGCCCCGGCGTCCAGGCTTGCGGGCCCGGCCGTGCCCGCCCAGCCGAACGACGAGCCCTTCTGCTCCAGCGACCGCAGGGCCTTCTGCAGGGCCTCGGTGAAGCAGCGCCCGATGGCCATGGCCTCGCCCACCGACTTCATGTGCGTGGTGAGCGTGCCGTCCGCGCCGGGGAACTTCTCGAACGCGAACCGGGGCACCTTCACCACGACGTAGTCGAGCGTGGGCTCGAACGACGCGGGCGTCTCGCGGGTGATGTCGTTCGGGATCTCGTCCAGCGTGTACCCGATCGCCAGCTTCGCCGCGATCTTGGCGATCGGGAAGCCGGTGGCCTTGGACGCCAGCGCCGACGACCGCGACACCCGCGGGTTCATCTCGATGACGATCATCCGGCCGGTGCCGGGGTGGACGGCGAACTGGATGTTGCAGCCGCCGGTGTCGACGCCGACCTCGCGGATCACCGCGATCGCGACGTCGCGCATGTTCTGGTACTCGCGGTCGGTCAGCGTCAGCGCGGGCGCGACCGTGATCGAGTCGCCGGTGTGCACGCCCATCGGGTCGAGGTTCTCGATCGAGCACACGATCACCACGTTGTCGTGGCGGTCGCGCATGACCTCCAGCTCGTACTCCTTCCAGCCGAGGATCGACTCCTCCAGGAGCACCTCGCTGGTCGGCGACGCGTCGAGGCCCGTCCCGGCCATGCGGCGCAGGTCGTCCTCGTCGTGGGCGAAGCCGGATCCGGCGCCGCCCATCGTGAACGACGGACGCACGACGACCGGGTAGCCCAGCTCCCCCGCCGCGGCGAGGCAGTCCTCCATCGAGTGGCAGATGCGCGACCGCGCGGACTCGGCGTTCAGGCCCCGCTCGCGCGCGACCTTGGCGACGACGTCCTTGAACTTCTCGCGGTTCTCCCCCGCCTGGATCGCGTCCACGTCGGCGCCGATCAGCTCGACGCCGTACTTGGCGAGGACGCCGCCCTCGTAGAGCGCGATGGCGGTGTTCAGGGCCGTCTGGCCGCCGAGCGTGGGCAGCAGCGCGTCCGGCCGCTCCTTCGCGATGATCTTCTCGACGACCTCGGGGGTGATCGGCTCGACATAGGTGGCGTCGGCGAACTCGGGGTCGGTCATGATCGTGGCCGGGTTGCTGTTGACCAGCGTCACCCGCAGGCCCTCGGCCCTGAGCACCCGGCACGCCTGGGTGCCGGAGTAGTCGAACTCGCACGCCTGGCCGATGACGATCGGCCCGGAGCCGATGACCAGGACGGACTTCAGTTCTTCGCGGCGCGGCATTACCTCGACGCCTCCATCTGCTCGCAGAAACGCTCGAAGAGCCCGGACGCGTCGTGCGGACCGGCCGCGGCCTCCGGGTGGTACTGGACGCTGAACGCCGGACGTTCCAGGAGTCTCAGCCCTTCCACACAGCCGTCGTTGAGGTTGACGTGGGTGACCTCACCCGGGCCGTAGGGCGTGTCGAACGTGCCGTCCGCGGGGGCGTCCACCGCGAACCCGTGGTTGTGGGCCGAGATGTGGACCCTGCCGGTCGCCCGGTCCTGCACGGGCTGGTTGATGCCCCGGTGGCCGAACCGCAGCTTGTACGTCCCGAGGCCGAGCGCGCGGCCGAAGATCTGGTTGCCGAAGCAGATGCCGAAGAACGGGGTCCGGGAGTCGAGGACGCCTTTGAGCGCCTCCACCGCGTAGCCCGCGGCGGCGGGGTCTCCGGGGCCGTTGGAGAAGAACACGCCGTCCGGGCGGAGGGCGAGGATCTCCTCGGCCGTGCTCGCCGCCGGCAGGACGTGCACCTCGCACCCCCGGACGGCCAGCCGGTGCGGGGTCATCGCCTTGATGCCGAGGTCCACGGCCGCGACGGTGTAGCGCTTGTCCCCCTGCGCCGGGACGATGTACGGCTCGGTGGTCGACACGTCCCGCGCGAGGTCGGCGCCCTCCATCGAGGGGCTCCGCCGCACCCGCTCCAGCAGGGCGTCCTCGCCGGGCGCGACCGCGGCCGCGCCGCTGAAGACGCCCGCGCGCATCGCGCCCCGGTCGCGCAGGTGCCGCGTCAGCGCACGCGTGCCGGGGATGGAGATGCCCACCACTCCCTGCTCGCGCAGCGCCGACCCCAGCGACCCGGTGGCGCGCCAGCTGGACGCCACACGCGCGGGCTCACGCACCACATAGCCGGCCACCTGGATCCGGTCCGACTCGGGGTCGTGGCCGTTGATGCCGGTGTTGCCTATGTGGGGGGACGTCATGGCCACGATCTGGCGGGCGTACGAGGGGTCGGTGAGCGTCTCCTGGTAGCCGGTCATCCCGGTGTTGAAGACCATCTCGCCGAAGGTCTCCCCCTCGGCGCCGTACGCGGCCCCGCGGAACACCCTGCCGTCTTCCAGAACGAGCAGAGCAAAGTTCATTGGAGCTTCCCTTCGAGGACGGTCGGCTGGCCGCGCAGGAACGTCGCGGCGACCCGGCCGGGCAGCTCCAGCCCCGCGAACGGGGTGTTGCGGCTCTTGGAGGTCATGGCGGACGGGTCCACGGCGCGGCGGGGCGACGGGTCGTACAGCGTGATGTTGGCGGGCGAGCCTGCCTCGATCGGACGACCCTGTCCGGAAAGGCGGCCGATGCGGGCGGGGACGGCCGACATGCGGGCGGCGACCCCGGCCCAGTCGAGCAGCCCTGTCTCGACCATGGCCTCGTGGACGACCGGCAGCGCCGTCTCCAGGCCGATCATGCCCATCGCGGCGACCGCCCACTCGGTCTCCTTGGCCTCGACCGGGTGCGGGGCGTGGTCGGTGGCGACGCAGTCGATGGTCCCGTCCGCGAGGGCGTGCCGCAGCGCGGTGACGTCGTCGGCGGTGCGCAGCGGCGGGTTGACCTTGAAGATCGGGTCGTAGGAGCCGGCGCGGGCGTCGTCCAGCAGCAGGTGGTGGGGGGTGACCTCGGCGGTCACCGGGCAGCCCTTGCTCTTGGCCCACCGGATGATCTCCACCGAGCCGGCCGTGGACACGTGGCACACGTGCAGCCGCGACCCGACGTGCTGGGCGAGCAGCACGTCCCGGGCGATGATCGCCTCCTCGGCGACGGCGGGCCAGCCCCGCAGGCCGAGCGCGGCGGACATCTCGCCCTCGTTCATCTGCGCGCCCTCGGTCAGGCGGGGCTCCTGCGCGTGCTGGGCGACGACGCCGTCGAACGCCTTCACGTACTCCAGCGCCCTGCGCATGATGACCGCGTCCGACACGCAGTGCCCGTCGTCGGAGAAGACCCGTACCCGGGCGGCGGAGTCGGCCATCGCGCCCAGTTCGGCGAGCTGCTCCCCGGCGATGCTCCGGGTGACCGCCCCGACGGGCTGGACGTCGCAGTATCCGGCCTCGCGCCCCAGGCGCCATACCTGCTCGACCACGCCGGCCGTGTCGGCGACGGGGTCGGTGTTGGCCATGGCGTGGACGGCGGTGTATCCGCCCATGGCGGCCGCCTTCGTCCCTGACTCGACGGTCTCGGCGTCCTCCCGGCCGGGCTCGCGCAGATGGGTGTGCAGGTCCACGAGGCCGGGCAGGGCTATGAGCCCTTCGGCGTCGATGGTCTGCGCTCCACCCGCGTCCAGCGCGGACCCCACCTCGGCGATGACGCCGTCGCGCACCAGGATGTCGGCGCCCTCCGCACCGAGAACGCGCACGCCCTTGATGATGTACGTCACTGGGAGACCTCCTGGCCGATGGCGGGCTCGGAGCCCCCGAGCAGCAGATAGAGGACGGCCATCCGGGCGCTGACTCCGTTGGCGACCTGGTCGACGATGGTGGAACGGACGGAGTCGGCGACCTCCGCGGCGATCTCGACGCCGCGGTTCATCGGCCCCGGGTGCATGACGATGGCGTGGTCGGGAAGCTCCGCCATGCGCTCGACGTCCAGGCCGTAGCGGCGGCTGTACTCGCGCACGCTCGGGAAGTAGGAGGCGTTCATCCGCTCCTGCTGCACGCGCAGCATCATGATGACGTCGCTCTTGGGGAGCACCCCGTCGAGGTCGTAGGAGACCGAGCACGGCCAGGCGTCGACCGCGACGGGCAGCAGCGTCGGCGGCGCGACCACGGTGACGTCGGCGCCGAGCGTGTCGAGCAGCAGGACGTTGGATCGTGCCACCCGGCTGTGCAGGACGTCGCCCACGATCGTGACCTTGCGGCCCTCCAGGTCGCCGAGGCGCTGGCGCATGGTGAACGCGTCCAGGAGGGCCTGTGTCGGGTGCTCGTGCGTGCCGTCGCCGGCGTTGACCACGCTTCCCTGCACCCAGCCCGCCAGCCGGTGCGGCGCGCCCGAGGCGCCGTGCCGGATGACGACGCCGTCCGCGCCCATCGCCTCCAGCGTGAGCGCGGTGTCCTTCAGGCTCTCGCCCTTGGAGACGCTCGATCCCTTGACGGAGAAGTTGATGACGTCCGCGGACAGCCGCTTGGCGGCGGCCTCGAACGAGATGCGGGTGCGCGTGGAGTCCTCGAAGAACAGGTTGACGACCGTCCGGCCGCGCAGCGTCGGCAGCTTCTTGATGGAGCGGCCGGCGATCTGCGCGAGCTCCTCGGCCGTGTCGAGGACGAGCAGCGCGTCGTCGCGGCTCAGGTCGGCGGCGGAGATCAGATGGCGGTTCATACGGCACTCCCCGTCGGGCCGGGCGCGGGTCCCGCCACCGGCCCCACCACGGGCCCCACCACGGGCCCCAGCAGCACGGCGTCGCGCCCGTCGTTCTCGTCCAGCAGGACCTTGACGGTCTCGCGCATCGAGGTGGGCAGGTTCTTGCCCACGTAGTCGGCGCGGATCGGCAGCTCCCGGTGCCCGCGGTCGACCAGCACGGCCAGCTGGACGGCCCGCGGCCGCCCGAGGTCGTTGACGGCGTCCAGCGCGGCGCGGACCGTCCGCCCGGAGAACAGGACGTCGTCGACCAGGACGACGACGCGGTCGTCGATCCCCCCGGAGGGCAGCTCGGTGCGGCCGAGCGCGCGGGCGGGCCGCATCCGCAGGTCGTCCCGGTACATCGTCACGTCGAGCGAGCCCCAGGGCACCGGGCGGCCCTCGACCTCGCGCAGCGCCCCCGCCAGCCGCTCGGCCAGCGTCACGCCGCGGGTCTGGATGCCGAGCAGCAGGACGTCGTGACCGCCCTTGGTCCGCTCGAGGATCTCGTGTGCGATGCGGGTCAGCGCGCGCCTGATGTCCGGTCCCTCCAGAACGGCCTTGGGCCGGGGGTCACCGTCCGCCACACGCGCCCCCGCAGGCTGTTCCGGCCTGGAGGCAGCATTCACCACCGAAACCTCCTTTCCCGCCTCACTGGACGGGCCTTAAAGGACGTCTTGTCTCCCACACGGTAGCAGCAGAGGCGGACCGCGCCGCACCCGGACCGGTCCACGTCTTCGCAGGTGAGAGGCATCACACTCGACCGGCCGGCGGGCCGCGGATCGGCCGCGTGACCGGCCGTGCACGCCGTGCCCGCAGGGCCTGCGGACGATCCGGACCGTCCGGATCGAGTCCGGCGGATTCGACCGCTTTTTTCCAATCAGCTTGACCTAGGGCCTTCTCCGTTTTACCGTCACTGTCCGTAACCATCCCTGGGGACAGGCTCCTGTGGCGCAATGGCCCCGCAGAACTGTCCCCCTCCGGTGGAACACCGGAGTCCGACGACGACGAAAGTGAGCCTGGGGGCCGCACAATGCCGTCTGAATACGCTAAGGCTCTCGGCGCGCGCCTGCGCGCCATCCGCACCCAGCAGGGCCTGTCCCTGCACGGCGTGGAGGAGAAGTCACGCGGCCGCTGGAAGGCCGTCGTCGTGGGTTCGTACGAGCGGGGCGACCGCGCCGTCACCGTTCAGAAGCTGGCCGAGCTCGCCGATTTCTATGGCGTGCCGGTTTCCGAGTTGCTGCCCGGCGGAGCCGCGCCGAGCCCGCTCGGGCCTACACCCAAGCTCGTGATCGATCTAGAGCGGTTGCAGCAGCTTCCGAAAGACAAGGCCGGTCCACTCGCCCGTTACGCCGCGACGATTCAGAGCCAGCGGGGCGACTACAACGGAAAGGTCCTGTCCATCCGCCAGGAAGACCTGCGTTCACTCGCGGTCATCTATGACAAGTCCCCGACGGAGCTGACCGAAGAGCTCATCGGCTGGGGCGTCCTCGACCCGGAGGCGCGCCGCGCCGTCGAGTCGTTCTGATAGATCACGCACCACCCCCGCTACACCGCACCATCGAGACGGGGCCCGGCACCGCGCCGGGCCCCGTTCCGCGTCCCGGCCGTGATCAACGCTTCACCGCGACGGGTGCGGAGCGCGGCGCGTCCGCCAGACGCGCGGCGGCCGGGCGCCTTCGCCGCGGGACGAGCAGGGCCAGGGGGACGACGAGGGCGATGACGGCGGCGCTCATCGCGAAACCCGCGGTGTAGCCGCCTTCGCCGGGGACCGCGACGAGGATGAGGGCGCTGACCTGGGGCCCGAGGGACGCGCCGACCGTCCGGATGAGGGTGTTGACGCCGGTGGCCACGCCGGTCTCGCTCGCGGGGACGGCGGCGACGATGAGGTTCGCGACGGCCGCGTAGGCGAAGCCCAGGCCGATGCCCCTGGCCAGGCCGCCGGCGTAGAGGTGCCACATGTCCTCGTGCTGGACGGCCACGAACGCGTAGCCGAGCCCCGTCATCACCGCCCCGCCGAGGAGGACCGTGCGGGACCCGATCCGCCGGTCGAGGAGTCCCGCCGTCATTCCGGCGGCCGTCATGCCGATGCTGGCGGGCAGCTGCAGCAGGGCCGCCTGGGTGGCCGTACCGCCGAAGCCGTAGCCGGTGTCCTCCGGGAGCTGGACGAGCAGCGGGAACAGGAGCCCGCCCGCCATGAGCGCGTAGCCGGCCAGCAGCGACGCGGCGTGCGCCGTCCAGACGCCGCGCGCCCGCATCTGCCGCAGGTCGATCAGGGGCTCGGTGACCCGGCCCTCCACCCACAGCCAGGCGGCGAAGGCCACGAGCGAGACGGCGAGCAGGCCGAGGACGCCCGGGGACGTCCAGCCCCATTCCATGCCCTGGGTGATCGCGGTGAGGGCGGCGACCAGCCAGGCGGCGAAGAGGGCGGCGCCCCACCAGTCGACCCTGGCGGCGACGCGGCGCTCCGGTCTTGGAACGATCCACCAGGCGAGGGCCAGACCGGGCACCAGGCCGGCGACCGGCACCCAGAGCAGCCACCGCCACCCCAGGAAGTCGATGATCGGCCCGGCCAGGCACCAGGAGACCGCCCCGCCGAGGCCCAGCATGGACGACATGAGCCCCACCGCCGAGGCCCTCTTGGCGGGCGGGACGACGTCCCTGATGATCGTGTACGCCAGCGGGAAGACGCCGCTGCCGATGCCGCTGAGGGCGCGCCCGGCCAGCATGACCGGTACCGTCCACGCCACGGCGGCGACGACCATGCCCGCGGTGGCGACCGCGAGGACGGCCAGCAGGACGCGCCGCGCGCCGTACAGGTCCCCCAGGCGCCCGATCACCGGCGTGGCGACCGCCGCGGACAGCGTCATCGCGGTGAGCGCCCACGCGGCGCCGGCGGGCGTGGTGTCCAGCCCCTCCTGGATCTGCGGCAGCGCGGGCGTCACGACGGCCATGGACAGCGAGTAGGCCATCACGCCGAGGAAGGCGAGCAGCGGTACCAGCCCCCGCCCGCCGCGCGCCACCACCGAGACCTCCCTTTAGTTCGCAAGCCTAACAATCTCACATGGCCGCGAAAAAGCCCCGGGAAGGCCCCGCGCCACAACCGGTCAGGGTTCTCCGGCCACGCGGCGGGTGCGGAGGGCGTCCGCTTCGTGCGGGGAGAGGGAGAGGACGGTCTGGAGGATCTCGTCGGTGTGCTGGCCCAGGGCCGGGGCCAGGGTCGGCGGCGGGGACGTCCCGCCCAGGCGGAGCGGGGAGCCCGGGGCCAGGTGCGCGCCTACGCCGGGCTGGTCCAGTTCGGCCATGAGGGGTTCGGTGTCCAGGCCGGCGGCCAGCTCCGTGAAGTCGCGGTAGCGGGAACAGAGGACGGACGTGCCCTTCAGGGCGTCCTCGGCCTGCTCGCAGGTGCGGGACGCGAACCAGGGCGCCAGGACGCCCGCGAGTGCCTCGCGGTAGGTGTAGCGGTCTCCCGCCTGACGGAAGTCGGCGTCGAGGGCGCGTTCCAGGGCCGCGGTCACTTCGCCGAGGCCGGTGGCCTGCACCAGGTCGCGCCAGTGGCGGGGGGTGAGGGTGACGACCATGACGCGGCCGTCGGCGGTGGCGAAGTCGCGGCCGAAGTCGCCGAAGAGGTTGTTGCCCAGCCGCGGGCGTACGCCGCCCAGCTGGGCCTCGGCGAGGTAGCCGAGGTTCCCGGCCGTGGCCAGGGCCACGTCCTCCAGCGCCACGTGGAGGCTCTGGCCTTCGCCCGTGCGCAGGCGGTGCCGTTCGGCCGCCAGCAGGCCGATGGTCAGGTAGAGGCCGCACGCGATGTCCCAGGCGGGAAGCGCATGGTTGACGGGGGCGGTCTGGTCGGACGGGCCCGTGACGGACGGGAAGCCCATGCCGGCGTTCACCGTGTAGTCGACGGCGTTGCCTCCGTCCCGGCGGCCCTGGAGCTGGACGTGAATCAGGTCGGGCCGCCTGTCCCGCAGCGCCTCGTAGGTGAGCCCGTCGCGTGGTGGGGCGTTGGTCAGGACGATGCCGCTCTCGGCGACGAGATCAGCGACCAGTCCACGGCCCTCTGGGGAACGCAGGTCGGCGGTGAGGGACCGCTTGCCCTTGTTGAGCCCGGCCCAGTACAGGCTCCGGCCGGACGGTGCGAGCGGCCAGCGGTCGATGTCGGGGCCGCCGCCGATCTGGTCGACACGGATGACGTCCGCGCCGAGCTGGGCGAGCGTCATCCCGCCCAGCGGCACGGCGACGAAGCTGGACAGCTCCACCACGCGCATCCCGGCGAGCGGGAGTGGTCCCGTCATGGGGCGATCTCGATGAGGGAGCGCGCACCGTGCCCGGCCCGCATCCGGTCGAACGCCTCGGCGACGCCGTCCAGACCGATGCGGTGGGTGACCAGGGTGGACAGGTCGAGCCGTCCCGCCTCGATCTCCTCCGCGAGCCGCGGGACGTCCCGGTCGGGGTCGGACGAGCCGTAGACCGAACTGGTCAGCCGCCGGTTGAAGTGGAACAGCTCCAGGGCGTTGAAGTTCGTCGAGTCGTCGCGGGCCCCGACGCCGACGACCGTGCACTGCCCGCCGCGGCGCACCGACTGCCACGCCGTCCGGATCAGGTCCGCCTTGCCGACGCATTCGAAGGCGTGGTCGGCGCCGCGTCCCTCGGTCAGGGCGCGGACCTGCTTGGCCAGTTTGGGGTCCGCTTCGAGGTAGTGCGTTGCGCCCGCCGTCGTCGCCAGTTCTTCCTTTTCGGTGCCTCGGTCCACGGCGATGATGGTTCCGGCACCGGCGAGGCGCGCTCCCATGACGGTCGACAACCCGATGCCGCCCAGGCCGATGACCAGCACCGACTGCCCTTCACGAACCTGGGCGGTGTTGCGGACGGCGCCGATGCCCGTGAGCACGGCGCAGCCGAGGAGCGCCCCCAGGTCGAGCGGGGCGGACGCGGGCAGCGGCACGACCGAGCGCTCCGGGGCGACCAGCTCTTCGGCGAACCCGCCGACGCCCATGCACGCGTAGAGTTCGGCGCCGTCCAGGGTGGCGCCGGACGCAGGGCTCATGGCCCCCTCCACGGCGCTGCACAGCCACGGCTCGTCCTGCCGGCAGAACCAGCACTCGCCGCAGGCGGCGGCCCAGTTCAGCACGACGCGGTCGCCGGCCCGCACCTTCGTCACGTCCGCGCCCACCTCGGCGACCGTCCCCGCGGCCTCGTGTCCGAGGACGAGCGGGAACTTCGGCGCGAGCGTGCCGTTGATCATCGACAGGTCGGAGTGGCACACCCCGGCCGCCGCCACCCGGACCCGGACGTCACCGGGGCCGACCGGGGGCAGCTCGATGTCACGGACCCGCGGCGGCGCGTCCGGTTCGGTGGCGACGACGGCCTTGACCATGGTGTTCTCCTCGGCTAACGGTTCAGCGGGCGTCTGACATGCAGGTTCATACGATGTCTTGAGTGATCTCGGTTGCGTTGAGTGGTTTCGTCGGTGCGTACCGCTACAATTGTGGCCGTGAAGATCGTGGTGCAGGTGAAGCTGCTGCCGTCGCCCGAGCAGGCGGCGGCGCTGGCGGCGACTCTGCACGCTGTCAACACGGCCGCGAGCCAGGTGTCGGCCGCCGCGTTCGGCCGGTTCGGGCTCAAGGGCCGGGTGTTCGACCTGCGCCGCGCGTGCTACGGCGACCTCAAGGCCGCCGGTCTGGGTGCGCAAGCGGCCCAGCATGTGATCAAACGCGTCGTTGACGCCTACACCACGCTGCGCGGCCAGATCAAGGCCGGGCGGCTGGGCGCGGATGGCTCGCCGCGCCGGATCAAGGCCACCTCCAAGCCGATCGTCTTCCGCCGGGACGCGGCGCACACTTACGATGACCGAAACCTGTCGTGGCGAGTCGACGCCCGCACCGTGTCGATCTGGACCGTGCAGGGCCGGTTGAAGGACGTGGCATTCACCGGTTCGCCCACGCAGCTCAGGACCCTCGCAGAGCACCGCCAGGGCGAATCGGACCTGCTCTACCGGGGCGGGAAGTGGTTCCTGGCCGCCACCTGCGACATCCCCGAAAAGCCGCTCAACGGCGACCCGCGCGACTGGATCGGCGTGGACCGCGGGATCGCCAACCTCGCCTCTACCTCCGATGGGGTCAACCATCAGGGCCGAGGACTGGAGCGCTACCGGCGGAGCATGGCGCGAGTGCGGGCCGAGTTGCAGGCCAAGGGCACCCGGTCGGCCAAGCGCAAGCTGAAGAACAGGGCGCGCCGGGAGGCTCGGCACGCCACTCACATCAACCATGCCATCGCGAAGACGGTGGTGGCCGATGCCGAACGCACCGGTCGCGGGATCGCCCTCGAAAAGCTCGACGGCATCGGTGACCGGACAAGGGTTCCACGGCACCAGCGGGCCACCCACTCGTCCTGGCCGTTCCGCCAGCTCGGAGAATTCCTCCGCTACAAGGCCCTCCGCGCTGGCGTACCAGTGATCGAGGTGGACGCGCACTACACCTCCCAGACCTGCCCGCGCTGCGGGCACAGGTCCCGCAAGAACCGTCCCACCCGGGACGACTTCTCGTGCGCCGTGTGCGGGCTCGCTGGCCCCGCCGACCACATCGCCGCCGTGAACGTCCAAAGACGCGCACGAACGGCGTGGGTGCTCGTCAACGCGCCCCATGCGACCGTGTCACCGTCCTCTCCGTCAGGGGCAGTCACGAGTTGCAAGCCTGGCTCTTCAGGGCCGGGCCGTTGACAGCTGGATGGACTTGAGCTCGGTGAACTCGTCGAATCCGAAGCGGCCGAGCTCGCGGCCGAGGCCGGACTGCTTGTAGCCGCCGAACGGGGCCAGGGGGTTGTAGGCGCCGCCGTTGACGTCGATGGAGCCCGTCCTCACCTGGCGGGCGAACGCGACCGCGCGATCCTGGTCGTCGGCCCACACCGCCCCCGCGAGCCCGTAGCGGGAGTTGTTCGCGATCCGGAGCGCCTCGTCCTCGTCCCGGAACGGGATGACCGACAGCACCGGCCCGAAGATCTCCTCCTGCGCGACGGTCGCGTCCTGGTCGACATCGGCCAGGACGGTCGCGGAGACGTAGTGGCCGCGGTCGGCACCGTCGGGTGTGGCGGTTCCGCCGGTGACGATCCGCGCGCCCTCGGCGACGCCGGTGTCGATGAAGCCGCGCACCCGGTCGAGCTGGGCCTTGGACACCATCGGGCCCAGCTTGGTGGACGGGTCGAGCGGATCTCCGGGGACGAAGCCCTCCGCGAAGCCCTTGGCCAGGTCGAGGGCCTGCTCGTAGAGGTCCTGGTGGACGAGCATCCGCGTCCAGGCCGTGCACGTCTGGCCGCCGTTCAGGAACGCGTTGGAGACGCCGACCTTCACGGCGGTCTTGACGTCGGCGTCGTCCAGGATGACGTTCGCGGACTTGCCGCCCAACTCCAGCGCGACCTTCTTGACGGTCCCGGCGGCCAGCTCGGCGACCCGGGACCCGGCCCGCACCGAGCCGGTGAACGACACCATGTCGACCTCGGGGTGGGTGGCGAGCGCCTCGCCGACGACCGGGCCGTAGCCGGGGACGAGGTTGACCACGCCGGCGGGCAGCCCGGCCTCGTGGACGGCGTCCATCAGCTCGTAGGCGACCAGCGGGGCGATCTCGCTCGGCTTGATCACGATGGTGCAGCCGGCCGCGAGCGCGGGGGCGAGCTTGCAGGTGATCTGGTGCAGCGGGTAGTTCCACGGCGTGATCGCGGCGACGACGCCGGCCGGCTCCCGGACGATCAGGGAGTTGCCGGTGCGCTCGTCGGGGATGCCGCCGGCGATCATCTCGGCGTATCCGGCGACCACGGTCTGCGGCAGCTTCGCCTGGATGCGGGTCGCGATGCGCATCGGCGTGCCGACCTCGCTCGCGATCGTCCGCGCGATGGCCTCCTCGCGGCTCGCCAGCGCGTCGTGGAGGCGGCCGAGGAGCTCCGAACGCTCCTTGTACGACGTGGCCGACCAGGCCGGCAGCGCGGCGCGGGCGGCCCGGACGGCGCGGTCGGCGTCCTCGGCGGTGCCCTCGGGCACGGTGGCGAGGGTCTGCTCCGTCGCGGGGTTCTCGACGGCGATGACCCCGCCGCCCAGCGGGCTGGTCCACGCTCCGTCGATGTAGAGGGCGTCTCGGTCGCGCACAGCGGCTCCTCGCGGTGGATGTCGGCGGATTCTATAGAATATGGCACCCGCTCCCCGCGGGTCGCGCGCCCCCGCCCGGCGCGGCGGGCCGCGCGGTCTCCCGACGATAGGCTCACGTCGTTCCGGCTAGCAGAGCGGGGGGAGACCATGCCCGTCGGCCAGGTGTCGGAGGCCGGGCGCGATCCCGTGCTGCACGGCAGGCACCAGCTCAGCGAGATGGTCGCCTCCCACGTCCGCGAGGCCATCATGATCGGTGAGCTGCGCGCCCCGGACTACGTCCGCACCGAGCATCTGGCCGCCGAACTGGGCATCAGCGCGACCCCCGTGCGGGAGGCGCTGATGATCCTGCACAGCGAGGGCGCCGTCCGCTGGGAGCCGCGCCGCGGCTTCCGCGTGCTGCCCATCACCGCGCAGGACGTCGCCGACCTGTTCGACGTGCAGGCCTACATCGCCGGGGAACTCGCCGCCCGCGCCGCCGGCGCCCTGGACGGCGCCGAGATCGAGCGCCTCCAGCAGGTCCAGGCCCGCCTGGAGGCCGCCGCCCGCGAACGGGACGCCGAACAGGTCGACCGGCTCAACCACGAGATCCACCGGACGATCAACCGCTCCTCGGGCTCGTCCCGGATGGCGTCCCTGCTCGGCCTGACCGTCCACTACGTCCCGCTGGGCTTCTTCGGCGCCATCGAGGGCTGGGCGGAGGCTTCGGCGCACGAACACTCCGCCGTCTTCGACGCCCTGCGCGCCCGCGACCCCGCCGCCGCCCGCGCCGCCATGGCCGGCCACATCAGGCACATCGGCCGCCTCCTGAT
>NZ_SMKK01000202.1 GCF_004348425.1 Actinomadura sp. 7K507
GGCGGGGGCTGATCGTGCGCCGTGTCCGTTCGACGCCCCGTGACGGCTGGGCCGACAGGGTGGAGGAGCAGGGCCTGGCCTTCCACCGCACCGCGCACCCCGAGCACCTGACCCGGCCCTACTGGGACGAGTCCGTGCACTACGCCTTCGACATGGACGAGGTACTGGCCCTCGAAGGGGTCGTCGACGAGCTGCACCGGATGTGCCTGGAGGTGGTGGAGCACGTCGTCTCCACCGGCCGCTACCACGCACTCGCCATCCCGGACTGGGTGGCGCCGCTGATCGAGGAGTCGTGGCGGCGAGGCGACCCGCACCTGTACGGGCGGTTCGACCTGCGCTACGACGGCCACGGGCCGGCCAAGCTGCTGGAGTACAACGCCGACACCCCGACCGCGCTGGTCGAGAGTTCCGTCGTCCAGTGGTACTGGCTGCAGGACACCCATCCTGGGGACGACCAGTGGAACTCCATCCACGAACGGCTCGTGGCCCGCTGGAAGGAGATCGTCCCGACCGTGGACGGCGGCCCGGCCCACTTCGCCTGGACGGCCGGTGACGAGACCGGCGAGGAGGTCATGACGATCGCCTACATGCAGGAGACCGCCGAAGAGGCGGGCCTGCCGGGCGTGGCGATCGCCATGGAAGACATCGGCTGGGACCCCGCGCGCGGACGTTTCGTCGACCTGGACGAGCAGGAGATCCGGACGCTCTGCAAGCTCTACCCGTGGGAGTGGATCGTCTCAGAGCCCTTCGGACGCGAACTCCCGGGCACGCCCACGACGTGGATCGAGCCGATCTGGAAGATGGTGCTGTCGAACAAGGCGCTGCTCGTCCTGCTCTGGGAGTTGTTCCCCGGGCACCCCAATCTGCTGCCCACGTACCTGAACACGCCGTCGAACCTCACGTCCTATGTACAGAAACCGCTGCTCGGGCGGGAGGGCGCGAGCATGCGCATCGTCACCCCGGACGGGAGTGAGCAACGCACCCAGGGGGACTACGGCGCGGAGGGGTTCGTCTTCCAGGAGTTCTGCGCGCTGCCCGACTTCGACGGGGAGCATCCGGTCCTGGGGGCGTGGGTCGTCCATGACGGGCCGGCCGGGATCGGTATCAGGGAGACGTCCGGGCTCGTCACAGACGACACGTCGTCGTTCGTCCCGCACCGCATCCCGCTGTAGCGGGGCGGCTGCCGAGGCTTCGGGTCTACCGAAGCCTCGAAGGGACGTCGAAGGTCGCGACGACCGCCTGCCAGACCCTCTTGGCGGGTTCACCGTCGGCGAATGCCTGTTCGATGGTGCGGCCGTCCAGCTCGGCCAGGACATGGTCCTTGGCCACGCTCCCGGCGTAGTTCTCGCCGAACTGCTGGTTCATCCGATCCCAGAAAACTGTGAGCCGCACCCTTCAACGCTATCCGACGGCGTCCCTCCCCAAGGACGGATGAGCCGAGTCGCGCTCCAGGGACTGCGCGACCTCGCCGGGGACCGCCGGTGCGGCGCCCTGCCGGTACTGCCGGTGCAGGCCGGTCAGGTGGCGCTCGACGCCTTCGATGACGCGGGCCGTCCGGTATGAGGGGAAGACGTCGAAGCCGTGCTGGGCGCCCTTCATCTCCGCGTAGATGACGGGCGCGCCGGAGACGCCGCGGAGCCGTTCGACGAATCGGCGTGCCTCGGCCACAGGGATGAGCGAGTCACGGTCTCCGTGGATGACGAAGAAGGGCGGAGCGTCCTCGCGGATGTACGTGACAGGGGACGCCTTGGCGTACGCCTCGTGGTTCTCTGCGAAGGGCTTCTTGACGATCATCCGTTCCATGAGGCGGGTGGCGCCCATGGGAACCGGCCAGGGTCCCGCTTCGAAGAGGTTGTAGACGCCGTAGAACGGAACGGCGCCCTGCACGGTTGTGTCGGCGTCCTCGAAGCCCGGCTGGAACTCCGGCACGTTCGCGGTCAACGCCACCATCGCCGTGAGATGCCCACCGGCTGATCCACCCGTCACGCAGAGGAAATCGGGGTCGGCGCCGTACTCCTCGGCGTGCTCCTTGTACCAGGCGACGAAGTGCTTCAGGTCGATCAGGTGCTCGGGCCAGGTTGCGCGAGGGCTGAGTCTGTAGTTGACGTTGAACCCCACCCACCCCTGGAGGGCCATGTGGTTCAGCAGGGGCAAACCCTGCTCGCGCTTGTCTCCGATGACCCATGCGCCGCCGTGGATCTGCATGAGCCCGGGACGGAGTTCGCCGCCGGAGCGCTCATTGAGGGTACGGAAGACGTCCATCTTCCGGCGCAGCCGCCCCTCTTCGTGGAACACGATGTTGCGTTCAACACGGACGCCCTTGCGGGGGATGAGGCACAGCGGCGGAACGACGAGATGTGCACGCGGGTAGCGGGGCGCGTCGTCCGGCTCCAGGTCGAGGGGCACGCCGCTGTCCCGCAGGGTGACGACCGTACGGCGTGTCGCGACGAGGGTGGCCGCGATGCCCGCCATGCCGAGGATCGCCAGGACGAGCCCGGTCCATCCCGCCCAGCCGTCCAGTCCCCCGAACGCCGCCGTCAGCGCGGTCGCCGCCGCCCAGGTGACGAGCACGTGCGGCGCCATCTCGATCGTCAGCCAGCCGCAGAAGAAGCTCGGCGCGAGCAGGACGGCGCCGCGCCGGGGGGCGTGCGCGTTGACCGCGACCAGGACGAACAGGATCCCGAGGGAGAGAAGGAGGTAGGGCATCGATACTCCCTTGGCGGCGGATGTCCTACCCGTAGACCCTGCCCGGACAAGTGCTTGCTTACAATGTGACGCGCACCACGTCGCCGCGCAATCTGTCAGACCCGGAAGGCACTATGGCGGCATGGGCGATGACGTGCTCGAACGCTTCTCCCCGGCGACCCGTGCCTGGTTCTCCGGGGCGTTCGCCGCGCCCACCCCCGCCCAGGCCGGGGCGTGGGAGTCGATCTCGAGCGGGGACAGCACGCTCGTCGTGGCGCCGACCGGCTCGGGCAAGACCCTCGCCGCGTTCCTCTGGTCGCTCGACCGGCTCGCCCACGACCCCGCGCCCGAGGACGCCCTGCGCCGCTGCCGGGTCCTGTACGTCTCGCCGCTGAAGGCCCTCGCCGTCGACGTCGAGCGCAACCTGCGCGCCCCGCTGACCGGCATCCGCCACGCGGCGCGCCGGCTCGGGCTGCCCGAGCCGGCCGTCCGGGTCGGGATGCGGTCGGGCGACACCCCGGCCGACGAGCGCCGCCGGCTGGCCACCAAGCCGCCCGACATCCTGATCACGACGCCGGAGTCGCTGTTCCTGATCCTCACCTCCCGGGCGCGCGAGTCGCTCCGCGGGGTCGAGACGGTCATCGTGGACGAGGTGCACGCCGTGGCGGGCACGAAGCGCGGCGCGCACTTGGCGCTGTCCCTGGAACGCCTGGACGCCCTCCTCGAACGGCCCGCCCAGCGGATCGGGCTGTCGGCGACCGTCCGCCCCACGGACGAGGTCGCGGCCTTCCTGGGCGGGGCACGGGCCGCGACGGTCGTCCAGCCGCGTTCCGACAAGGTCTTCGATCTCGACATCGTCGTCCCGGTGGAGGACATGGGCGAGGTCGGCCGGTTCGTCGACGACTCGGGCGCGGCCGATCCCCGTCAACGCAGCATCTGGCCCCATGTGGAAGACCGCCTGCTCGACCTCATCCAGGCGCATCGCTCGACGCTCGTGTTCGCCAACTCGCGGCGGCTCGCCGAACGCCTGTGCGGCCGTCTGAACGAACTCGCCTACGAGCGGGCCACCGGCGAACCCCTGCCCGAGGACCACTCCCCCGCGGCGACGATGGCCCAGGCGGGTGCGGGCAGAGGGGCGCCCCTGGAGATCGCCCGCGCGCATCACGGTTCGGTCTCGAAGGAAGAACGGGCCGGTATCGAGAACGCGCTGAAGGAGGGCCGCCTACCGGCCGTGGTCGCGACGTCCAGCCTTGAACTGGGCATCGACATGGGCGCCGTCGATCTCGTCGTCCAGGTGGAGTCGCCCCCTTCGGTGGCCAACGGGCTCCAGCGCGTCGGACGCGCGGGCCACCAGGTCGGCGCCGTGTCCAAGGGCGTCATCTTTCCCAAGTACAGGGGCGACCTCGTCCAGACGGCGGTGGTGGCCGAACGCATGCGCGGCGGCGAGATCGAGGAGCTGCGTTACCCGCGCAATCCCCTGGACGTCCTCGCCCAGCAGATCGTCGCGATGGTCTCCATGGACGAGTGGACGGTCGACGACCTGGAGTCGCTGGCCAAGCGCGCCGCCCCCTACGCCACACTCCCCCGATCCGCGCTCGAGGCGACCCTCGACATGCTCGCCGGGCGTTACCCGGGCGACGAGTTCGGCGAACTGCGCCCACGCGTGGTCTGGGACCGCGTGACCGGCGTCCTGCACGACCGTCCGGGCGCGCAGCGCCTCGCCGTGACCAGTGGCGGGACGATCCCCGACCGCGGCCTCTTCGGCGTCTTCCTCGTCGGCGAGAAGGCGTCCCGGGTGGGGGAGCTCGACGAGGAGATGGTGTACGAGTCCCGCGTCGGCGACGTGTTCGTCCTCGGCGCCAGCTCATGGCGCATCGAGGACATCACCCCCGACCGCGTGCTCGTCTCACCCGCCCCCGGGCAGCCGGGGAAGCTGCCGTTCTGGCACGGCGACACACTCGGCCGTCCCGCCGAGCTGGGCCGCGCGCTCGGCTCGTTCACCCGCGAGCTGGCGGCCCTCCCCGGCGACGGCGCCCGCGAGCGCGTCTCGGCCGCGGGGCTGGACGAGTGGGCTTCCGCCAACCTCGTCTCGTACGTGAACGAGCAGCGGGAGGCCACCGGCCACGTCCCCGACGACCTCACGATGGTCGTCGAGCGCTTCCGCGACGAGCTCGGCGACTGGCGGATGGTCGTCCACTCGCCGCTGGGCGCGCGGGTGCACGCGCCGTGGGCGCTCGCCATGGCGGGACGTCTGCGCGAGCGTTACGGCGTCGACGCGCAGGCCATGCACGCCGACGACGGCATCGTCATCCGCATCCCCGACATGGACGAGCCGCCCGGCCTCGACCTGGCCGTCTTCGACGCCGACGACATCGAGCGCATCGTCGTGGACGAGCTGGGCGGCTCGGCGCTGTTCGCGGCCCGGTTCCGCGAGTGCGCGGCCCGTTCGCTGCTGCTCCCCCGCCGCAGTCCCGGCAAGCGCATGCCGCTCTGGCAGCAGCGGCAGCGCGCCGCGCAGCTGCTGGCCGTCGCGAGCAAGTACCCGTCGTTCCCGATCGTGCTGGAGACGATGCGCGAGTGCCTGCAGGACGTGTTCGACGTCCCCGGCCTGGTCCAGCTGATGCGCGACATGTCGGGACGCAAGGTCCGCATGGTCGAGGTGGAGACGCCGGAGCCGTCCCCCTACGCGCGCTCCCTGCTGTTCCACTACGTCGGCGCGTTCATGTACGAGGGCGACTCGCCGCTCGCCGAGCGCCGCGCCCAGGCGCTCGCGCTCGACACCGCGCTCCTGTCCGAGCTGCTCGGCCAGGCCGATCTCCGCGAACTCCTCGACCCCGAGGCCGTCGCCGACACCGAACGCGAGCTCCAGCGCCTCGCCGTCGACCGCAGGGCCCGTGACCTGGAGGGCGTCGCCGACCTCCTGCGCACCCTGGGTCCCCTCACCACCGCGGAGGCGACCGAACGGACCCTCCCCGCGCACACCGGCCCGACCCCGCCCGACGAGACCGAACCGGCCGGCGGCGGCGACGGCGCGCCGGGCGCCATCGATGCCGGCGAGGTGGTCCGGGTGTCGCGGTGGCTGGAGGAGCTTGAGGCGACACGGCGGGCGATCCGCGTCAGGGTCGCCGGCGAGGAGCGCTGGGCCGCCATCGAGGACGCTGGACGCCTCCGCGACGCCCTGGGCGCGCCGCTGCCCGTCGGGGTCCCCGAGGCGTTCCTCGAACCGGTGGCCGACCCGCTCGGCGACCTGATCTCCCGCTACGCGCGCACGCACGGGCCGTTCCGGGCGGGCGAGGCCGCCGTGCGCTTCGGCCTGGGCTCCGCGGTGGTCGTCGAGACGCTGCGGCGGCTCGCGGGCGCGGGACGCGTCGTCGAGGGCGAGTTCCTTCCCGTGGAGAGCGTGCGGGGCCCGCTGACCGGCGAATGGTGCGACACGGGCGTGCTGCGGACGCTCCGGCGCCGGTCCCTGGCGCGGCTGCGCGCCGAGGTGGAGCCGTCCCCGCCGGAGTCGCTCGGGCGTTTCCTGCCCGCCTGGCATGGGATAGCGGGCGGGTCCCGGCTGCGCGGCATCGACGCGCTCGTCCAGGCGATCGAGCAGTTGCAGGGCGCGGCCGTGCCCGCGTCGGCGCTGGAGACGCTGATCCTGCCGTCGCGGGTCCCTGGCTACACCTCCGCCATGCTGGACGAGCTGACGTCCGCGGGCGAGGTCGTGTGGGCGGGCCAGGGCGGGCTGCCCGGCGGGGACGGCTGGGTGGCGCTCTACCTGGCCGACACCGCGCCGCTGCTCATGCCGGAGCCCGCGGAGGTCACCCTCACCCCGGCACACCAGGCTGTGCTGGACGCGCTCGGAGACGGGGGCGCGCTGTTCTTCCGGACGCTGTCCGACCGGGTGAACCAGGACGTCACCGCGAACGACGCCGACCTCGTCACCGCCGTGTGGGACCTCGTCTGGGCCGGGCATCTCACCAACGACACGATGGCCCCGCTGCGCGCCGCGCTCGGCTCCGGCCGTCCCACGCACCGTTCCCGGACGACCCGGCGCGGCCGTCCGGTCCTGCCGTCCCGGACGGGCCCGCCCACGGTCGGCGGCCGGTGGTGGCCGCTGCCCGGACGGGAGACCGCCGCGACGCTCCGGTCGCACGCCCTCGCCGAGGCGCTGCTGGAGCGGTACGGCATCGTCATCCGCGGCGCGGTCGCGGCGGAACGGACGCCGGGCGGGTTCTCCGCCGTCTACCCGGTGCTGCGCGCGTTCGAGGAGACGGGCCGCTGCCGGCGCGGCTACTTCGTCGAAGGGCTGGGGGCGGCGCAGTTCGCGCTGCCGGGCGCCGTCGACCGGCTGCGCGCGCTCCGTCCCGCCGCGGGCTCTCCCCCGGACGACATCGGCGCCCTCTGGGAGTCGCCCCGCAAGGCGGACGACCGTGCGCTCGTCCTGGCCGCCGCCGACCCCGCGAACCCGTACGGCGCGGCCCTGCCCTGGCCGGAGCGCGACGACGAGGTCGCCAGCGGCCACAAGCCGGGCCGCAAGGCCGGTGCGCTGGTCGTGCTGACCGGAGGCCGCCTCGTCCTCTACGTCGAACGCGGCGGCCGGACGCTGCTGACCTGGGACGACGACCCCGGTGTCCTGCAGCCGGCGGTGGACGCGCTCGCCCTCGCGGTCCGGGAGGGCGCCCTCGGGAAGCTGACCGTCGAGCGCGCCGACGGCGCGGCGATCGCGGACTCCCCGCTGGCCGCCGCGCTGGAGTCCGCCGGCTTCCACCCGACCCCCCGCGGCCTCCGCCTGCGCGCCTGACCGGGTTCAGCGGCGGCGCCCCTTGAACATGTTGATCAGGCCGCGCAGGGCGCGTTCGTCGAGGGAGCCGAAGGGGTTGTCGTGGACGAGGTACGTCCACGTCGCCGACGGTCGCTTGAGGTCGGCGGAGTCGAGGTCGATGCCGTCCTCGGTCGCGGTGAGCGCCTCGAACGCGGCGATCGAGCGTTTCCTGGCGTCGGCGAGAAGGCGTTTGCCCGCCGGGACGGCCTCCCGGTTGAACTCGATCAGCGGATCGAGCCCGCGGCCGAGGGACCGCAGGTGGATGCCCTCGCGGAGGTCGGCGAGGTAGGCGAGGTGCTCGGCCCAGCAGCGGTCGAGCTGGTAGAGGACGACCTGGCGCGCGGCGTCCGCCACGGCGTCCGCACCGGCGGTCTTGGTGAGTTCGGCGTGCCGTCCGGCGGCGTCCGCGGCCATGGCCCGGTCGGCGGCGTCGCCCTGGAGGACGGCGTCGCGCTCGGCGAGGAGTTCGCGGCGCTGCAGGCCGATCAGGTGGTTGTAGCGCCAGGTGTTGCGGTGCAGTTCGAGGTCGACGCCCTCGGCGACGCGCTGGGCGTGCCCGACGATCCAGTGCGCGCCCTTGCCGGTGATCAGCCCGTCGGCGTCCCC
Organism: Actinomadura sp. 7K507; assembly: GCF_004348425.1. Lineage (GTDB taxonomy): Bacteria > Actinomycetota > Actinomycetes > Streptosporangiales > Streptosporangiaceae > Spirillospora. The sequence continues at coordinate 8,102 of NZ_SMKK01000202.1, forward strand.
GGTGTCCTTCGCGTCCTCGTCGGGCGCGTAGCGGGTGACGAGGTCGTCCTGGAGGCTGGTGAAGAACACCGAGCCGCCGGGGTCGCCCTGGCGGCCGGCGCGGCCGCGGAGCTGGCCGTCCAGGCGGCTGCTGTGGTAGCGGCCGGTCCCGATGACCAGGAGGCCGCCCGCCTCCGCGACGCGGTCGTGGTCGGCGCCGCGGGCCTCGGCGGACGCGGTGCCGGGCGCGGCGGGGCCGGCGCCGGGCGCGGGGCTGCCGCCGAGGCGGATGTCGGTGCCGCGGCCGGCCATCTGGGTGGAGACGGTGATCGCGCCGTACGCCCCGGCCTCGGCGATGATCGCGGCCTCCTCGGCGTCGTTCTTGGCGTTGAGCACGACCCGGTCGAGCCCGGCGCGGGCGAGGCGGCGCGCGAGCCGCTCGGACTCGGCGACGTCGCCGGTGCCGATCAGGACGGGGCGGCCGGCGGCGTGCGCGGCGGCGATCTCCTCGACGAGCGCGACCTCCTTGTCGGCGGCGGTCGCGTAGAGGCGGTCGGGCTGGTCGTCGCGGACGCAGGGGGTGTTCGGCGGTATCACGGCGATCTGCAGCGAGTAGAACTCGGTGAGCTGCTCCGCGACGGCCATCGCCGTGCCGGTCATGCCGCACCGGACGGGGTAGCGCCCGATCAGCTCCTGGACGGTGATCGAGTCGAGGATCTCGCCGCTGGGGGACGCCTCCAGTGCCTCCTTCGCCTCGACCGCGGCCTGCAGGCCGTCCGGCCAGCGCTGCAGGAGCGCGACGCGTCCCCGCGACTCGCTGATCAGCTTCACGGCGCCGTCGCGGACGATGTAGTCCACGTCGCGGTGCAGCAGGACCTCGGCGTGCAGGGCCACGTTCACGGCGGTGAGGGTGCGCAGGTGCTCGGGCGCGTAGAGGTCGAGGTCCAGGACGCGTTCGACCTCGTGCGCCCCCGCCGCGGTGAGCTGGACGTTGCGGGCCTCCTCGTCCGTGGAGTAGTGCAGGCCGGGCCGCAGCCTGCGGACGAGGTCGGCGTACCGGGGGTCGGCGGCGTCGAGGTCGGCGGCGCCCGCGAGGACGAGCGGGACCATCGCCTCGTCCACCAGCACCGAGTCGGCCTCGTCGACCAGCGCGACGGCCGGCTCGGGCTGCACGACGTCGCCGGCGGCGGTGACGAGCCGGTCCCGGAGCAGGTCGAAGCCGATCTCGCTGACCGGCGCGTACGTCACGTCGGCCCGGTACGCCTCGCGCCGCTCGCCCGGCGTGGACGACTGCCCGACCCAGCCGACGGTCACGCCCAGCAGCTCGTACAGGGGGCCCATCCACTCGGCGTCCCGGCGCGCGAGGTAGTCGTTGACCGACATCACGTGGACCCGGCGGCCGCGCATGGCGTAACCGGCGGCGGCCAGAGCGCCCGACAGGGTCTTGCCCTCGCCGGTGGCCATCTCGGCGACGTGCCCGGACAGCAGGGCGAGGGTCCCGGTGAGCTGCACGTCGAACGGCCGCTCCCCCAGCGTCCGGCGGGCGGCCTCCCGTCCGAGGGCGCACAGCTCGGCCAGGTCCTCCTTCTCGCGGAGGGCGGACGCGGCGGCGGTCAGCTCCTCGTCGGACAGCTCCCCGGCCCGGGACTCGCGCTCGCCCGCCTCGGCCACCAGCGCGCGGAACGGCGCGAGGTCGACGCTGCCCGGTTTCTGGACGAGCCGCCGCAGCCGGTCACGCAGCGCCATGGCGTCCCCTCGGTTCCTCGGTCACGCTTCTCCCAACGGGCCGGTACGGTACCGCCTTCCCGCCCATGATCCCAGTGCGGAACCCCAGGTCGTCACCCACGCTCTCCACACATGGTCTGACCTCGATTTCATTCCTCCGGCGGATCCGCCGGACCCCTGGCGTTTGAGAACATCGAGTCATAACGGGGTTTGCGGTGGCGAGGGGAAAACGCCACCGCGGAACGGGGTTCACCATGACACCAACGGCACGCAAGGCCGCCGCCGACCGGCGCAAGCGCCAGATCATCAGCCGGACGGTCATCGACCGCGCTCTCAACGACCCGCGGCGCCACGAGCCGCGGGCCGTAGCGACGGCCGCCAAGTAGGACACCGCCAAGCAGGACACGCAGAGAAGCACGTCGACGAACACCACAGATGAGCGCCCCCGCCGCCCGGCGGGGGCGCTCATTCGCGTCTAGGCCGGACCCGTCGCCGAGAAGACGTCGTCGCGGGCCTGTTCGAGTGCCGCGTGCAGGGCGCCGCGCAGGACGGGATTGCCCTCCACGCCCGTCACGGCCACGGTGGGGCGGGTCGGGCTGATACGCCCGACGATCTCTTCGATGCGGGTGGCGAGCGGCGGCCCGCCCGCGCGGCCGAGGCTCCCCGACAGCACGACGAGCCCGGGGTCCAGGACGATGTTGACCGAGGTCACGCCGTAGGAGACGCGGCGGGCCAGTTCGTCCAGGAACGCGCCGCCGCGGGCCTCGTCGGCGGCGGCCACGCGGACGCAGTCCACCGCGGTCGGCTCGGCGATGCCGTGCTCGTGGGCGAGGGCGCGGACCCCGTCCGCGCCGACCAGGGCGCCGTAGCCGCCGGCGAGGGTCGGGATCCCCCAGGTCGTGGACTCGGTCACGCCCTCGTCGGCCGGGCCGCGCCGGGCGGTGCCGAGCGGCAGCGGCGCCCCGGGGACCGGCAGGTATCCGATCTCGCCGGCGCCGCCGGTGCGGCCCCGGTGGAGCCGGCCGCCCAGCATCAGCGACAGGCCCATGCCGCGGTCGAGCCACATGAGCGCGAAGTCGTCGGCGTCGTTGGCGGCGCCGTACGCGCGTTCGGCGATCGCGGCGAGGTTGACGTCGTTCTCGATCGTCACGGGACGGCGCAGGTCGGTCTTCAGCGCGGCGAGGACTCCCTCGTGCCAGGCGGGCAGGTCGAAGGAGAAATGGACGTCCCCGGACCGGGGGTCGATCACCCCGGGGGTGCCGATGACGAAGGCGCTCAGCCTCGACAGCGCGACCTTCGCCGAGCGGCAGGCCTTGACGACCGCGCTGTGCACCGTCTTCACCGGCTCGTCGGCGCCGTTCGGGTCCACGGTGACCTGCGCGACGATGTGCCCGGTGATGTCGGCGACGCCGGCGGTGACCCCGTCCGGCCCCACCTCCAGGCCGGCGACGTAGGCGCTGGACGGGACGACCGCGTACAGGGCCGCGTTGGGCCCGCGTCCCCCGGCCTGCGCCCCGACGACCGCGACCAGCCCGCGGTTCTCCAGCCTCGACAGCAGTTGGGACGCGGTCACCTTGGACAGCCCGGTGTGCTCGCCGATCTGTGCGCGGGTCAGCGGGCCCTGCCCGACGAGCAGGTCCAGCGCCGCGCGGTCGTTGAGCTCACGCAGCAGCCTCGGCGTTCCCGGGCGGTTGGCGGCCATGCGTACCCCTCGATGTCTCAATCCGCTAACGAGCAGTTTTGTTTAGGAAAGTTTCTTGTTAGTTTACGCCCAGGCGCCGACCGGTCCGCACCCCGGGCAGGGGGCGCCCGCAGAGCGCCGACTGGCGAGCAGGGCGCCCGCGTGCGATGCGAACGCGAGAGGGGCATGGCTGGGACCCTAAAGGGTCCGCGCCGCGCCCACTCGCACCGCGGGCCACGAGGCCGCGCGAGGCGACGCCGGAAAGGATCCCCCAGTGAAGTACATCAAGGTTGCCGCCGCGGCGGCCGCGATCGCCCTGGCCGCCACGGCCTGCGGCGGCGACGACGATGGCGGCGAGGGCGCGGGCAAGGACCCCGCGCAGCTCAAAGTCTGGATGATGGGCGAAGGAACCCCCGAGCAGACCAAGTTCCTGGACGGCGTGGAGGCCGACTTCAAGGCCGAGCACCCCGGCACCGACGTCCAGATCAAGTACGTGCCGTGGCCCCAGGTCGCCACCACGTTCCAGAAGGCCGCCGCCGGCGGCGAAGGCCCGGACGTGACCGAGATCGGCAACACCGACGTCCAGTCCCACATCGCGCAGGGCAGCCTCGCCGACATCACCGACGAGTTCGGAGGCTGGGCCGACGGCAAGACGCTCAACAAGACCGCGCTCGGCAACGACCAGGCGGACGGCAAGACCTACGCGGTGCCGTGGTACGGCGGCGTGCGGGGCGTCTGGTACCGCACCGACTGGTTCGATGAGCTGAAGATCCAGACGCCGAAGAACTGGGCCGAGCTGACCGCCGCGGCGAAGAAGATCCAGGACTCCAAGGACGTCCCGGGCATCGGCGTCCCGAGCGACCAGACCAACGCGCTGCTCAGCTTCATCTGGGGCAACAACGGCTCCGTGGCCGTCCAGGAGAACGGCGAGTGGAAGGGCGCGCTCGACCAGCCGCAGGCCGTCGAGGCGGCGAACTACTACGCCGGCCTCGTCTCGCAGGAGAAGGTCGCGCCCGAGAAGTACATCGGCAAGAACGAGCTGGACGGCCCGCAGCGCGACTTCGCGCTCGGCAAGCTCGGCATGTACTTCGACGGCAGCTGGGCGCTCAAGGAGATGAAGAAGATCTCCGACAAGAACGCGGACAAGTGGGGCGTCTTCCCGATCCCGGCCAAGACCGGCGGCAACGCCCCGGTGATGGCGGGCGGCTCCGACCTCGGCGTCTGGGCCGACAGCGAGGCCAAGGCCGCGGCCTTCGACTACATCACGATCCTGAACAACGCGAAGAACGCCAAGGCGTGGGCCGACTACAGCGGCTTCTCGTCCATGCGCTCCGACGTGAAGTTCTCCGACCCGACGCTGGCGGTCTTCACCGAGATCGCCGCCAACACCAAGTTCCCGCCGATCACCCCCGGCTGGGCCGAGTTCGAGCAGTCCAAGAAGGTGCTGCCGAACACGATCAAGGCGATCATGCAGGGCGCGCCCGCCGCCGAGGAGATGAAGAAGGCGAACGAGCAGGCCGGCACCCTGCTCAACGCGTCCTAGCCGCCGCGCCGCACCTCAGCTGATCGGAACGTCCATGCTCGACACCGGCACCGCTCCCGCGGTGCGGGGGACGCCCGGCCGGAAACCCTCCGGCCGGGCGCGCCCCCGCCGCAGGCCCCGCCTCGGGCCCTACCTGCTGATCGCACCCACCGTCGTCGTGATCGCCCTCCTGATGTTCTGGCCGATGATCCAGATCGGGATCATGTCGTTCCAGAAGGTCGGCAACCGCCAGCTGCGCGGCGAGCCGGCCGAGCAGGTGGGGACGGAGAACTTCGAGAAGATCCTCAACGACCCGTTCTTCTGGCAGACCCTCAAGCACACGGTGCTGTTCGCCGTCGTCGCGGTGACGCTGACCCTGGTCATCGGGACGCTGGTGGGGCTGCTGCTCAACCGGCTCGGCAAGCGGATGTCGGCCTTCGTCGCGGGCGGCGTGATGGTCGCCTGGGCGACCCCGCCGGTCACCGCCGCGATCATCTTCACCTGGCTGTTCGGCTCGACCGGCGGCCTGGTCAACTGGACCCTGGACCTGATGCCCGACGCCCTCGTCGGCGGCGGCTGGAGCGACTACAACTGGTTCGCCAAGCCGCTGTCCACCTACACCGTCCTCACCGTGTGCGTCGTCTGGCAGGCGTGCCCGTTCGTGGCCGTGTCGGTGCTCGCCGGTCTGAAGAGCGTCCCCGGCGAGCTGTACGAGGCGGCCCGGGTGGACGGGTCGGGCCCGTGGCGGACGTTCTGGAGCATCACCTACCCGATGCTCAAGCCGATCTTCCTGGTGCTGGTCGTCATGTCGATCATCTGGGACTTCAAGGTGTTCACCCAGCTGTTCATCATGTCCGGAATGGCCAACCGCGACGCGTTCAACCTGTCGCTCTACGCCTACTCCGAGGCGTTCGGCTCACTGAATCCGAAGCTCGGCATGGGCTCGGCGATCGCGCTGGTGCTGACGATGATCCTGCTCGTCGTCACGGCCCTGTACGTGCGGGTGATGGTCCGCCAAGGGGAGACGAAATGAGACGTTCATCGTCGAGAAAGATCCTGCTGAACGCGACGGGGCTGTTCGTCTTCGCCATGGCGGTCTTCCCCGTCTTCTGGATGGCGTCGACCGCGTTCAAGCCCAACACCGAGATCTTCAGCACGACGCCGAGGCCGTTCCCGATCCACCCGACGCTGGAGCACTTCGACCTGGTGCTGAACGGCCGCATCGCCGAGGTCTCCTTCTGGGAGTACTTCCGCAACAGCGCGGTGCTGGCCATCGCCACCGTCCTGGTCTCGGGACTGCTCGCGCTGATGGCCGCGACCGCCGTGGCCCGCTTCCGCTTCCGGTTCCGCACCACCTTCCTGGTCATGCTGATCGTGGTGCAGATGGTGCCGCTGGAGGCGCTGGTCATCCCGCTGTTCCTGGACCTGAAGACGCTCGACATGCTCAACAGCCTGGGCGGGCTCACGCTCGTCTACATCGGCTTCGCCGTGCCGTTCGCGATCTGGATGCTGCGCGGGTTCGTCGCCGCGGTGCCGCGCGAGCTGGAGGAGGCCGCCGCCATCGACGGCGCCGGCCCGATCCGGACGTTCTTCACGGTCATGCTCCCGCTCGTCGCGCCCGGCCTGGTCGCGACCAGCATCTTCTCCTTCATCACCGCCTGGAACGAGTTCATCTTCGCCTACACGTTCATGAACGACCAGGACAAGTACACCCTGCCGATCATGCTGCAGTTCTTCTTCGGCCGCAGCGGCAACGCCTGGGGGCCCATCATGGCAGCGTCCACGCTGCTCACCATTCCCGTCATCGCCTTCTTCCTGCTCGTCCAGCGCCGCATGGTGTCCGGCCTCACCGCCGGGGCGGTGAAGGGGTGACGGCCGACGACATCGCGACCGGACCGGACACCGCCCGCCTGGCGCGCGGCACGCTGCTCCCGTCGTTCCCCGGGCCGGCCGCACCGCGCTGGCTGCTGGACGAGCTGGAGGCCGGACTCGCCGGCGTCACGCTGTTCGCCCTCACCGGCAACGTGCCGAGCCCGGAGTCCCTCGCCGCGCTCACCGCGCAGCTGCGCAAGGCGGGCGACCCGTTCGTGACGATCGACGAGGAGGGCGGCGACGTCACCCGCCTCGGCGGCCACCGGTCGGGCAGCCCCTACCCGGGCAACGCGGCGCTCGGCGCCGTGGACGACCCCGAGCTGACCCGGCGGATCTACCGCTCGCTGGGCGCGGAGCTCGCCGAGGTCGGCGTCAACTTCAACTTCGCGCCGTCGGTCGACGTCAACACCGCCGACGACAACCCGGTGATCGGCACCCGCGCGTTCGGCTCCGACCCGGCCCTCGTGGCGCGGCACGCCGCCGCGTCCGTCACCGGGACGCAGGAGGCGGGCGTCGCGGCCTGCGCGAAGCACTTCCCGGGCCACGGCGCGACCGTGGACGACTCGCACCTGTCCATCCCCCTCGTCGACGCCGGCCTGGAGCTGCTGGAGCGCCGCGAGCTGGTCCCGTTCCGGGCGGCGATCGAGGCGGGCACCCGCGCGGTGATGACCGGGCACCTCAACCTGCCCACGATCACCCGCGGGGTGCCCGCCACGCTGTCCCACGCCGCGATCACCGGCCTGCTCCGCGAGCGGCTCGGCTACCAGGGGGTGATCGTCACCGACGCGCTCGACATGGAGGGCGCGAGCGGCGCGATCGGCATCCCCGAGGCGTCGGTGCGGGCGCTCATCGCGGGCGCCGACCTGCTGTGCCTCGGCCCGAACGAGCACGCCGAGACCGTCCGGGCGACGCTGGCGGCCATCGGCGAGGCGGTGCGGACCGGGCGGCTGTCGCCGGACCGGCTGCGGGACGCCGCCGAGCGCACCGGCCGGCTCAAGGAATGGCTCGCCGGCCACTCCCCCGCCGTCGTCGACCGGGCCGCCGGGCTGGAGGCCGCCCGCCGCGCCGTCCGCGTGACGGGAGCGCTGCCCGGCTGGAACGGGCCGCCTCTCGTGGTCGAGACGGAGGCGACCGCGAACATCGCGGCCGGGCCGACCCCGTGGGGCCTCGGCCCGTGGGCGCCCGACGCCGTCCGGGCCGACGGGGCGGACGGCGCCGCGGACCGGGTGCTGGAGCGCGCCGCCGGGCGCGGCCTGGTGGTCGTGCTGCGCGACGCGCACCGGCACGCGGCCCAGCGGGCCCTCACCACGGCCCTGCTGACGGCCCGTCCCGACACCGTCGTCGTGGAGATGGGCCTGCCCGTCTGGCACCCCGGCTCGGCGGTCTACCTCGCCACCTACGGCGCCACCACCGCCAACGCCCAAGCCGCGGCAGAGCTGCTGGGGCTGGTTTCCTGACCCGTGGCGCGCCCGCCGGAAAGGCAGCCCGGGTCCGGCGGGCGCACCACGTTCACGAAGCGGAACCCGAGTGGTCCTACCGGCAAGGGATAATGCTTACATGCGATTGTCCGCCCGGGTCGACTACGCGTTGCGCGCCTCCGCCGAGCTGGCGGTCGCCGGGAGCCGCCCGGTGACCGCGGTCCAGCTCGCCGACGCCCAGCAGATCCCACCCAAGTTCCTGGAGAACATCCTCGGCCAGCTGCGCCGGTCCGGCCTCATCCGGAGCCAGCGGGGCCCCGAGGGCGGCTACTGGCTGGCGCGGCCGGCCGAGCAGATCTCCCTCGCCGACATCATCCGCGCCATCGACGGCCCGCTGCTCGGCGTCCGGGGTGAGCGCCCCGAGCACGTCGGCTACGAGGGCCCCGCGCGCTCTTTGCAGGAGGTGTGGATCGCGCTGCGAGCCAACGAGCGCGCCATCCTGGAGCAGGTCAAGCTCGCGCACATCGCCGCCGGCAAGCTGCCCGAGCCCGTCCGCAAGCTGACCGACGACCCGTCCGCCTGGGAAAGCCCCTCCTTCATCTAGGCCGGAGGAGGCACATGCCGGAGGGCGATGTCGTCTGGCTGACCGCCCGGCGCCTGCGCGAGGCGCTCGCCGGGCGGACGCTGACGCGCTCGGACTTCCGCGTCCCCCGGCTCGCGACCGCCGACCTGCGCGGGCGGACGGTCCTGGAGGCGGTGCCGCGGGGCAAGCACCTCCTGGTCCGCGTCGAGGGCGGGCTGACCGTCCACACCCACCTGATGATGGAGGGGCGCTGGCAGATCCGCCGCGCCGGGCCCCCGCCGCGCGACCACCGGGTGCGGCTCGTGCTGGCGAACGCGGAGTGGCAGGCGGCCGGCTACTCCCTCGGCCTGGTCGAGCTGCTGCGCACCGCCGAGGAGGACTCCGCGGTGGGTCATCTCGGGCCCGACCTGCTCGACCCGGCCTGGGACGCCGACCTCGCCGCCGAGGCGGCCGCACGGCTGGGCGAGCACCCCGGCCGCGCCATCGGCGAGGCACTGCTCGACCAGACCCGCCTGGCCGGAATCGGCAACGTCTACAAGGCCGAGATCCTGTTCCTGCGGGGCGTGTCCCCGTGGACCCCTCTCCGGGACGTCCCCGACCTGCCGGCGCTGGTGGAGCTCGCTCACCGGCTCCTGGACGCCAACAAGGAACGGCACGGCCACATCACCACGGGCGAGCTGGGACGCGGCCGGGAGCACTGGGTGTACGGGAGGGCGGGACGTCCCTGCCGGCGCTGCGGAACCCGGATCGAGCGCGCGAAACAACCGTCACAGGCAGGCGAGCGCGTCACCTTCTGGTGCCCCCGCTGCCAGCCCCCGCCCCGGTAGTCAGCCGGTGGTCACCGCGCCGCCCGCGACGGTCAGCCTGGCCTGCGGGCCGCCTTCACCGCAGTGTTCGCCGTTCGGGAACGTCGCCTCCGGGGTGACGTCGACGCGCCGTTCGACGAGCGTCCCGCCCTGGGCGTCGCTGAGCGTGAGCGTGACCTGCACCGGGCTCTTCGGCAGGTCCTGCACCTGAGCGAAACCGGTCTTGCCTCCGTCGGGCGACGCCGACGCTCCACAGGCGGCATCGGGCTCATCGCCCTCACAGTCCATCGGGACGCTCTTCGAGGACGCCCGCAACTCGATCCGTGGCTCCTGGCAGACCCCGTTCCAGCACACCCGCAGCGAAGCGGACGCGACCCGCGACGCATCAGGCGCCCTGACATCGACCCCCAGCCCGGAAGGCGACCCGATAGCCGTGCAC